>CP107216.1:557500-920625 GCA_025757645.1 Clostridiales bacterium
AGAGGGTGAGAGTCCCGTAGACGAAAGAGAAGACTGACAGCGAGTATCCAGAGTACCGCCGGACACGTGAAACCCGGTGGGAACATGGGAGGACCACCTTCCAAGCCTAAATACTACCTGATGACCGATAGAGAAGCAGTACCGTGAGGGAAAGGTGAAAAGAACCCCGGGAGGGGAGTGAAATAGTACCTGAAACCTTGTGCTTACAAGCAGTCAGAGCACGTTAAAGTGTGATGGCGTACCTTTTGTAGAATGGTCCGGCGAGTTATAGTCACTGGCGAGGTTAAGCAATTCAGTTGTGGAGCCGAAGGGAAACCGAGTCTTAATAGGGCGTCGAGTCAGTGGCCATAGACCTGAAACCGGGTGACCTATCCATGAGCAGGTTGAAGTTGGTGTAAAAGCCAATGGAGGACCGAACCCACGTTCGTTGCAATGACCGGGGATGACTTGTGGATAGCGGAGAAATTCCAATCGAACTCGGAGATAGCTGGTTCTCCCCGAAATAGCTTTAGGGCTAGCGTTGTGTTAGTTTACCGGAGGTAGAGCACTGAATTGGCTAAGGGGCGATGAGCTTACTGAACCTTATCAAACTTCGAATGCCGGATAAATGGTGCACAGCAGTCAGACAGTGTGAGATAAGTTTCATTGTCAAGAGGGAAACAGCCCAGACCCACAGCTAAGGTCCCAAATGAACGCTAAGTGGAAAACGATGTGGGGTTGCAAAAACAACCAGGATGTTGGCTTAGAGGCAGCCACTCATTAAAAGAGTGCGTAATAGCTCACTGGTCGAGTGACCCTGCGCGGAAAATATAACGGGGCTAAGCGTCCAACCGAAGCTTGGGATGTCTAAGGACATGGTAGGGGAGCGTCGTGTATAGGGAGAAGCATGAGCGAGAGCACATGTGGACAGTACACGAGTGAGAATGCCGGAATGAGTAGCGAGAATTATGTGGGAATCATAATGGCCGAAAATCTAAGGTTTCTTGGGGAAGGTTCGTCCGCCCAAGGTAAGCCGGGAGCTAAGGCGAGGCCGAAAGGCGTAGTCGATGCACATACGGTTGAAATTCCGTAGCCGCCGAAATTGTTAAGCACAGGGACACATAGAGATATCCGAACCCGGGCGTTGGTTGACCCGGGCGCAAGGGACCGAACATCAGTAGGGAAGTCGGAGATGCTCTGTGGCGAGAAAAGCTGTGTGTATTGATTAGGCGCCCGTACCGCAAACCGACACAGGTAGATGAGGAGAGAATCCTAAGGCCAACGGGAGAAGGGTTGTTAAGGAACTCGGCAAATTGACCCCGTAACTTCGGGATAAGGGGAGCCTCCTACGGGAGGCCGCAGTGAATAGGCCCAAGCAACTGTTTACCAAAAACACAGGTCTCTGCTAAATCGAAAGATGACGTATAGGGGCTGACGCCTGCCCGGTGCCGGAAGGTTAAGAGGAGAGCTTAGCGCAAGCGAAGGTTCGAATTGAAGCCCCGGTAAACGGCGGCCGTAACTATAACGGTCCTAAGGTAGCGAAATTCCTTGTCAGGTAAGTTCTGACCCGCACGAATGGCGTAATGATTTGGGCACTGTCTCAACAGCCCGCCCGGCGAAATTGTAGTACTGGTGAAGATGCCAGTTACCCGCAACTAGACGGAAAGACCCCATGGAGCTTTACTGTAGCCTAATACTGAAGATCGGTAATGCATGTACAGGATAGGTGGGAGCCAGCGAAACCCGGGCGTCAGCTCGGATGGAGGCAACCTTGGAATACCACCCTTGTATTGCTGGTTTTCTAACCTGCGGCCATGAATCTGGTCGGGGGACACTGTTAGGTGGGCAGTTTGACTGGGGCGGTCGCCTCCAAAAGCGTAACGGAGGCGCTCAAAGGTTGGCTCAGCACGGACGGAAATCGTGCATAGAGTGCAAACGCATAAGCCAACTTGACTGCGAGACCGACGGGTCGAGCAGGTACGAAAGTAGGAGTTAGTGATCCGGTGGTATGTGAGTGGAAATGCCATCGCTCAACGGATAAAAGCTACCCTGGGGATAACAGGCTGATCTCCCCCAAGCGTCCACAGCGACGGGGAGGTTTGGCACCTCGATGTCGGCTCGTCACATCCTGGGGCTGTATTCGGTCCCAAGGGTTCGGCTGTTCGCCGATTAAAGTGGCACGCGAGCTGGGTTCAGAACGTCGTGAGACAGTTCGGTCCCTATCTGTTGCGGGCGCAGGAGATTTGAAGGGAGCTGTCCTTAGTACGAGAGGACCGGGATGGACAGACCTCTGGTGCACCAGTTGTCGTGCCAACGGCACAGCTGGGTAGCTACGTCTGGACGAGATAAACGCTGAAAGCATCTAAGTGTGAAACTCCCCCTAAGATAAGATCTCCCATCCATTAGGAGTAAGGGACGACAGAGACTATGTCGTTGATAGGTCGGAAGTGTAAGTGCAGTAATGCATTGAGCTGACCGATACTAATAACCCGAGGGCTTGACCTACAAGAACATTGCAGGCAAACCGCCTTGTGAATTCTTCATCCTCTGTTCGGTTTTGAAGGTGCAGACAAACCTTGAGCACCATTAGCTCAGCTGGTAGAGCACCTGACTCTTAATCAGGGTGTCCAGGGTTCGAGTCCCTGATGGTGTACCACCCTTGTGGTGTGCCACGAGGGTTCATAGTTGGTGTTTTTAACGGTGAGGGTTCACCCGTTCCCATTCCGAACACGGAAGTTAAGCTCACCAGTGCCGACAATACTTGTCTGGAGACGGACCGGGAAGATAGGTCAATGCCAACACAGAAGACCGCAGTCATTTGACTGCGGTCTTTTGCTATATTTGCACCGTTTTCCGCGCTGCTGTGATACAATGGCCCTGCCGTGGGATTTCAGACACGGCAGAAGAAAAATGCAGATCCGCTGTAACCTTTTGCATGCAGCGGACTCTTATAGACAGAACATCAAGATGGGAGGGGCAAGGATGGACACGTTCGACGTCATATTTACAACCTACAGTCCGCTCGTGTTCCGTTACCTGCGCTCCCTGTGCGGAGATGCGGCCGTCGCCGAAGAGCTCACGGCGGAGACCTTTTACCGCGCCTACACCCATTTTGATTCGTTTCGCGGCGACAGCAAGCTTGAGACGTGGCTGTGCGCCATTGCGAAAAACGCATACCTCAAGGACTGCCGGCGCAGCGCGCGCACGGTCGGCGCGGACGCGCTTGAGCCCCTGCCGGCGGAGACGGACTTCGTCGAGCGCTTTCTTGACCGCGAGCAGGCGCGGCAGATCTACCGCTACGTGCACGAGCTGGGCGCGCAGTATAAGGAAGTGTTTTTGCTGCGCACGCTCGGCGAGCTGAGCTTCCGCGACATTGCGGACATCTTCGGCAAGTCCGAATCGTGGGCGAAGGTCACGTACTTTCGCGCCAAAAACAAAATCATCGAACGAATGGAGGGATCGACATGAACCCGATTACCTGCGGCATGGCTGCGGATCTGCTGCCGCTCTATCTGGACGGCTGCTGCAGCGCCGACAGCCGTGCGGCGCTCGAGGCGCACATGGACGCCTGCCCGGCCTGCCGGGCGCAATATGCGCAGCTGCGGCGCGACCTGACGCCCGCTGCGCCCGCGGCGGAGGATCCCGGTACGGACGGGATCGCACGCGCTCTGGCGCGAAAAATGCGCCGCCGCAAGCGCTGCCTGCGCGCGCTCTGCGCGGTGCTGGGCGTGCTGCTGGCCGTGCTTCTTGTGTTCATCGGCAAGACCTTCGTGATCCTCGGCCAGCCGGGCGGCGCTGTGTCCGCCGCGCTCCCGGCCGGTGCGACCGATCTTGTCGCGCGTGAGGTCAGCGGCACGGCGGAGGAGGTCGGCGAGCATGTGTTTGCGACCGGAACGGCGCGGCTCGTCGTCTCGGCGGATGCGCTGCCGGATGCGCCCGTGACGGTGCGGCTCTGGCAGGTGCGCGAGACGCGCGAAAATACCATGGTCGCAACGCTCGACGCAAGGCACCGGTCGTGCATCTTTACGAATCTGCCGCCGCAGACGCTCTACGCCGTCACGGTGGACGGCGCGCCGGATGTGCAGCTCACCGTGCGCAGCCGGCTCACGTTCCGGGAGGCGTTTTCCCTCATGCTGCAGGAGCTGTGAGCAGGGGTAGAAATCGGACAGAAATCGCGAAAGCCCCGCCGGAAAACCGGCGGGGCTTTTGGGGTGCTGCGAAAAGAAAGGAATCGGATCAGTATTTCTGCAGCGGGGCGTATTTCTCGTGCAGCGCTTCCTCGCGCTCGAGGTCGGACTCGATGCGTCTGTGGCGTGCGCGGATCTGCTCGTGGGTGTGCATATGCGGCACCTTGTACATGTGGTTCTCCTCGACAGCCTTGAACAGGTACGGGCCGACGAAGGCGGGGTTCATGCCCTTGACGGTGATGTTGCTGTCGAACAGGCGGCGGTAATCCGCAGTCTGCTGTTTATTGCCGAGCTGAAAGACAGTCCGACAACGAGGGTGCTTATCCATGAGAAAAGCTCCCTTCGCCGCCCGGACAGTCCCTAGCCTTTTCTCTGGGAGACGACAAAGGCTTTGAGTGGATAGGGGCTTATGACATTACCGGACGAGCTTCTTGCCGGGACGGACACCGCCAAGACCGAAAGCAAGACCTGACAGGCGCAAATGCCCCCCGAGAGAATTTGAACACCCAACACCTGCGGGTCAAAGATATAGCAGGCCCAGAGTCGAAATTCCGACTCTGAGCCTGTTGAATTCTTGTTGTAATAGATGAAGCGGTGCTAAGGATGCGCAAAACAGATAATAGCACGCATCAGACGATTATGTACTTCAGATTGCTTTGCTCAAAGAGGCTAATCCAGTTTCCGCCTATATCGCTGTCTGTAATTACCATGTCGAAATCTGAAAGATTTGAGAACATGCAGGGACGCATTTTGCCGAACTTCGATGAGTCGACCAGTAGAATTCTTGTGGATGATGAGTTGATAGCCGCCTTCTTGTACATAAATTCATACGGCTCGATGCATGAAAGGTTTCCTTTTGAAGTTACTCCAGCTGCTGCCATAAAGCACTTGTTGATATTCAGTCTGGATATAAGCGCGACTCCTTCGGGAGAATCGAAAAGCTCGGTGTTCCTGTGGTAAAATCCGCCGCCGCAAATGAGAGAGATGTTGCTTCTGTTCTGGCAGGCAACCATAGTGTTCAGAGTGTAGCCCACTACCGTGATGGGAAAGTCCAGATTTAAGTGCTTGAGCATACACTCTGTGGTGGAACCCGTATCTATCAGAACGATATCATTCGGCTCAATGAGCTTGCAGGCCTCCAGACCGATTGCCTCCTTGCTGCCGGACATGCTCTGTCTCTCGTCGTGAATGAAATAGTCCTTCTTTATCTTCGAGCCATCCTGGTTATCATTCAGAATTGCAACGCCATTGATAACGGTGGTATATCCCTGCGCGGACAGCTCGTGCAAGTCTCGGCGTATGGTCATATCCGAGACTCCGATTTCCGAGGCAAGCGCGCTTATGGATTCACCTACTCTGTTTGCCAGGATGGAGAGAATACAGCTGATACGCTCGGGCTTGTTCTTCATATAAGCCTTCTCCTTTTCTGAACGGTATTTAACAAAATGCTCGTAATATTTTTAATTTATAACAAATTTATCACAGCGACAGAGAAAATTCAATAGCAACAAAGGGGAAATGCACCTTGGTTTTAACAAAATTTGCAGATTTGCTGGGATACAGAGGCGCGGTAATACGATTATAAGCCGGATATTTCATCTGAAATGCGCCGAATTTCGCATTATTCTGAGAAAATGTGCGTATTGGCAATCAGATAAATGACTTTTGTTATACAGCAAAGCAAAATGTTAACATGTCAACAAAATGTGTTAACAATTGCTGCCGATTAACAGCTAAAAAGAGCGGATGTTAAAAAAGTGTTGGTTTTATACAAACAAAGAGATGGATATTATGAACTATTCACAAAAAAGTTTTGAAATATTGACGCAAATTTTTCTTTATGTTAACATATGTTACAGGATGAACAAAACTTGTGATAAATAAATATTTTCACAAAAGCTGAAAGGATATATAACATTGAAGAAAGAAGAAGTATACGGACACATTGACCATACGCTCCTCAAGGCGTTTAGCACAACAGAGCAGATTGAAGCCATTGCAGAGGAGGCGCTGAAATACGGCACTGCATCTATATGCATTCCGGCAAGCTTTGTAAATTACATTCACAACAAATATAAGGATGTCAATATATGCACCGTAATTGGCTTTCCCCTCGGATATTCCACCACTTCAATCAAGGTTGCAGAGGCAAAGCAGGCAATTGAAGACGGCGCAAATGAAATCGATATGGTAATCAACATCGGCTGGGCAAAGGAGCATAAGTTTGATGCTGTTACCGAAGAGATCAAGGCCGTCAAAGCGGCGTGCGGGGACAAGATTCTGAAGGTTATCATTGAGACCTGCTATCTGACTGACGAGGAAAAAATCGCACTTTGCAAGTGCGTTTCGGATGCAAAGGCCGACTATATTAAGACCTCAACCGGATTTGGCACCGGTGGCGCAACGCTGGAGGATGTAAAGCTTTTGAAGGCCAATGTTGCACCTTATGTAAAAGTAAAGGCAGCAGGCGGTATGAAGACCAAGGCAGACCTTTTTGCACTCCTTGAGGCCGGTGCAGACAGACTCGGCACAAGCTCGGGCATAAAGCTTCTCAACGAATAATTTGTTGATGGTGATAACTGATGAGTACCCGTTTTCTTCTTGAAGCTAAAAACATAATTAAGACTTTCCCGCCTACTGTGGCATTGAATGATGTTCACTTTTGCCTGAGGCCCGGCGAAATCCACGGCCTGATGGGCGAGAACGGCTCAGGCAAGAGCACGATGTGTTCAATCGTTTCGGGCATTTATCCCTATGATTCAGGTGAACTCTTCCTGGATGGTGAGCCGTATTGCCCTAAGAATATGATTGACGCAGCAGCTAAGGGCGTTTGCATGATTGTTCAGGAGCAGGGGACCTTTGCGAGCACAACCGTTGCGGAAAACATATTCATCGGAAAAGAAAAGCAGTTTCATAACGGCATCAGGCTGGATACGAAAAAAATGGCGAATGCCGCACAGAAGATTCTTGATGAGCTTCAGATGCAGCACATTGACGCCAGAATGACCTGCGGCAGACTTTCCTTTGAGGACAGAAAGCTTGTAGAGATAGCAAGAGCAATGTATTCAGACCCAAAGGTTCTGATAATAGATGAGACGACCAGCGCACTTTCCAAGAACGGCCGCGATATTCTCTACGGCTTGATGGAAAAGATGAAGTCAGAGGGCAAGTCCGTAATCTTCATCTCACATGACATAGATGAGCTTATGGAAAAATGCGACTATCTGACGGTTTTCAGAGACGGCATTTACATTGACGAGGTGCCGAAGGAGAAATTCAATGCCGATCTGATCAAGCAGCTGATGGTTGGCAGAGAAATGGTCGGAGCCTACTATCGCGAGGATTTCAAGCCGAGCCACGAGGACGAGGTTGTCCTCTCGGTTGAGCATATTACGCAGGGAATTGTTACCGATGTCTCGTTCGATGCGTATAAGGGCGAGATACTCGGCATAGGCGGCCTGAACGAGTGCGGTATGCACGAGTTGGGCAAGCTGATATTCGGTCTTGAACCGCGTACGATCGGCGTTACCAGGTATCATGGCGGCGTTGAGTTCAAAAATCCGACTGATGCAATGAAGCTGGGCATCGGCTACATTTCCAAGGACCGCGACAAAGAAGCAATTCTCACAGCAGCAAGCATTCGTGATAACATCTGCCTTCCGTCCCTGAGTAAGCTGCAGAAGGGCATATTCATCACGGATAAGAGAGAGAAGGAGTTTACGAATTCCTACATAAATACGCTCGAAATCAAAACCAGCGGAATGGAACAGCTTTGTATGCATCTGTCCGGCGGCAATAAGCAGAAGGTCGTTATTGCGAAATGGGTGGGCTTCGATGCCTCCGTTCTGATAATGGACTGTCCCACCAGAGGCATAGACATCGGCGTTAAAGCGGAGATTTACCGCATCATGGAAAAAATGAAAGCGGACGGCAGGACCATAATACTGATTTCCGAGGAGCTGCCTGAGCTGATAGGTATGAGCGACAGACTGCTTATCATGAAGGACGGCAAAATCACAAAAGAGTTTCAGAGAAGCAAAGAGTTGTCCGACAGAGATATTATTAATTACATGATATAGGTGATAGGTGCTTTCTAATGAAAACGGATATAAAAAAGCATGAAAACGGCGGGGCAAAAAGCTGGATCAAGGCGCACCTGTCTGACATTATTCCCGTATTAGGCCTCATATTAGTGTTGGTATTCTTCAATGCGGTCAGCGGCGGAAAAGTATTTACAAAGACAAACTTCAACACGCTGTTCAACGAGGCTTTCAGCCTTCTGATTGTTACATACGCATTGATTTTTGTTATGGCGCAGGGCAAAAACGATATGTCCCTGGGCGGCGTTGTGGCACTTGCGGCGGCACTTGCGGCACACGCATCATCTATAAGCGGCAATTTGGTCCTGCCGGTTGCGCTGCTGGTCGGACTGCTGTGCGGCCTGCTGAACGGCTTGATTGTTACGGAGTTTAGAATTGACTCGTTTATTGCTACAATAGCAATGTCCTTCATCCTGAAGGGCTTTGTTGAATTGCTGCTCCAGTCGGGTGTTCAGTCCATACCCATCAAGATGATGATGCTCGATTCTCAGCAGCTTAAAATCACAGTTGCGCTGGTATTCGGTATTATTAGCTTCATACTGTTTAAGTACACCATGTTCGGCAAGCATTGCCGCGCAATAGGCTCAAGGCTGGAAGTCTGCAGACAGTCCGGCGTAAGAGTAAAGCTCGTTCAGTACGGAAGCTATGTGTTCACGGGTTTGGCCTCCGGTCTTGTTGCATTCTTCTTCCTCATCCGCTCCGGTGCTGCTAATATCGGCACGGCAAGCAATTTGGAATTCAATGCGCTGCAGGCGCTGATGCTCGGCGGCGTGCTGATCACAGGCGGCTCGTCCGTTAAGTTCAGAAGTGCGGTAATCGGCAGCATCACGATGGCGGCACTTGCAAATGGTATGACCCTGTGGGGCGTTGAGACACTGACTCAGCAACTTATCAAGGGATTTATATTCCTTATTGTAATTGCGCTTACATTTGAAAGAAAGAGCGTAGAGGTAATCAAGTGAATTTTGTAATTCTCATTACCGGCAGAGTAATGAAAAGAAAAAGGAGAAAAAATATGAAGAAAGTCATCGCCCTCTTGCTGGCGGCAGTTATGGTGTTTGCACTTTGTGCATGCGGCCAGCAAGGCGCTGAGGGGAAAGATCCCGCAGCAAAACTTCCCGAGTTCAAGCTCGGCATCCCCATGGAAAACACCGCAAACCCTGCACAGTATTCCTACCTTGAGAACATGGTTTACCTGTGCGGCAACTTCCCCAACGGCGGCACCGCAGTTGCAGAAGCTGACGACCTGACCGACCCCGATCATATGATTTCCAGCGTTGAGAAACTTATCTCTGCAGGCTGCAATATGATCACCATCTGCCCCTGCAACGACACTATGCTCATCAAGGTTGCAAAGCTTTGCGAAGAGAACAAGGTTTACTGGGCAGTTGCATGGCGCGACATCCTCGACCCCGAGGTACGTGATGTTGTATACGCATCTCCCTACTTCTGCGGCACCGCAGTTCAGTCCGACCTGAACGCAGGCTATGCAGCAGTTAAGGCAATGGGCGAAGCAGGCATGAAGAAGATCGGCCTCATCTCTTTGGACAAGAGCAGCTCCTGCGCAGCACTTCGTGAAAAGGGCATGCAGAAGGCGCTTGACGAGTACGGCATGCAAGTTGTTGCTGAGGCAAGAGACCTCCAGCAGGCAGCTGACGCAGCACAGGCAGTTGAAAGCTTCATCGTTGCAAATCCCGACCTCGACGGTGTTTACATCGCTTGCTCCATGGGCATGAACATCCTCGACGGCACGCTCTCCGCGCTTGAGCAGTACGACCCCGACAACCACATCAAGATCAGCGTTATTGACTTCCTGACCGGACTCGACACCTGCTTCGAGAAGGATAGAATCATTTGCGCACAGGGCGGTATTTACATCCCCGTTCAGATTGCCTGCGGTATGCTCGAGATGAACGCAATCCTCAATGGCGGCCGCCTCGGTGGACAGGCATGGGATGTTCCCATCTCCTTCGGTGCAGTCGGCTCCGCTGAAGAGTTCAAGGATTACAGCAAGTTCTGCGAAGGAGCACTTCCTACTTACACCTTTGAAGAGCTGCAGAACCTGTTCATCACCTACAATCCCGATGTAACCGGTGAAGACATCATCGCTTGGGGTAATGCATTCAACCTCGCCGACATTTATGCTGCACATGCAGACCTCGCAGCACCCGTAAAGGGACCCAACGGCGTTGAATATGTTCCCTTTGCAAAGTAATTGTGTTCAATTAGCCTGAACTTAACACCACACAAATTCCGGGGGGAGGTTTATTCTCCCCCCGGCACTGAAAAAACCGTCACCCATCTCTGCGTTTTTGCTTTATATGTGTTATGAATGACGCACGTTTTCCCCTTATGAAAAGTAATGCAGCAGCTGCATTATTACTGACAATAATCGTTGTTAAAGGTTTACTGTTATGAAGGAAAAAAAGAACAATATATTTATCGTACTTGCCGTACCGGTGGTCATCTTTTTAATTCTGACTGCCTGCATAGATAATTACGGCTTCCATTCTCTGAAGATTGTTCTGTCTCAAGCCATTATCCCTACAACTCTGGGATATGCAATGTGCTTTACCAACGCAATTGGTATGTTCGATCTCAGCTGCGCATCTGCTATGATCATTGCTGCAATGATAGGAGGTTCTCTCGGAAACACAATGGGAATTCCCGGCCTCATCATCGGCTGCATAGCCGTTGGCGTTGTGCTGGGTGTAATTAACGGCACTGTGTACAAGCTGCTGAAGATTCCCTGTCTCATTGTATCTCTGGGCCTGCTGCTCATCTACGAGATACTTGCACAGAAAATCGGTCTCGGCGTCAGCAAGACAATTCCCGCTGATGTCGGCATTATCGGCAAATTCCCCTATAGTTTGATTATATTGGGAGCAAGCGCACTCTTGTTCTATTACATATACAATAAAACCTGCATTGCCTGCCACATTCGCGCGGTAGGTAATGAGGAGCTTCTCGCCAACGCACTTGGCGTCAATGCAATGAATACCAAGTATATGACCTTTGTGCTTGCCGGTATCTTTATCGGCATTACCGCAATCCTGCAGATTTCTTATGCAAACAGCATTACCACGGTTTCTTCCCTGAGGAGTATCTCGATGATATTCCAGCCTCTTATGGGCGTGCTGATTGCATTTGCAATTCAGGAATGGTGCAATCTGACGCTTGGTGTATTCATAAGCCAGTTCACCCTTTCCATGATGTTCAATGCATTGATTGCTCTGGGTGTCCCGAGCAAGATGCAGGATGTTGTGCTGGGTGTTATGCTCATAATCGTAATGGGTATTGCGCTGAACAACAAGCGTATCAGCGGATTCTTTGAAAGAAAAGCAAGAAGAAAAGAATTAATGAAAAGAGCCTAATTGAGTTCAATTAGGCTCTTTCAAAAACATGCGCAAATTGAAAAGAGCATAAAAAGACATAGCTTACAGGCTTTGGCAGAATGAAGCCACGACACACCATCATTTGTAAAGAAGTATGTGCTTACGAAATGTTCGATATTCAGATATAAAATAAAGGAGCGCGATCATGGCATTCAGATATTCTGATAAATATAAGAAATACTCTCTTGATATGCATGTAAATGTAACGAGAGACGAATTCCTTAAGCAGTTTGACCCGGAGGCTCTTGCTAAGGACATTATCTCAACAGGTGCTGAGGCGGGAATGATGTACATTCAGTCCCATTACGGCTATTCCTACTGGCCTACAAAGGTTGGCGAAATGCACCCGGGTCTCATCGGAAATGAAGATGCATTCAAAAGGCTGTACGATGAAATGCACAAGGGCGGAATGGATGTTGATGTATACTTCAGCATGATTTATAACAACTGGGCATATGACCACCATCCCGAGTGGAGAATTAAAGACATAGACGGCCACTATTCGCGCGACAAGGGCAGAAGATTCGGCCTTTGCTGCCCGAACAGCGAGGGCTACAAAAAGTTCTGCAGAGACCAGATTGCAGATTTCACTGAATATGTAGGTCCCTATGAGGCGTTTTTTGCGGATATGACCTTCTGGCCCACAGTATGCTACTGCGACAATTGCAGAGCAAGATGGGAAAAGGAAGTCGGCGGAGAAATGCCGAGAATTGTCAATTGGAAGGACGAACGTTGGAAGCTTTTCCAGCGCAAGCGCGAGGAGTGGCTGCAGGACTATATGCAGTACATCTACGATTCCGTCAAGATGGTCAATCCCGGCGCAGTTGTCGAAATGCAGAACTCCACCATGCCGGGAAGCTGGATGATGGGCGTAACCGAGAATGCCACGATTGCAAGCGATGCAGTTTCCGGCGATTTGTATGGCGGTTTTTCTCAGCAGACCTTTGCCTGCAAAATGTACTACAATATGACGCCCAATCTGCCGTTCAACTATACTACCTCAAGGTGCGAGCCGTCTCTTGACGAGCATACCACTATTAAATCCGAGGTAATGATGAAGCTCCATGCAATGCTGTCATTTATCAATCACGGCAGCAACATATTTGTTGACGCAGTGGATATGACCGGCACATATGAACCGTTGGTGTACAGCCGCCTTAAGAATGTATATGATGATGCGGCAAAATTTGAAAAGTATTTCTCAAAGGGCAAGCCCTGCACGGATATAGGCATATACTTCAATCTGCATGGCAAGTACGACGAGGAGATGCCGCCTATGGACATCTCTGAGAGCAAGAACATCAGCAGGGCAATACCGCATCTTGACAGCAGCATCAATGTCAGCGAAACGCTGCAGAGAGCGCATATACCCTACAGCGTGTATACCAGCTTCCACCCTGAGCAGTGGGGCAAAGCAAAAATGCTTATCGTGAGCGATGCGCCCAATATGAGCAAGGAAAATATGTCTGAGCTGAAGGCTTATGTCGAAGACGGCGGCATAGCGTATATCAGCGGTCACAGCGCACAGCCTCTGGTTGAGGAGATTTTCGGCGGAAAGATCACGGGACGTACCGACGAAACAATCACCTATATTGCCCCCGAGGATGAGGTGGCATCGCTGTTTGGTGAGTACAGCAGAAAATATCCTTTGACAGTGTACGACAGTGCGTATATTCTTGAAGGAGCAACGAACGGCAAGGTGCTTGCAAAGCTGACGCTGCCGTATTCACTGCAGGCAAGCTCATTCCTGGTATGTGCAGACCTCGAGCTTCAGGTGGAAGCGGATCCGAATGACCCGCGCAATGAGAGTGCATCCATGCACTCAGACCCACCCGGAATCGCAACAGACTACCCTGCAATGATGGAAGCAGAGGTCGGCAAGGGCAAGATAATATGGGTATGTGCACCCTTTGAGAACACAAGCCTGACACAGCCCAGAAAGGTATTCACATCATTTGTAAAGAAGTATGTGCCTGAGATGCGCTTCGCTTCAGACGATACGCCGTATGTGGTTGAGTATCAGCTGTGGGAGGATGAAGAGGGCAAATATCTGTCTGCAATCAACCTGCAGTACGCAGATGAGGTTCTGCCGGTATTTGACTTCAATATCTGCATAAGGACGGAAAAGCCTGCAAAGATCACCCGCGTATCAGACGGCAGGGAAATGGGCTTTGAGTATTCAGACGGCAAGCTTGTTCTGCACATTGACAGACTTGACCTTTACGAAATGTTCGATATTCAGATATAATTGTGATAGCTGCAGCGTGTCAGCAAAAGGAGAAAAGCAATGGAAAACAAAAAGATAGTAGTATTTGGCAGCTATGTAACTGACCTTACCGGCAGAACCCCTAAGTTTCCCACAGAGGGCGAAACGGTAATGGGTGTGTCCTTCAAAAGCGGACCGGGAGGAAAGGGCTCCAACCAGGCGGTAGCTGCAAAGCGAGCCGGAGGCGATGTAACACTTGTAACCAGACTCGGTGAGGACGACTTCGGAAAGCTGGCACTTAATTTCTATGACAAAGAGGGAATCGATTCCTCAAAAATCATTGTTGATAAAAATTCTGACACAGGTGCTGCACTGATAATCGTAAACGAAGCGACTGGACAGAACGAAATCATTGTAATTATCGGTGCCTGCGGAGAGTTCAAGCCCGAGGAGGTTCAGGCGCTTAAAGAAACTGTCGCCTCAGCGGGAACGGTTCTCTGCCAGCTTGAAACAAATCCGGAGGCTACCTACAAGGTGCTTGATATGGCAAAGCAGGCAGGTGTGACGACTGTTTTTAATCCTGCACCGGCAAGAAAGCTGCCTGATGAGGTGTTGAACGGCATAGATTACATCACCCCCAACGAAACAGAAGCAGAAATTATAACAGGCATTGCAGTTACCGGTTATGAGAGCGCCTCAAAGGCGGCAGATGTTCTTCTCGGCAAGGGAGTTAAGAATGTTGTCATCACGCTCGGAAACAAGGGCTATTATGCCAAAAATGCACAGTCTGAGTTTACCGGTGCGCCGATTCAGGTAAATGTTGTTGATACAACGGGAGCAGGTGATGCCTTTAACGGCGGCTTTACTGCGGCGCTTGCGGCGGGAATGAGCTTTGAAGCTGCGCTTATATACGGCAATGTAACCGGCGGACTGGCGGTCGAAAAGCTCGGTACAGCACCGGCGATGCCTTATAAAGAAGAGATTATGGCAGCACTGAACAAGTAATTATTTGAAAAGGTGCAGATACTTGAACCTGTATGTTCAGAAATTCAAGGTCTGCACCGATTTTTTGCTGTAGAAGACGAGTATAGGTGAGGTTCGGCGATCCCGTCAAGATTTATGCGCAAATGTATTTGCAGGCTCCGGCTGAATGAAGTCAGCCGGCAATGGGGGCGTCGTCCAGAGCCGCCTCCAAGTGCTTCATGTTCATGTATTTCTTGCAGCCCAACTGGGTGCCCGCCGCGTGGCGAAGTCGGGCGCAGACCAGCATCAGGGCGGAGTTCCCGTCAGGGAATGTCCCCACCACACGGGTGCGGCGGCAGATCTCACGGTTCAGCCGCTCGATCACGTTGTTGGTACGGATGCGGGTCCAATGCTCGCTGGGAAAATCGCAGTAGGTCAGCGTTTCCTCTGTACAATTTTCTCGGACATAGTTTGCTGTCTCCTTTCAGAATGGTGTGTGGTAACTTCATTCTACCAGAGCCTGCATGCTATGTCTTCTTTTATGCGATTTTCAATTTGCGCACCTTATTGTACATTATCTTCCCTCATGCTGCAGGAGCTGTGAGCGGGGATAGAAACCGGACAGAAATCGCGAAAGCCCCGCCGGAAAACCGGCGGGGCTTTTGGGGTGTTGCGAAAAGAAAGGGATCGGATCAGTATTTCTGCAGCGGGGCGTATTTCTCATGCAGCGCTTCCTCACGCTCGAGGTCGGACTCGATGCGTCTGTGGCGTGCGCGGATCTGCTCGTGGGTGTGCATATGCGGCACCTTGTACATGTGGTTCTCCTCGACAGCCTCGAACAGGTACGGGCCGACGAAGGCGGGGTTCATGCCCTTGACGGTGATGTTGCTGTCGAACAGGCGGCGGTAATCCCAGTAGCTGTCGGTGGCGTAGAACGGGTCGCACGGGACGCTGTAGTCGGCCGGGCGGTGATCCTCGCTGTTGTGGATGTTCGTGTGCACATATTCGGGACAGAACACGCTCACACCCATCATGCTGTAGTCGGGGTCGTTCTCGGCGAGGTCGCGCACGGCCTCAGCGATGCAGACGGCGGCATGCTTGCTCGCAAGGTAGGCCGTATTGTAGCGCAGGCCGGTGATCAGGCCGGCGATGGATGCGGTGAACAGGAAGTGGCAGGGCGTGCCCTGCTGCTTGAAGATGGGCAGCACCTCGTGCACGTAATAGGTCAGGCCGAGCACGTTCGTGTTCATGGCCCAGGCCCAGTCCTGAGGCGGATGGTTGTAGACCCAGCCGGCGGTGGCGATGCCGGCGTTGGCGAACATCAGGTCGAGCTGGCCGTACTCCTGCATGACGCGCAGGATGCTGAAGCGGACCTCTTCATACTTTGTGACGTCGGTCTTGATGGTGACGACCTTCGGCGCGCCGGCCTTCTCGCAGATGGCCTTGGTCTCCTCGAGACCCTCGGTGTTGATGTCGATGAGGGCGAGGCGCATGCCGCGCTTGGCAGCCTCTTCAGCGAAGGCGCGGCCGATGCCGGTGGCGGAGCCGGTGATGGCGGCAACTTTGTTCTTGAATTCTTTCATGTCTTGACTTCCTTTCTGTTGTGATATGGTGTGAGTTGACGGGGCTCAGGCGAGACCCGGGAACAGGACGCACATGAGCGTGACGGCGGCGGTACCGACGGTCGTGGCGATGACGGTCGTCACGAACAGGGCGGGGTAGACCTCCTTGAGCTTCATGTGGCACATGGGCAGCAGCATGAGGATGCTGCCCGAATAGGGCATGGAGTCGAGCGTGGTGGCCGCAAACGCGGACACGCGGTGGATGGTGCTGGCCGTCAGACCGAGCGCCTGCAGCTTCGGCGCGATGATCGGCAGCGCGACGAGCTGGCCGGTGGACGAGCCGCCGGTGAGCATGCACATGAGCGCCACAACGACCCAGCAGATGAGGATCGGCGCGATGCTGATGCTTGTGATGGCGGTGATCATGGACTGGAACGCGTCCGTGTTGGTGATGACGCCGGCGAAGCCGCAGATTGCGGCGACGGTCATCGTCATGGGCACGGAGTCGACGGCGCCGCTGTTGAGCATGGCCTTGAGATCCCTGCGGCGCAGCTGCGGCCAGAACAGCACGAGAGACAGCGCGATGGAGCACAACAGGCAGATGTTGATGTTGAGCTTCCAGATGTTGAACAGCAGGAAGAGGACGGCCATCGGAATGAGGGCGACGATCAGCTTCGGCTTGCTGCCTGTGCTGTCATAACGCGGGTCGAGCGGGTGGAGCTCGAAGTGCTCGCCGCGTTTGCGGGCGCGGTTGATGAGCAGGTTCATGATGACGAGGATCGCGGCGATCTCCGCCGCCGCGCCCACGAGACCGGGCACCAGTGCCACATCGGCCGCCGTGCCGAGCACGGTCATGGCGGCTACGTTCGTGACCTGCGGGCTGCCGGGCACGGTCAGCGTGAAGGTGAACGAGCCCGCGCCCAGAATGCCGAGGATGAACTTCTTCGGGATATCGCAGCGCTCGAAAATGACCAGCGCGATCGGGTACATGAGCACGATGACGACGCCGGCGATGATGCCGCCGAGGTTGAGGATGGTGCCGATGACCAGGATCACAGACATGCCGATGAGGTTTTTGCCGGTATTGCTCATGTTCTCCTTGAGCAGGCGGTTCATGACGGTGTCGGCGATGGTGTAGGCGGCGCCGCTCTCCGTGTAGATCTTCGACTGCAGGCAGCCGAAGAGGATCATGAAGAAGAAGCTCTTGACGGCGGTGAACATACCGCTGACATAGTCGCCGACGAGGCTGTCGATAAACGGCAGCGTGTTGCAGGCGATGACGACGCACGCGCCGGCAAATGTGGCCAGATAGACCGACCAGTCTTTATAGCAGAGATAGATAACGATCAGAAAACCAAGGATACAGCCGATGACGCCCAATGTTGACACCTCTTCCGATCGGGATTACACAGATTCGGCCTGCTTCTCGGCCGCATCGAGGGGCTTGCGATCCACCTTCGGGATCAGGTACATGGACACAACGGCGACGCACGAGAGCACGATGCCATAGATGAACGAGGCGGTGTAGCCGCCGGTGGAGGCAACGAGCGCGGCGCTGATGCGCGGCGTGATGAGCGTGCAGAAGATCATGTAGCCGAACAGGGCCACGCCGTAGATGCCGCCGGCGTAGACCGGGCCGTAGGACTTGTTGATCGTGACGGGGTAGACGCTGTTGGTGGCGCCGAAGCCGAGGCCGAGCAGCGCATAGCCGAGGTAGAACATGAACAGCGAGTGCGCGGCGATCAGGCAGATGGCGGACAGGATGCACAGTACGCCGCAGATGCCGTAGACGTGCTTGTAGCTGATCTTGTCGCACAGCGCGCCGAGGAACAGGCGGCTGAGGGTATTGGCGATGAAGTAGATCGACACGCCCAGCGTGGCCGCGCTCAGCGTGAAGCCGGCGTCGGTCATGTACACGGAGAAGCGCGGGAACATGATCATATACATCGTCGGGAAGAAGGCGGTGCACACGATCAGGTGCCAGATGGGACGGGTCTTGAGCGCGCGGCGCACGTTATAGCTCTCGAGCTGGGTCTCCGCACTCGAGGCGGAGCCGGCAAAGCCGGCGGGCGTGTAGCCGACAGGCGCCTGACGGACGCCGAGCGCGCACACGACGCACACGACCAGGGACACGAGGCCGACGATGCGCAGCGTGGAGATGATGCCGGTGGACTGCACGAGCTTCGAGCAGATCGGCGCGAGGAAGGCGGACGAGCCACCGGTGAAGGCCATGCACAGGCCGGAAACGAGGCCGCGCTTGTCCGGATACCAGCCGGTGGAGACATAGGTGGCCACGGTGTAGGCGAGGCCGTTGCCGAGACCCTGCAGGAAGCTGAAGGTCACATACAGCAGCCACGGGGACGACTGCGGCACGAAGCTGCTGGTCAGCGTGCCGAGCGGGAACAGCACGGCGCCGAGCAGCATGGCGTTTCTTGCGCCGATCTTCGACATGAGCGTGCCGCCGATCAGAGCGCCGGGCGTCCAGCACAGCAGCATGGTCGTGCTGACGTTTGCGATGGCGTCTGCGGTCCAGTTAAAGTGTGCTGCCAGCGGGGAAACAAATACGGCTGCAGAGTTGGTCACGCCGGTGATGAGCAAAATCACCAGGCAGCGGATCAGGATTCCAAGGCGGTTGCGATCCATATTCTCGATCGTCTTTTCCATCGAGATTCTCCTTTCTATCATTGACATGGTCCTGCGCTCCGGCAGCCGGGCAGACAGCCGTCCGGAGCGCTCCGCACCGCCGCGACGGACGGCTGCGGAGCTGCGTTCGTGTGTCCCTGCGGGATACACATCGGTTTTGTTCGGTTGTGCCCATTATATTTGCTTGACAGGAAATCGACAATGTTTGCCGTGCACAGTATCCGGTCAAAATTTTGTCATAGAGACCAATCCGCATTTTGCTCCGGAAACCGTTTTTGACGCAAAAAACCGGACCGGCAAGCTTTGCCGGTCCGGTTTTCAGGCTGCGGCCGCCGTCAGAAGGCGACGTTGTTGAGGTAGCCGTCGATCAGAAAAGACAGCTGGAGCGAAAACAGCAGCTCTGTCGTCGAAAGGTCGATCCCGCAGATGGATTCGATCTGTGCGATGCGGTAGTTGACGGTGTTGCGGTGCAGAAAGAGCCGCTCGGAGGTGTGCGCCTTGTTAAAGCCGCATTTGGTGAATACGCGCAGCGTCTGGTAGAGCTCGGCGCTTTTTTCGCGGTCGTAGTGGATGAGCGTGTCGAGCGCGGGATGCCGGATGAAGGACAGCAGGCTTTTGTCCTCGACCTGATCGAGCAGCGCGTAATACACGTAGTCCGAGAAAAAGAAGAGCTTCTGGTCCGAGCGCATCTGCTTGGCCAATTGCAAGGTCTGCAGCAGCATGTTATAGTGGAGTGAAAGCTGGTTGTTGGCCTGAAAACAGTTGCTGATGCCGACGATCAGCCGGTGCCCCTGCGTGTACTGCTCCAGTGCTGCGCGCTGTTCGGGCGTGATGGTGCCGCCGTCCGCCGCTGTCAGCAGCAGCACCAGATCGTTCTTGACCACCGAAAAGGCCGTCTTGCCGAAGATGGCCTGCATATCTGGAATGAGGCGGGATTTGTAGTAGGCCGGCTCCTTATAATAGACCGGCCGGATGATCGCCAGACATTTCTGCTCCGGAAAGCTCAGCTTGGCCAGCTTCATGCGGCGCTCCATGTCCACGTTCTGCGCGCCGGCGAGCATATCGGCAAAGATGTTGTTGAGCTGGGAGGCGCGGTAATCGATCCAGTTGCCGTTGTTGCTTTTGACGATGCGCTCCTTTGCCGAGTTGGACAGCAGCGGGATGATCTGCTGCTCGGCCGCGCTGAACATGCCGGTCTTGCTCACGATGATGACGTAGCCCATCATGAAATTGTCGTAGACGATGCGCGTGCACAGCAGATAGCGCTGCATGTGCTCGCAAAAGAGCGTGAAGGGCTTGTCCGAGAGGGAATACTCGTTTTTGCGCCGCCGGTCCTCGATGTACTCCATTAGAATATCGCTGCAGTATCCCTGCTCGATGCTCCGCATCCACAGCGGGTAGTCCACATAGAAGTTTTTCGTCTTGGCCACGAGCTTTCCCGTGCTGTCGATCACGACGAACAGGTCGCCGGTGACGTCGGTCATTTTGGTCAGCACCCGGTCCAGCTCCGCACCGTTGCAGAGCATATACAGCACCTGTGTATAGAGCTGCTGGTCGGACTGCTGGTAGCTCAGCAGTTCCTTTACGGTCTGAAACAGCACGGCAAATTCACCGCGATCGATCATGGCGCTGTTCGTCAGTCTGTCCGCTAGCTCCGGCGGCAGCGTGCCGTAGTACAGCAGGTTGGTCGGCAGTACGGTGTCCGGTGTCAGCTGCCCCGCGTCGGCAAAATAGAGCGTTCCGGCCTGCACATCGCTCTGACCGGAGGCAAGGATGTTGACGTCCGCCAGTTCGCAGTCGGAACGAATGTCGATGTACATGAGCATATGCGGCTGACTGGCCGAATGCAGCTTTGTGATCAGTTCGGAAAATTTCACGGTCGTGCCTCCTCGGATATACTAAAATTGTTAAAAAAATATTTAACTCAATTATACTACACGGAGGGGTGCGGGCGCAACCGCTGCCGTTGTGCTGTGCGACAAAAAGGCGGCGGGTCGTTGTGCACGGCACACAACGGCGGTCGTTTCCACGTCGGGCAGGATCGTTGTGCACGGCGGCGGGATTGTCTGTCCCGCACAAAATCAAGCTTTTTTTGGTGTTTCGTGCATATGGAAATTCGCAAAACAGATGGTTAAAATATTTGCAAAGGCACGGATGCGGCGGCAGAATCCGCATCCCATGTCGTTCCTGCACAAGCAGACAGCATCGGTTTCGGAATCCTCCAAAGAAAGAGAAGAAACACCTCATGAAGTACGAAAAACTGTTTCAGCCCGGAAAGATCGGCAACCTCGAGCTGCGCAACCGCGTCGTGATGACGGCCATGGGCGCGCTCATGGGCGACTGGAACGGCTGCACCACGCCGGAGCAGATCCGTTTCTATGAGGATCGCGCCAAGGGCGGCTGCGGCCTCATCATTCCGGAATTCACCTCCGTGGACGCCGACAGCGGCCATTGCAACCCCATCCAGCTCGGCATCTATGACAGCCGGCAGATCAAGAGCTTCCAGCTCATCTGCGAGGCGGTGCATCGCCACGGCGCAAAGATCTTCATCCAGCTGCATCACGGCGGCCGCGAGGCGCCCCCGGCCTGCAACGGCGGCCGTCAGGCCATGGCTCCGAGTGTGGAGCTCAACTCCGTCGTCGGCCGCGCGACCATTCTGCCGCGCGAGATGACCATTGAGGACATTGACAACCTGGTCGAGAAGTACGTGCAGGCGGCGGTCAACTCCGAGCTGGCCGGTGCCGACGGTGTCGAGGTCCACGCGGCGCACGGCTATCTCGTGCAGCAGTTTTTGAGCCCTTACACCAACAAGCGCACCGACGAATACGGCGGAAGCATGGAAAACCGCTGCCGCTTCCTCGTGCGTATCCTCACCGGCATCCGCGCCGCCGTCAGCCGTGATTTCGTTGTCGGCGCGCGCATCAACGGCAATGACTTCGTCGAGGGCGGCAACGATCTCGCTGCCTGCACCGAGATCGCCAAATACCTAGAGCCGTATGTGGATTACTTCAATGTGTCCTGCGGCGTGTATGCCAGCGCACCGACCATGATCGAGCCGTGCTACAGCCCCGAGGGTTGGAGAAAGAATCTGGCCAAGACCATCAAGGCTGCCGTGAATGTGCCTGTCATCGCCGTCAACACCATCAAGCACCCCGAGACGGCCGAGCGCTTCCTGCAGGAGGGCGTGAGTGACTTTGTCGGCATGTCCCGCATGCAGCTGGCTGATCCCGACGTGGTCAAAAAGGCCATGGCCGGCCGTGAGGATCTCATCCGCAAGTGCCTTGGCTGCATGAACTGCAACAAGTCCGTCGTCGCGGGCAAGAACCTGCACTGCGCCATCAACCCCGTCACCGGCCGCGCCACGGTCTACGGCGACGAGAACCTGGTCAAGACCGGCGCCGGCCGCACGGTCGCGGTCGTGGGCGGCGGCCCCGGCGGCATGCAGGCTGCGCTCCTGCTGAAAAAGCGCGGTTATTACCCGGTCATTTTCGAGAGCCGTGACCATCTCGGCGGCAGCGCCGTGCTGGCCTCGAAAGCGCCGTGCAAGGGTATGGTGGCCGAGCTCATCGAGACCATGAAGGCCGAGATGAAGGAGTACCACATCGAGGTGCGCCTGAACACACCCGCCACGGTCGAGACGCTGCGCGCGCTCGATCCCTACGGCGTCGTCGTCGCCTGCGGCGGCGATCAGATCGTGCCGAACATTCCCGGTGTGGACCGCAGCAATGTCTACTATATTGAGGACGTGCTCATGGGCCGCGTCTCCTTCGAGGGCAAGAACATTGCCGTCATCGGCGGCGGCCATGTCGGCCTTGAGGTCGCGCACTTCCTGTGCGACAGCAACAAGGTCACGGTCGTCGAGATGCAGAAGGAGGTCGGTGTCACGATCTACCGCACCGCGCGCTACAAGCTGCTGTCCCTGCTCGCCGAGAGCGGCGTGGAGGTCCTGACCGAGCACGCCATTGCCGGCGTGACCGACGGCGCGGTCGAGCTCAAAAAGACCGACACCGGCGAGGTCGTCACCCGCCCGGCCGATATCGTCATCATGGCGCTCGGTAATCGCCCCGACAAGAGCTACGAGCAGCAGCTCAAGGATGCGTTCGACAAGGTCGTCTTTGTCGGCGACGCCAACAAGGGCGGCACGATGGCCGATGCCACGCTCAGCGCCTACGAAAACTGCTGGTTCTTCTAAACCATACTGAATTTTTTATAAAAGGAAGGCTTTATTATGAAAAACAATCTGTTTGATCTTTCCGGCCAGGTCGCGTTCTGCTGCGGCGGTTCCTCCGGTCTCGGCCTTCAGTTCGCCAAGGCAATGGCCAACGCGGGCGCAGACATCGCGCTCGTCGCCCGCCGCACCGATCGTCTGGATGAAAACGCCAGGGAGATCGAGGCGGAATACGGCGTCAAGGTCTATCCGCATTACATGGATCTGCAGGATTCCAAGAGCATCACGGACTGCGTCAGCGACGTCGTCGCGCATTTTGGCAAGATCGACATTCTGGT
The DNA here is from genome assembly GCA_025757645.1 of Clostridiales bacterium. Lineage (NCBI taxonomy): Bacteria > Bacillati > Bacillota > Clostridia > Eubacteriales > Clostridiales bacterium. The sequence goes on from CP107216.1 coordinate 581,042, forward strand.
CAATGCCGCTGGTATTCCGGGCGGCGGCGACCCGGCCACGCTCACGGACGAGTACTGGCTCAACGTCATCAACACCGACCTCAATGGGCAGTTCTTCACCTGCCGCGAGGTCGTGCGCCAGTCCATGAAGCCCAATCAGTACGGCCGCATCATCATGGTCTCGTCCATCCACGGCGTCTGCGGCCGTAAGGGCGTGGACACGGCACCGTATGCGGCGGCCAAGGGCGGCATCGTCAACCTGACGCGCTCGCTCGGCAACTCCTGGGCGCGCGACGGCATCACCGTCAACTGCATCTGCCCGGGCTACTTCCCGACGGAAATGACCGCGGCCTACATCGACGCGCCCTTCTTCCATCAGGCGCACCTCGAGTGCTGCCCCATGGAGCGCCACGGCGAGACCGGCGAAATGGACGGCCTGTGCACCTACTTTGCCTCCCCGGCCTGCAGCTACACCACCGGCCAGATCGTGTGCGTGGACGGCGGCTGGAGCGCCATCTGATCTCTGCCTGATCCGGCTTTCGCCGCGGCGCATAGCGGCGAAGCCGTTCCTCTCCGCGTCGGGCGGCTGTGTATGCCCGGCTGCCCGACGCGTCATGTTTCCCGTATCACCATGCGCATTTCTTCCTTTCATTTTCCCCCCCACTCCATGGCATACGTCCCTTCTTTTCCTTTGCGCGGCAGCAGGTTTTGCTGCCGCGCAAGGCGTTTTGGGGCATTGCGTGCGCGCTTGCGCTGCGCGGCGATTTGTGCTATCCTGCGCGTGAGGTGATACGATGAAAATTCTCATGATCAACGGCAGCCCGCACCCGCGTGGCTGCACTTATATGGCGCTGCATGAGATGGAGCAGGTGCTTCAGGTGGCAGGCGCTGAAACGCAGATCCTGACCGTTGGCGCCGAGCAGGTGGGCGGCTGCACCGCCTGTGGTGGATGCAATGCGACCGGCCGCTGCGTGCGCGGCGGGCTGGTGAACGATGCCATCGACGCGATGGAGACGGCGGACGCGCTCGTGCTCGCTTCCCCGGTACACTATGCCGGGATTTCCGGCGCGATGTCTGCTTTTTGTGACCGGCTGTTCTATGCCGGCGGCAGTTGGGCGAATAAGCCGTGCGCCTGTGTCGTCTCGGCGCGCCGCGCGGGCACGACGGCCGCGCTCGATCAGCTGGTCAAATACCCGATGATCTCGAATATGCCGGTCGTGTCCTCTCAGTACTGGCCGATGGTGCACGGCGCGCGCCCGGAGGACGTCGCGCAGGACGAGGAGGGCCTGCAGACCATGCGCCAGCTTGCGCGCAATTTGCTCTGGCTGCTGCAGTGCATTGCAGCCGGCGATGCCGCCGGTGTCCCGCGCCCGGAGACGGAAGCGCGCAAGTTCACCAATTTCATCCGCTGATCTGCAGCAGGATCACAAAAACAGCCCCCGCAGGCACTGCCAGCGGGGGCTCTTTTGCTCGTTATGTGCGGTGCATTCAGCCGTGCTTTTTCGCGCGGCGCTTGCCGGTCATGTGCTCGACAGTCAGGCACAGGACGGTCGTCGCGGGAATGACGGCCTTCGAATACGGAAAGTCCGGCGCACGATACTGCGCCATGAGCACGCGCAGCGCGCGCTCCTTGTCCGCGTCCGGCACGACCGAGATGCGGCCCTGACCGATGACGCTCTCGTACGTCATGGTGCAGTTGCCGTGCTCATCGTCGAGGATGAGCGCGTGCCCGCGGTCCATCTCGAACGCGACATTCGGATTTTTGGCAATGAGGTCGTACTTCGTGCCCGTGTTTGCGCCGTGGAAGTACAGGCGGACAGTCTCGCCGTCTACCTCCAGGCCGAAGTTCAGCGGCAGGATGTAGGGATACGGCTCGTCGTGCAGGGCGAGGCGGCAGACGTCACACCCGCGCATGACGGTGATGAGCTCCTGAAAATCGGTGATCTCTCGATCGGATCTGCGCATGGGAATGCTCCTTTCTGATTAGCCGACCGGCGGGCCGAGGCGCGCCAGCACGTCCTGAAAATAGTCCGGCAGGGGGCAGGTGAACGTCACGAGTTCACCGGTGCGCGGGTGGAGAAAGCGCAGCGCCCGCGCGTGCAGGCACTGGCCGCTCAGGCCCTTTTCCGGCCGCTTGTGGCCGTAGACCAGGTCGCCGAGCAGAGGGTGACCGATGTGCGCCATGTGCACGCGGATCTGGTGCGTGCGGCCGGTCTCAAGCTCGCAGCGGATGTGCGTGTAGCCGTTGTAGCGTGCGATGACCGACCAGTGCGTGACGGCGCGGCGGGCGTTTTTTTGCGTCACGGCCATGCGCTTGCGATCCGTCGGGTGGCGGCCGATGGGCGCATCGACCGTGCCGGCGTCCTCGCGCAGATTGCCGCAGACGACGGCCTCATACGTGCGGGCCATGGTGTGGTCGGCCAGCTGTGCCGAGAGGGCGAGGTGCGCAAAGTCGTTTTTCGCCGCGACGAGCAGACCGGACGTGTCCTTGTCGATGCGGTGCACGATGCCGGGCCGCCGCTCTCCGCCGACGCCGGAGAGACTGTCGCCGCAGTGGGCGAGCAGGGCGTTGACGAGCGTGCCGTCCTCGTGGCCGGGCGCGGGGTGCACGACCATGCCGCGCGGCTTGTTGACGACGATGAGGTCGTCGTCCTCATACACCACGTCCAGCGGCAGGTCCTGCGCTACCAGCTCCGAGGGAGCGGCGTCCGGCAGCGTGACGACAAACGTGTCGCCTGGCGCGGTCTTATAGTTTTTCTTCACGGGTGCGCCGTCTTTCGTCACCGCGCCCTGCGCGAGCAGCCGCTGGGCGGCGCTGCGCGTGAGCTCGGGCAGAGAGCGCGCAAGGAGAGCGTCGATCCGCTCGGCGCTCTCCTGTGTTTGAATCGTTCGTTGTTCCATTAGAAATCCGAAAACTCCGCTAAAATGTCGTCGAGCGAATAGTGCTCGCCGTCCGCCGGGGCGGTGTCTTTTTCCTTGTCGCTGTCCGCGACTTCCGGTTCGGCCGGCGCGGCGGGCGTGCTGTTGAGATAGGCGAGCAGGGGGTCGTCCGGGGCTGTGTCCGCCGGTTTGACGGCGGGGGCAGCCGCCTTGGGCGTTTCCTGCACCGGTTTGGGGGCGGCAGGCGCTGCCGGGGCCTTTTTCGGCGCGGACGGCGCTGCCGGTGTCACCGGCTGCGCCTGCACGGGCGCGCGATCCCACGCCGCGAACGGGTCGTCCTTCGCCGGGACGGGGGACACGGGCTGCGCGGCGGGCTTTTTCGGCGCAGCGGGCTGCTGTTTCCGTGCGGGCAGATGCAGCTTGTGCGCACGCGCAGGGGCGCCCGGGTGCTGACGGGACTTGCGCGCCTTCTTCGGCGCGGGCTCGCCTTCCTCGCTGCCGTCGCCCCGGTAGAAGATGACGTGCAGGCACAGCGTGATGCCGGCGACGACGATGAAGATATCCGCCAGGTTGAACACGGCGAAGCGCATGAACAGGAAGTTGAACATGTCTACCACGTAGCCGCTGAGGATGCGGTCGATGCAGTTGCCGACCGCGCCGGCGAGCACGAGCACGACCGACCAGCGGCCGACCTTGCCGTGCACGACATTGCGCCGCAGGCAGAACACCGCGATGGCGGCGAACACGACCGTGAAGATGACGAAGATCCAGTGCGGCGCGTGCTGCAGGATGCTGAAGGCAGCGCCGTTGTTGTGGATATTCGTCAGCTCCAGCACGCCGGGGATGAGCGTGACGTGCCCGGTGTCGAGCGGGATATTGAGCGTGACCCAGTACTTCAGGCCTTGGTCAGCGATGAGGATCAGGATGGCTACGATGGCATACCACATAGCGGTTCCTCGCTTTCGGATCAGGATTTTGGGATCGGGATTTTACTCCGCCTTCTGCGCGGCGACGACGGCGGCGCAGCGCGGGCACAGACCGGTCTCGGGGTCGGCCTGCTCGGAGTGCATCCAGCAGCGCGGGCACTTGGTGCCGGGCGCATTGCGCACGGAGATGTGCAGGCCGGGGAAGTTCGTGCCGGTGCCGGTGACGGCATCCTCCGGCACGTCGCCGCCGACGAGGCACTGCGACACGATGAGCAGCTCGGGCAGGTTCATGCTCTGCACGTCGTCGAGCGCGGCTCTGGCGGCATCGTCGTCGGCGCGCAGCGTCACGGCAGCCTCGAGCGGCTTGCCGATGCGCTTTTCGGCGCGGGCGGCCTCGAGCACGCCGTTGACGTCCGTGCGGACGCGGATCAGCTGATCCCACTTGGCGAGCTCGTCTTCGCTGAGCGCATAGGCGTCGAACGGCTGATTCATGACGTTGAGCAGCACGTTGCGCGCGTCGTCCTCGGCGCGGTGCGGCATGGCCAGCCAGATCTCGTCGCAGGTGAAGGCGAGGATCGGCGCGAACATCTTTGTCATGCTGTCGAGGATGAGGAACAGCGCCGTCTGTGCGCTGCGGCGCTTGAGGCCGTTGCGCTCCTCGCAGTAGAGGCGGTCCTTGATGATGTCGAGGTAGAAGCTCGAGAGCTCCACGACGCAGAAGTCGTTGATCGCGTGCGAGACCACATGGAATTCATAGTTGTCATACGCCTTGGCCACGCGGCGGATGAGGTCGTTGAGCTTCGTGATGGCCCAGCGGTCGAGCGGAAGCATATCCTCCGGCGCGACGAGATGCTCGGCGTCAAACCCGTCAAGGTTGCCGAGGCAGTAGCGCGCGGTGTTGCGGAACTTGAGGTAGTTTTGCGTCAACTGCTTGAAGATCTCCTTGGAGCAGCGCATGTCGGCGTGGTAGTCGGCGCTGCCCGCCCACAGTCGCAGCATGTCGGCGCCGAACTCGTTGATGATCTCGGCCGGATCCATGCCGTTGCCGAGGGACTTGTGCATTGCCTTGCCCTCACCGTCGACCGTCCAGCCGTGGGTCAGGCACTCGCGGTACGGAGCGCCCTTGCCGAGCGCGCCGACGGCCACGAGCAGAGACGACTGGAACCAACCGCGGTACTGGTCGCCGCCCTCGATATACATATCCGCCGGCCAGAAGCCCTGGTCGCGCTGCATGGCGGCAACGTGGGTAGAGCCGGAGTCGAACCAGCCGTCGAGCGTGTCGGTCTCCTGCGTGAAGTGCTTGCCGCCGCAGTGCGGGCAGGTGAAGCCTTCGGGCAGGATGTCGGCCGCCGGGCGGTCGAACCAGGCGTTGCTGCCTTCCTTTTCAAAGAGCTTGGCCACGGCGTCGATGCTCTCTTCATTGCACACGGGCTTGTGGCAGTCGTCGCAGTAGAACACCGGGATCGGCAGGCCCCAGCGGCGCTGGCGGGAGATGCACCAGTCGGCGCGCTCGCGGATCATGGCGGCCATGCGCTCTTTGCCCCAGGCGGGAAGCCAGCGCACGTTCTCGCACGCGGCGACGGCCTCCTCCTTGAACGAATCGACGGAGCAGAACCACTGCGGCGTGGCGCGGAAGATGATCGGCTGCTTGCAGCGCCAGCAGTGCGGATAGCTGTGCACGATGTCCTCGGATGCGAACAGAGAGCCGGCTTCCTTCATGTCCGCGAGGATGACGGGGTTGGATTCCTCCGTGGTCATGCCGGCGTACTTGCCGGCGTAGTCGGTGTGGCGGCCCTGATCGTCCACGGGCACGACCATGTCCATGCCGTAGCGCTTGCAGGTCAGGTAGTCGTCCGCGCCGAAGCCGGGCGCGGTGTGCACGCAGCCCGTGCCGGAATCCATGGTGACGTAATCCGCCAGCACCAGGCGTGAGGTCTTGGGCAGGAACGGATGGTCGGCGAGCATATTCTCGAAGAAGTCGCCCGGATGCTGCTCGAGCACCTCATAGCTGTCGAAGCCGCCGATGTGCATGACCTTCTCGGTCAGGGCGTCGGCCATGATATACACCTCGCCGTTCGGGGCCTGCACGAGGTTATACAGCTCGCGCGGGTTGAGCGCGATGGCGAGGTTGCCGGGCAGCGTCCAGATCGTCGTCGTCCAGATGACGAAGAAGAGCTTGCTGTGGTCAACGTTCGGCAGCTTGCCGAGATCGTCGTGCATCGGGAACTTCACGAACACGGTCGTGCACGGATCGTCCTGATACTCGATCTCCGCCTCGGCGAGGGCGGTCTCGTCGTGGGCGCACCAGTACACGGGCTTGAGGCCCTTGTAGATGTGGCCGTTTTGATACATCTTGCCGAACACGCGCACCTCGTCGGACTCAAAGCCCTTGTTCATGGTCTTGTAGGGGTGCTCCCAGTCGCCCATGACGCCCATGCGCTTGAAGCCGGCCATCTGGCGGTCGATGTATTTCTGCGCATAGTCGTGGCACGCGCTGCGGAAATCGGCGATGCTCATGGCCTTGTGGTTGAGCTTCTGCTCCTTGATGATGGCGCTCTCGATGGGCATGCCGTGGTTGTCCCAGCCGGGGATGTAGGGCGTGTAGTAGCCGCGCATGGCGTAGGAGCGGATGATGAAGTCCTTGAGCGCCTTGTTGAGCGCGTGACCCATGTGGATGTCACCGTTGGAGAACGGAGGGCCGTCGTGCAGGCTGAAGCGCGGCTTGCCGTCGTTCTTTTTGAGCATTTCGTGGTACAGGTCCATGTCGTACCAGTGCTGGAGCATCTCGGGCTCCCGCTTGGCAAGGCCGGCACGCATGGGGAAGTCTGTTTTCGGCAGATTGATCGTGGCGTTGAAATCGTTCTTGGACATGGTTCTATCTTTCTCCTCTCAGAGTTGTATTTCCATCAAAAATTGTGCAGGGCGGTACGGCACCGGCCGTCCCGCCCTGGTTGATTGCATGTTCACTCAGCTGTTATGCAGGAAGTGATAAAGCTGCGTGGCGTCATCTGCTGCACTGTCGGCCGCGGTGTCGTCGGTCTCCACCGGCTGCGCCTCCACAGGGGCGGCGGACACGTGGGCTGCTTGCGCAGGCTGCTCGACGGCCGGGGCTTCCGGCTGCGCGGGCTGCTCGACCGGCGCGGACACCGGCTCGGCCGGGGCTGCGCTCACGCTCGCCGGCTGCGCAGCAGGCTGCGCAGCCGCGGTTTTCGACCCGGAGAGCTTATCCAGGTACTCGAGCTGATTCATGCACAGATTACGCACATCTTCCAGAAATTTTGCGCAGGACGTTTTGGCGTTGAGGAGTTTGGCTTCCTCGTTGGCGGTTTCGTGCTGGAGGCCGCCAAGTATTCGGTCGGACGTGTTCTTGGCCTCGCCGAGTATCTTGTCGGCGCGGGCCTGGGCATCGTCCTCTATCTGCTTGCCGACCTTCTGGGCCGACAGTATGGCCAGACGCATGGCGTCTTCGCTGGCGCGGTACTCTTCTATCTTATCGACCAGCACCTTCATCTTGCCCTTGAGCACGGCAACTTCCTTCTGCGCGTTGGCAAGCTCGGTGGCCACTTCTTCCTGATAGTTCTGCACGGCGGCCATGTCGTATCCGCCGAACATCGCTTTTTCAAACGTTTTTTCCCGAATATCCTGAGGAGTCATGTTGGATAATCCTCCATTCTTTCTATAGGTGTACTACACGATAGGCGCTGTCAGAGACAGTATGCCCGGATTTACAGGTGAAACTCGCCCGACTCCATATCGTCGAGCTGGTCGCCCATGAGGTCGACATTGAATGGCGTGATGATATACGTCGCGCTGGCCACGCGGCGGATCTTGCCGTCCTGCGCGTAGGCGACGCCGGACAGAAAGTCGATCAGCCGGCGGGCGACCGCCGGATCGGTCTTTTCCAGGTTGAGGAGCACGGCGCGGCGATCGCGCAGATGCTCCGCGATCTCGGACGCGGCCTCAAACTGCTTCGGCGCAGCGACCACGACCTTGAGCTGGCCGCCGCCGTTGTTGAGATTGACGACCTTGTCGGCCGCGCGGCTGTCGCCTCTCGGCGCATAGCTCGGCGCGGGGCGCTCCGATTCCGACGGCTCGTCGTGCACGAAGGCGCTCCTTTTCGGTGCGGGCGCCGGGCGGCGGGCCGCAGCCGGACGCGCCTGCGCCGGACGGGCCTGTGCCGGGCGTGCCGGCGCGGGCTCTTCCGCGACCGGAATTGCTTCATCCTCATCATCGAAAAACTCGTCGTCGTCATCATACGGACGGGTCATTTTTTTCAGTTCATCCAAAAATCCCATTCGGGACCCCCCTTTACGTGCCGGCGGCTGCCGTGCCGCTGCACTGATCTCTGCGGAGTGTGCCGAGACGGCGCTCAGTGCCGGGAATAATCCCGCGCGCCAAAAATCGACGAGCCGACGCGCACCATGTTCGCACCGGCGGAAATGGCGTCTTCAAAGTCTCCGCTCATACCCATGGACAGAAAGTCCATAAAAACATTATCGTATTTTTTTCTGCCGATGTCAACAAAAAGCTCATGCATTTTCGCAAAATATGCATGATTTCCGTCGGAAGTTTCTGCCACGGGCGGGATCGCCATCAGGCCGCGGACGCGAATATGCGCGCAGCCGGCGGCCGTTTCCAGCAATTCCGGCAGGGCGGCGGGGGCCACGCCGCTCTTGGCGGCCTCGCCGCCGATGTTCACTTCCAGCAGGATGTCCTGCACGATGCCCTGCCCGGCCGCGCGCTTTTCGATCATGGCCAGAAGCTCCGGCGAATCCACCGACTGGATGAGATCGACCTTTCCCACGACCTGCCGGACCTTGTTCGTTTGCAGGTGGCCGATGAAGTGCAGCGGCGCGCCGGTGTAGGCGCCCTGGGCGAGCTTTTCGGTCATTTCCTGCACGCGGTTCTCGCCGCAGGCGTCGATCCCGGCGGCGACGGCCTCGCGCACGCGCGCGGCGTCGTTCATCTTCGTTGCGGCCACGAGCGTGATGTCGGCGCCCGTGCGGCCCGTAGTGCGGGCGGCGGTGTCGATGCGCGCGCGGATGGCGGCAATGTTTTCGGCAATGGTGCTCATAGTGGGTGGCGCCTCCTTATTTCACGACCTGCCCGTTGGACAGGCCCTTGCCGGTGACGACGATCTCGTTGCCGGCGCGCAGGGCGTTGCTCTCCGTGCTCTGGGCGACGAGACAGTAGTCGTCGGTCTGATAGATGATCTCGATCGGTTTTTTCTCCAGCTGCGCCGCCGTGACGACGTAGACGAACGCCTGCCCGTCATCGTCCATATGCACGGCCTTGAGCGGGACGCGCAGGCCGGTGTGCTCGCTGTAGACGACGTCGGCCGTCGTCTTGCGCATGGCCAGCGTGTCGGAAAGCGCCGCGTTGCACGCGAACACGACGGCGACCTTGCCGCTGTCGTCCGGCTCGCTCTTGCTCATCACGGTTGCCGAGACGGTGCCGGTGTAATGCTGCGGAAAGTCGAGCGTGGCGCTGCCGTTCAGGTTCAGGCGGTCGGCGTCGGCCTTGTTCATGACGGAGGCGAAGTACCACTTTTTCGCCGTGACGAGCTTGCCGATCGCGTTGGCGGGTGTGGCAGGGGTCGTGCGCTCGAGCGCGTCCACGCCGTCGGGCGTGAGGTTTTCGAGCATGTCCGGCGTGAGCGATTCGTATCCGTCGGTCGTGGACGTGAACAGGCCCGCGGCCGGGGCCGTGATGCTGCCGCGGCCTGCGCCGGCGTTTTCGAGCTGGTGCAGCTCGGCATTGAGCGCATCGAGGTCGCCCTGCGAGACGGTGCCGGTCGCAGAGCCAAAGAGCAGGGAGCTGAGATCCATGCAGAGGTCATCCAGCTCCGAGGTGCTGCCGGCGGAGACGGCGGCGTTGAGCTGCAGGATGGCGCTGCGCACGTCGCTGTCGCGGTCGGACGCGCCGGAGGCGCTGCCCGCGCGCGAGAGCAGGCTCGAGACGTAGGCGATCTCTTTTTTTAGCTCGCGGGCGCGGCTGGCGCTGTCGAGCGCGGCCTTGGAGTCCACGCCGATGGCGATCTCACCGCCGCTTGCGACCTCCTTGCCGTCGTCCACGGACAGGGACAGAAATTCCTTGTCCGAGGCGATGACCTGCTCCTCGCGCACGACGATGCCGCTGGCCTGTCCGCTCTCGCTGACGGTCACGAGCACCGCCGGGGCGGTGGCGTAGGATTGCTGCGTCGAGCGAAACAGGTACACGCCCAGATACACGAGCATGGCCACGAAGAGCACGAACATGGCGATGTTCGTGAAGGTATTCGTTTTCTTCAAATCCGGCCCTCCTTTCGGCGGGGGGCGGCGGGGAGATCAGCCCTGCAGCTCGAGCGAGACCGGCCGCGCCGGGGCGACCGTCGAGATCGCGTGCTTGTAGATCATCTGCTGCCGGCCGTCGGCGTCGATGAGCACGACGAAGCTGTCAAAGCTGCGTACAACGCCGCGCAGTTGAAACCCGTTCATGAGAAACAGGGTCACGGGGATCTTTTCCCGCCGGATGTAGTTGAGGAATGCGTCCTGAAGGTTCTGTGTCTTTTGCATGATCGCCGCTCCTTTGGCCGGAGCGGATACACATTTATTTATCATAGCACAATCTGCCGCTCCGTGAAATAGTGAATTTATACAAATCCGGTCGAAATGGCAGTTTCCTCCGGATTTGTACAGGCCACTATTCTATACCGCGGCCGGATAAGAATTGCGTCGAAAGGCGGCACGCCCGGTCCATGTCCGGCGTTTTTTCGTGCCGGATCCAGAACAGGTCCGGATCGCGCCGCAGCCACGTGAGCTGGCGCTTGGCATAGCGCCGGGAGGCGAGCTGGATGGCGGCGACGGCGTCCTGCGGCGATGCCTCGCCCCGCACGGCGGCAACGGCCTCCTTGTAGCCGATGGCCTGCATGGCCGTGCAGTCGGCCGGGACACCGGCGGCCAGCAGCGCGCGCACCTCGTCAAACAGGCCCTGGCGCACCATGGCGTCCACGCGCCGGTCGATGCGGTCGTAGAGATCCTGCCGGTCGGCGAAATCGAGCGCGATCTTTGCCGCGTCGTACCGCGGCGGCACGGCGCGGGTCTCGGCGTCGTGCTGCGTGATGGTCTTGCCCGTGAGGATGTAGACCTCCATGGCGCGCACGATGCGCTTCTTGTCCGCGGGGTGGAGCCTGGCCGCCCGCTCGGGGTCGACCTTGCGCAGCTCGCCGAGCAGGCCCTCGCCGCCGATTTCGTCATAGCGCTCGCTCAGCTCCTGCCGCAGCGCGGTGTCGGCCGTGCCGTCGGCGAACGTGCGCCCGGCGATGAGCGAGTCGATGTACAGCCCCGTACCGCCGACGACGATCGGCAGTTTTCCCCGCGCGAGAATATCGTCCACGCAGGCGGCCGCCTGCGCCGCATAGCGCGAGACGGAGTAATTTTCCGCGGGATCGGCGATGTCGATCATATGGTGCGGCACGCCCTGCATCTCTTCCGGCGTTGGCTTGGCCGTGCCGATGTCCATGCCGCGGTAGATCTGCATCGAGTCGGCCGAGACGACCTCGCCGCCCAGGCGCTGCGCGAGCGCCACGCCGAGCGCGGTCTTGCCCGAGGCGGTCGGGCCGGTGATGACGACAATTTTTGGCTGCATCGTGGCAGTCTCCTTTCCGTGAGGGAGAATTCAAAAAGATTATGTTGAAAAGTATTAGAAATGTGTTAGAATGAAAGCACATTTCCCAGTTTTCAAGAAGGTGAACCCATGAAGATCAAAATTTCTGCCGACAGCACGTGCGATCTTTCGCCGGAGCTGATCGAGCGCTACCACATCGGCATCACGCCGCTGTACATCATCCGCGGCGAGGAGACCCTGCGCGACGGCATCGACGTGCGTCCCGAGGAGCTCTACGAGTACGCAAATGTCACGGGCAAGCTCTGCAAGACCGCGGCGGTGAACGTGTCGGACTATCTGGCGTACTTCGCCGCGTGCCGGGAGGAATATGACGCCGTGATCCACTTCACGATCTCGAGCGACATGTCCGCCTGCTACCAGAACGCCTGCATCGCGGCGCAGGAGTTTACGAACGTCTACCCCGTGGACTCGCGCAACCTCTCGACCGGCATCGGCCACCTGGTGCTCGACGCGGCCGAGATGGCCGAACAGGGCATGGACGCGGCCGACATCGCATCGGCGCTGGAGAAAAAGCGCGAGAAGCTCGATGTCAGCTTCGTGATCGACACGCTGGAGTATCTCAAGCGCGGCGGCCGCTGCTCGGCGCTCGTGGCCATGAGCGCCAACCTCCTGCACCTCAAGCCGTGCATCGAGGTCAAGGACGGCAAGATGGGCGTCGGCCACAAGTACCGCGGCAAGCTCGAAAAGTGCTACGTGCAGTACATCGAGGAGCGGCTCAAGGGCCGCGACGACATCGACTGCCATCGCATCTTCATCACGGACTCCGGCTGTGACGAGGCCACGTGGCGGGAGCTCGAGCGTGTCGTGCGCGCGTGCCAGCCGTTCGAGGAGGTCATCCACACGCGGGCCGGCTGCACGGTGTCGAACCACTGCGGACCCGGCTGCATGGGCATTTTGTACTATCACAAGTAAACGAAGCTGTGCAGGCTGACAGGGAGCGCGTTCCGGCGCTCCCTGCTTCTTTTTTAAACAATGCGCTTGAAGAGCTTGTCCAGCTCCCGGCGCGTGAGCGTCACGGCGACGGGGCGGCCGTGCGGGCAGTATTTCACCTCGCCCGCGCACACCGCGTCCGCCAGACGCAGCAGCTCCTCGGGTTCGGTCTGCCAGCCGGCCTTGATGGCAGCCTTGCACGCCACGGTCTTGAGCACCTCGTCGCGCACGGATTGCGCGTCCATGTGCGCGCCGTGGCGCAGCTGCGCGCAGATCTCCTCGAGCGCGGGCAGTGCGTCCGCCGCGTCGAGCTGCGCGGGCACGCCGCGCAGAATGTAATCATTGCGGCCGAACGGCTCGAGCGTGAAGCCGAGCTCCGCGAGCACGTTGCCGTACTGCTGCAGCACGTCGGCATCGCTCGCGTCCGGCGTGAAGGGCAGCGGCTCGAGCAGCGTCTGCGACGGGATGTCGGCAGGGCTCTGCCGCAGGCGGTCAAAGTTGATGCGCTCGTGCGCCGCGTGCTTGTCAATGAGGATGAGCGTCTCGCCCTTTTCGACGAGGATGTACGTGTGCATCGCCTCGCCGATCAGGCGGGCGGGCGGCTCGGCCGGGGGCGCGGCGCTCTCGAGCGGGGAGGGCGTTTCCGCCTCCGGCTCGATGGCGGTCTGCACGATCTGCGCGGCCGGCATAGCCGGCTCGGGTGCGGCCGGTGTGGCCGGCATGGGGCACGCGGGCGCGGAAAACACCGGCGGCGGGGTCACGCGCGGCGCGGCGAAGGCCGACGCCGTCGGCGAGCGGAGCGCGGCCGTCTCCTCCGCCGGGGCGGCGGGGGCATAGGTGCGCGCGGGCGCAAATGCCGGCGCTGCGGGCGCGGCCGGGGCTGCTTTCGGCGCAGCCGGCACGAACGGGTCTGCCTTCGGCGCGGGCGCCGGTCTGGCAGCCGCCTTCGCCAGCGTGGTCACAGGCGCTTTTTCCGCTTCGAGCGCGGCGCGCGCGCCGTAATACACAGCGTCAAACACCGCGCGCTCGTGCGTGAACTTTACCTCGGTCTTGGCCGGGTGGACGTTCACGTCCACGGCCGCACAGCTGAGCTCCACATACAGCACGCACGCGGGGAAGCGGCCCACGAGCAGCGTGTTGCGGTAGGCCTGTTCGAGCGCGGCCTGCAGTGCGGCGGAGCGGATCCACCGGCCGTTGCAGAAGAAGTACTGCTGCGCGCGGCTGCCGCGCCCGGCGGCGGGCGAGGAGATGAAGCCGTGCACGCGCGCGCCGTCGGCCTCGCCCTCGCAGGGCAGCAGGCTCATGGCGAGGTCGCGCCCGAGCAGACTGTAGACGCAGCTGTCGAGCTTGTTGTCACCGGGGGAGAAGAAGACCTCCTCCCCGTCGCGGATGCAGCGCACGGACACGTCCGGCCGGCCGAGCGCGCACCGCAGCGCGGCGGCGGCGCAGGCCGCGCCTTCCGCGCGGTCGGACTTCAGGAATTTGCGCCGCGCGGGCGTGTTGAAAAACAGGTCGCGCACGATCATCGTCGTGCCCTCGGGGCAGCCGGTCTCGTACATGTCCTGAATGTCGCCCGCGTCGAGCGTCATGTGCGTGCCGGATGCCGTGCCGCGCTGCCGCGTCGTGAGCGTGATGTGCGACACGGCGCTGATCGCGGCCAGCGCCTCGCCGCGAAAGCCCATCGTGCCGATGGCCTCGAGCCCCTGCTCGTCGTGCAGCTTGCTCGTCGCGTGGCGCAAAAACGCGATGCCTGCGTCCTCGGGCGCCATGCCGCAGCCGTCGTCCGTCACGCGCAGATACGTCGCGCCGCCGCCGCGCAGCTCCACCGTCACGGTGCGGGCCCCAGCGTCAAATGCGTTTTCCACCAGCTCCTTGACCACGGAGGCGGGCCGCTCCACGACCTCGCCCGCGGCGATCAGATCCGCCAGATGCGGAGAGAGAATTTGAATATCGGGCATCGTTTGCCCTCCTTTAAGTACAGTCCATGGGGCGCGTGCGCCCCGCGCGTATATTATAAAGGATTGTCATTGAAAATTCCACCGCGAAATGCTACAATATTCTATCACACTTCAAATTTTATCCGGCCAGGCCGGACAGGCAGGAGCATCGCATGAGCTATCAGAGAACGGAGATCCCCGAATCGGACATCCAGCACCAGATGGATATCTGCGCGCAGCTGCGCGCGCACTTTACCGCCGGCGGCCGCCAGCCGCTGGCCATGGTCGATACCTACGGCTGCCAGCAGAACGAGGCCGACAGCGAAAAGCTGCGCGGTTATCTGCGCGCCATGGGCTTTGATTTCACACAGGACGAATTCGCGGCCGACGTCGTCGTCATGAACACCTGCGCCGTGCGCGAGCACGCCGAGACGCGCGTGTTCGGCAACGTCGGCGCGCTGACGCATACCAAGGCGCGCAACCCCAACCAGATCATCGCGGTCTGCGGCTGCATGGCGCAGCAGGCGCATGTGGCCGAGAAGCTGAAAAAGTCCTACCGCATCGTCGACCTCGTCTTCGGCCCGCATGAGCTGTGGCGCTTCCCGGAGCTGCTGCGCACCGTCTGCACCGAGCACCGGCGGGTGTTCGCCATCGCGCCGGCGGACGGCAGCGTGGCCGAGGGCATCCCCCAGCAGCGCGACGGCAGCGTCAAGGCATGGCTGTCGATCATGTACGGGTGCAACAACTTCTGCACCTACTGCATCGTGCCGTATGTGCGCGGGCGCGAGCGCTCCCGCCACCCGGACGAGATCGAGCGCGAGGCGCGCGAGCTCGTCGCGGCGGGATATAAGGACATCACGCTCCTGGGGCAGAACGTCGACTCCTACGGCCGCGACCTCGACGAGGACGTGGACTTTGCCGACCTCATCCGGCGGCTCAACGCCATCCCGGGCGACTTTGTCATCCGCTTCATGAGCAGCCACCCGAAGGACGCGACGGAAAAGCTCTTTCGCGCCATGGCCGAGTGCGAAAAGTGCGCGCACCAGATGCACTTGCCCGTGCAGAGCGGCAACGACCGCGTCCTGCACGCGATGAACCGCGGCTACACGCGCGAGAAATATCTGGCGCAGGTGGCGCTCGCGCGGCAGTACATGCCCGATCTTGTGCTCACGACGGACATCATCGTGGGTTTCCCCGGCGAGACGGACGCCGAATTTGACGACACGCTCTCGCTCATCGAGACTGTGCGCTACGACGCGATGTTCACCTTCATCTACTCGCCGCGCGTCGGCACGCCGGCGGCGAAGATGCCCGACCCCTACACCCGCGCGCAGAAGCAGGTGCGCTTTGACGCGCTCGTCGCGGCGGCCAACCGCATCTCGGAGGAAAAGCACCGCGCCTATGAGGGCAGCGTGCAGCGCGTGCTCGTCGACGGGGCCGATGGCCGGGGCGACCATCCGCTCACGGCGCGCACGAAGGGCGGCCGCCTCGTGCATATGCGCGGGGACGCATCCCTTGTCGGCCGGTTCGTGGACGTGAAGATCACCGGAAGCAACACCTGGGCGCTCTATGGCGAGGAGGTATGACGCATGGCGGAACTTACGCCGATGAAGCGGCAATATTATGAGATCAAGCAGCGCAACCCCGACTGCCTGCTGTTTTTCCGGCTGGGTGATTTCTATGAGATGTTCGACGACGACGCGCGCCTGGCCGCGCGCGAGCTCGACCTCACGCTCACGACGCGCGACCGCAATGTTGAGGATCCGGCCGAGCGCACGCCCATGTGCGGCGTGCCGTACCACTCGGCCGAGGCGTACATCGGCCGCCTAATCGCCAAGGGCTACAAGGTGGCCATCTGCGAGCAGCTGGAAGACCCCGCGCTGGCCAAGGGGCTGGTCGACCGCGACGTGATCCGCATCATCACGCCCGGCACAGTCACGGCCTCGTCCATGCTCGAGGAGAACAAATCGAACTACCTCTGCGCGGTGTATCTCAGCGCGCAGTCCGGCGGCACGGCGTTCTGCGACCTCTCGACGGGGGAATTCTGCGCCGCGAACTATCCGGCCGACGCCGTGAGCCATATCCTCAACGAGCTCGGCCGCTTCGCTCCGCGCGAGGCCGTGTGCGCCGACGCGGCGGCGGAAAATGACGACATCCGCACCTTCCTCACCAAGCGCCTCGGCAGTCTGATTGAGGCGGGTGGCGACCGGTTTGAATACATGGCGGCAGCCGCGCGCGTGTGCGAGCAGTTTGGCGTGCAGAGCACGGACGCGCTCGGTCTCGGCGAGGCGCCGGCGGCCGTGTGCGCGGCCGGGGCGCTGCTGGCCTACCTGCACGAGACGCAAAAGTGCGACCTTGGCCACATCCGGCGGCTGGAGCTGCTGGGCGACGACCACTACATGGAGCTGGACTACACCACGCGCCGCAACCTGGAGCTGACGGAAAACCTCCGCTCCGGCGAAAAGCGCGGCAGCCTCCTCTGGGTGCTCGACAAGACGAAAACGCCCATGGGCGGCCGCCTGCTGCGCGCGTGGGTGGAGCGCCCGCTGCTCAGCCCTGTGCAGATCCGCCGCCGCCTCGGCGCGGTGGAGGAGCTGGTGGGCGACAACGTCCTGCGGGGCGAGCTCATCCGCTGCCTGCGCGAGATCGGCGACATGCAGCGTCTTGTCTCCCGCGCGGTGTACGGCTCTGCCAACGGGCGCGACCTGCACGCGCTGGCCCTGTGCTGCGCGCAGCTGCCGAACCTGACAGCGCTGCTGAAGGATGTGCACAGTGCGGCCCTGCGCGATATTGCGCAGATGGATACGCTCGCCGATCTCTGCGCGCGCATCGACCGCGCCATCTGCGACGAACCGCCGTTTTCCGTGCGCGAGGGCGGCATCCTCCGCCCAGGCTACAGCGAGGAGGTTGACCGCCTGCGCAACGTGCGCGACCACGGCGCGCAGACCGTCGCCGAGCTCGAGCAGCGCGAGCGCGAGCGCACCGGCGCGAAAAAGCTCAAGGTCGGCTACAACAAGGTTTTTGGCTACTACATCGACATTCCGAACAGCGCGGGCGTCACCGAGTTGCCGGACGACTATATCCGCAAGCAGACGCTGGTGTCGAGCGAGCGCTATTTCACGCGCGAGCTCAAAGACCTCGAGAACACGCTCCTGACGGCGCGCGAGCGCATCGCGGAGCTGGAGTACACGCTCTTCAACGAGGTGCGCCAGCTCGTCGCGGGCGAGGTCGCGCGCGTGCAGGCGGCGGCGGACGCCGTGGCCCGGCTCGACGCGCTGTGCTCGCTGGCGGAGACGGCGGTGAAAAACCACTACGTCTGCCCCGAGGTCGATCTCTCGCGCATGCTCGATATCCGCGAGGGGCGTCACCCCGTTGTCGAGCAGGCGCAGAAGGACAGTCTCTTTGTCCCGAACGACACGTTCCTCAACGACGCGGACGACCGCGTCGCCATCGTGACCGGGCCGAACATGGCCGGTAAATCCACGTATATGCGCCAGACTGCGCTCATCGTGCTCATGGCGCAGATGGGCTCGTTCGTCCCGGCCAAGAGCGCCGTCATCGGCGTGGTCGACCGCGTGTTCACGCGCATCGGCGCGTCCGACGATCTCGCCGCCGGGCAGAGCACGTTCATGGTCGAGATGAGCGAGATGGCCAACATCCTCCGCCACGCCACGGCGCAGAGCCTGCTCATCCTTGATGAGATCGGCCGCGGCACGTCCACCTATGACGGCATGGCCATTGCCCGCGCGGTGCTCGAATACTGCGCCGACCCCCGCCGCCTCGGCGCCAAGACCATGTTCGCCACGCACTACCACGAGCTGACCGCGCTCGAGCAGACGCTGCCCGGCGTGCGCAACTACAACATTACGGCCAAAAAGCAGGGCGGCACGCTGCTGTTCCTGCGCAAGATCGTCGCCGGTGCGGCCGACGACAGCTACGGCATCGAGGTCGCCAAGCTCGCCGGCGTGCCCGACGCGATCATTACGAAGGCCAAGACCTACCTGCGCGAGCTGGAGTCCGGCGCGACGGAGCTGGCCGCGCCCGCCCACGCGGCGCAGGATGCGGCGCAGATGACGCTCGGCGACGCGGCCGGGGACGAAATCGCCGAGCAGCTGCGCAGCATCGACCTCAACACGATCACGCCACTCGAGGCCATGCGCCTGCTCTTTGAGCTGCAGCAGAAAGCGAGGGGCTGACGTGGAACATCCCAACACGGCGTGGACAGACCCCATGCCGCGCGGCGCGCGCATCGCGGGCTGGGTGTATTTCCCCATCCATGCGGTCGTGCTGCCGCTGACGCTCGGTATGCTGCTCCTGGCGGTGCTCGGTGAGCTGCCGTCGGACGTGACGTGCAACGTTTTGTACTATCTCTGCGGCCTTGTGTTCACGCTCATCGCCATGTGGCGGTTTCTGCGCCGCAGCTTTGACACGATGGTCGGCAGCATCCTGCGCTGCCTCGGCATGATGTTTGCCGCCTACGGCATCGACGTGCTGCTCTCGCTCGTGCTGCAGCTCGGCACGAGCCTCATCGGCGAGCTGCCCGTGCCGAACAACGATGCCGTGACCGGCCTCGCCCGGACGGACTACAAGCGCATGATCGCCGTCGCGGTGCTCATGGCGCCGCTCGTGGAGGAGTGCCTGTTTCGCGGCGTGGTCTTCGGCACGATCCGGCCGAAGAGCCGCTTTTGGGCCTATGCCGCGTCGATCGCGCTCTTCTCGCTCTACCATGTCTGGCAGTATGTGCTCGTGTATCAGGATCCGAAGCTGCTGCTCTCGGCGCTGGCGTATGTGCCGGTGTCGGCCGCGCTCACGTTCTGCTATGAGCAGACGCGCTCGATCTGGTCGCCGGTGTTTTTCCACATGTGCATCAACGCGCTCTCACTCACGGTGCTCGCCGGGTGAGGGCAGAAAAAACCGCCGCTTTCCGAAGAGGAAAGCGGCGGTTTTGAGTTTGTCGGAAAAACCGGAGGTTTTCCAGACAAAAGGCTTGCAGTCTGCTGCGCGCAGAATTTGTGTGCCTGTGGCGCACAAATTCCACACTTGCAGTCTGAGCAGTATTTTCTCTCACGCACATGTCGCGCGAGAAAATGATTGCACTTTTTTGCCGCCTGCGGGCGGCAAACTCTGCGAGGCTTTTTTATACTTCTTTTTTCTCGTACACGCAAAACTGATAGCCCACGCCGTCGTGCTCCGCGCGCGGCTCGGCGGATACGCAGCGCCACGCGGGGTCGGCGTCCAGATCCGGAAAAAACACGTCCGAGTGGGGCGCGGCGTCGATTTTCGTGACGTATACGCGCGTCAGGTGGGGGAACATCTGCCGAAACACGCTGTCTCCGCCGATGACGAAGCAGCGGTCATACTGCGCGGCGGCGGCCGCGGCCTCCGCCTGGGAGTGTACCACCTGCGCGCCCTCGATCACGATGTTCTGCCGCGTGAGCACGAGGTTTTCGCGCCCCGGCAGCGGCCTGCCGCCCGGAAAATCGTCCAGCGTGCGTCGGCCGACGATCACGGCCGCGCCCATCGTCAGCTCGCGGAAGCGGCGGCGGTCGGCCGGGATCACGAGCGGCTGCGTGCCCTTGGCCCCGATGCCCCAGTCGGCATAGACGGCGACGATCGCATCCATGGCTCAGTCCCCCTTACACCGCGATGGGGATCTTCCCCGTGAACTCGCTGTATTCGTACCCCTCGACGCGGAAGCTGTCGCGGGTGAAGGCGTAAAAATCGTGCACGTCCGGGTCGATGAAAAACTGCGGTGCCGGTTTCGGCTCGTTCTGGATCAGCTGCTCGATGACCGGCACGTGGCGGTCGTAGATGTGCGCGTCGGCAATGACGTGCACCAGCTCGCCCGCCTGCAGACCGGACACCTGCGCGAACATGTGCACGAGCACGGCGTACTGCACGACGTTCCAGTTGTTCGCCGCGAGCATGTCCTGGCTGCGCTGGTTGAGGATGGCGTTGAGCGTGTTGCCCGAGACGTTGAACGTCATCGAGTACGCGCACGGATAGAGCGCCATCTCGTGCAGATCCTCGAACGTATAAATATTCGTCAGGATGCGGCGGGAGGCAGGGTTGTGCTTCAGGTCGTAGAGCACGCGGTCCACCTGGTCGAATTCACCCTCGGGATACTGGTGCTTGACGCCGAGCTGGTAGCCGTAGGCCTTGCCGATCGAGCCGGTCTCGTCGGCCCACTGATCCCAGATGTGGCCGCGCAGGTCGTGGATGTTGTTCGACTTCTGCTGCCAGATCCACAGCAGCTCGTCCACGGCGGTCTTCCAGTAGGTCCGCCGCAACGTCAGCAGCGGAAATTCTTTGGACAGGTCATAGCGGTTGACGATGCCGAACTTTTTGACCGTGTGCGCCGGCGCGCCGTCGTCCTCCCAGTGGGGGCGCACCGCCTGATCGGTGTCCCAGACGCCGTGCGTCAGAATGTCGCGGCAGTTGCGGATAAAGACCTCGTCTGCGTAGCTCATCGTTCGGCTCCTTTCAAATAACACTTTGAAACAATAGTTTATCATATTATCTGAAGCGTTGTAAATGGGAAAAAGAAGAAAACGGT
Organism: Clostridiales bacterium; assembly: GCA_025757645.1. Classification (NCBI taxonomy): domain Bacteria; kingdom Bacillati; phylum Bacillota; class Clostridia; order Eubacteriales; species Clostridiales bacterium. Next base: position 601,915 of record CP107216.1, read on the forward strand.
GTCTGCTTCGGTTATTTGACAAATGTGGCAAAAATGACGAATAATTTTGTTCAAATTGCGCGCCGGATTTGCCGCACTTTTTGCGCAAAGCCCATCCCAATTTTTCTCATGGGATGCTATAATCAAAACAGCGATACCCCAAATTCAAAAAATGGAGGATATCACATGAAGCACACGAAGAAACTGCTTTCGCTGCTGCTGGTGCTGTGCCTGATCCTGAGTCTGTCGTGCACGGCATTTGCAGCTGACGAGGCAAAGCCGCTCACCGGCAAGACCGTCATCCTGCACTCGAACGACGTGCACGGTGCGATCGACCTGTATGCGGCCATGGCATCCCTGAAGGCAGACTATGAGGCGCAGGGCGCCGAGGTCATCCTGGCCGACGCCGGCGACTACAGTCAGGGCACCGTCTACGTCAGCGTCCATAAGGGCGCGGACGCGGTGACGATGATGAACGCCACCGGCTACGATGTGGCCACCATCGGCAACCATGAGTTCGACTACGGCTATGCCCAGCTGGCGGAGAACATGAAGGCTGCCAAGTTCAAGGTCCTGTGCGCCGACGTGCTCGGCGCCGACGGCAAGACCATTTTCGATGCCAACACCATCATCGAAAAGGGCGGCGTGAAGATCGGCTTCTTCGGTCTCGAGACGCCCGAAGCGCAGACCAAGGCCAACCCGAAGCTGATCGAGGGCCTGAAGTTCCTCGCGGGCAAGGACGGCAAAGAGCTCTATGCCTGCGCGGATGCGCAGGTCAAAGCCCTCAAGGAGCAGGGCGCAGACCTCGTCGTCTGCCTCGCGCACCTGGGCGTGGACGAGAGCTCCGAGCCCTATACCTCCTATGATCTGGCCGCGAATGTGGAGGGCATCGACTTCATCATCGACGGCCACTCCCACAGCGTGATCACCGCCGGCCCGAACGGCGAGGCCATCCAGTCCACGGGCACGGCTTTTGCCAACATCGGCGTCATCACCATTGACAACGCCACGAAGAAGATCGTCGGCAACGAGCTCAAGGGCATCTGGCACAAGGAGAAGGTCGAAGGCAAGGACGTCACCGTCGTTGACTACAAAACGCGCGATGAGAAGGTCGCCGCGGCCGCCAAGGCCATCATCGACCCCATCGACAAGGCCTATGGCGAGAAGTTTGCCGTCAGCAAGGTCACGCTCAACGGCGCGAAGGCCCCCAACGGCAACCGTGACTCTGAGACCAACCTCGGCGACCTGATCACGGACGCCATGCTCTGGAAGATCCGCAGCGACGCCACGATCAAGGTCCCGGTGGAGAACGTGGTCGCCATCACGAACGGCGGCGGCATCCGCGCGACCGTCAAGGCGGGCGACATCACCAAGAAGGACATCAACACCGTGCTGCCGTTCGGCAACACGCTGGCAGTTGTTTACGTGACCGGCGCCGAGTTGCTCGAGGCGCTCGAGGCCAGTACTTTCTGCACGCCGGAATCCCTCGGCGGCTTCCCGCAGGCGGCGGGCGTGACCTTCATGGTCAAGACCTATGAGAAGTATGACGCGAATCCGGATCCCTATCCCAAATCCACCTACTACGGCCCGAAGAGCATCCAGCGCGTGACCATTGACAACGTCAACGGCAAGGCGTTTGACCCGACGGCTACCTACGCTGTCGTCACGAACAACTTCGTGGCCGGTGGCGGCGACACCTACTACGCCTTCGCGGCGGCGACCGACCAGTTCGACACCGGCCTGCCGCTGGACGAGGTGGTCATGGAATACATTACAGAGGTGCTTGGCGGTGTCATCGGCGAGGAATATGCCCTGCCGGGCGACCGCATCGTGAGAGCGGCGTCCGCTGAAGAGCTGGAGGCCCGCGGGACGTTCCTGGAGAATATGAGCCTGCTGTGTGACCTGACGGCGTACACGGAAGACTCCGTCCAGGGCGTGAAGGCGGCCTATGCGGCCTACAAGGCGGCGAAGACGACGGAAGCGGTCGAGGCGGCCACGGCCGACCTGCTCAAGGCCATGCCGAAGCTGGTCTTTGTGCCCAACACCTTCACCGATGCGCAGAGCGGCTGGTACAAGGCGGCTGTCGATTTCGCACAGGCTTCCGGCCTGATGAACGGCATGACCGCGACCGAGTTTGCGCCGAACGTGACGACGACCCGCGCCATGGTCGCGCAGGTGCTCTACCGGCTCGCCGGTTCGCCGACCGTGGAGAGAACGGGCGCATTTGCGGACGTTGCTCCGGGTGCGTGGTATTACGATGCCATGCTCTGGGCCAGCAGCACCGGCATCCTGAAGGGCTATGAGGACGGCACGTACCGTCCGGCGCGGGCCGTCAGCCGTCAGGAGATGGCGACCATCCTCTTGCGCATGGCCGATGTGAAGCTCGGCGCGGATCTGGTCGATGCGGCTCTGGCTGAGATCGCGGACGGCGGCAGCGTCGCTTCCTGGGCGAGAGCGGGCGTGGCGTTCTGCTACCTGGGCGGCATCATGAACGGCGTGGGCGGCGCGCACTTTGACCCGACCGGCATGCTCACGCGCGCGCAGCTTGCGCAGGTGTTCTTCAACCTCTACAACATCGGCATGGATGAAGTCATGAATTCCGGGGAAGATCCGGAGCCGGCTTCGTCGCTTCTGGCTGCGTGATTTTTTGTATATGCATTTTTGGGAGGCTGCTTCGGCAGCCTCCTTTTGATCGCGGGCGGAACGGCTGCGGATGGATTGTGCTTGACAATTTCGGAAAACCTTTTACAATATAGGCGAACCAAGCGGACCGACACAACCAAGGAGGTTTTTGATTATGAACATGAACAAATATCTGGACATCGCACCCGAGGTGCAGCAGGCGCTCGCGGACGGCCGCCCGGTCGTCGCGCTCGAGAGCACGATCATCTCCCACGGCATGCCCTATCCGAAAAACGTCGAGACGGCCCTGCTCGTCGAGCAGACTCTGCGCGACAACGGCGCCGTGCCCGCCACCATCGCCATCCTCGGCGGCCGCCTGAAGGCCGGCCTGTCCAAGGAGGAGATCACCTACCTCGGCAAGGCCGGGCGCAAGGTCGCCAAGGTCTCCCGCCGCGATCTGCCGGTCATCTGCGCGCGCGGTGCGGACGGCGCGACCACCGTTACCACGACGATGATGATCGCCCATATGGCGGGCATCCAGGTCTTTGCCACCGGCGGCATCGGCGGCGTGCACCGCGGCGCCGAGACGACCATGGACATCTCCGCCGACCTCGAAGAGCTGGCGCAGACGCCGGTCATGGTCGTGTGCGCGGGTGCGAAGGCCATTCTCGACCTCGGCCTGACGCTGGAGTATCTGGAGACGAAGGGCGTGCCCGTGCTCGGCTACGGCACGGACGAGCTGCCCGCATTCTACACCCGTGAGAGCGGTCTCGGTGTTGACGCGCGCGTCGACACGCCGGAGGATCTGGCTGCCATCTTCCAGGCGCAGCGCGACCTGGGCCTCAAGACCGGCATGCTTGTCACGAACCCGATCCCACAGCAGTATGCCATGGACAAGACCGTCATCGACAAGGCCATCGATCAGGCGCTCGCCGAGAGCCATGAGCAGGGCATCCACGGCAAGGAGACCACGCCGTTCCTGCTTGCCCGTGTGGCGGAGCTCACCGGCGGCGACAGTCTCGAGAGCAACATCCAGCTCGTGCTCAATAACGCCCGCGTCGCGGCGAAGACCGCCGTCGCCCTCTGCAAATGAAGGGCGGTGCGTGGCTCGTGCTCGCGGTGTCCGCGCTGATGGGGCTCGGCCTCACCATCGGGGCGATCGCCTCGCGCCGGCATATGAGCACCGCCGTCGTCGTGGTGCTGTGTCTCGTCGGCATCGGCATCGTGCTCGTCGGCGCGGTGCTGAGCATCGGCATCGGGGTATTGTGAGCGCGCGAAACTGCATAAGGTAAAAAACACCGCAGGCCGGTCGGCCTGCGGTGTTTTGTGTATTTATGCCTTATTTCTCGTCGCTGGGCTTCGGCTGCGCGACGCGGAAGATCATGCGCGGGGTCTCGGTGCTGGCCTTCGTGTTCGGGGCCACGGACTCGGTGATGAACGAGTTGCCGCCGATGACGGAGTTTGCGCCGATGACGGTCTTGCCGCCGAGGATGGACGCGCCGGAGTAGATCGTGGCGTTGTCGCCGACGGTGGGGTGGCGCTTGCCGGTCACGGCATGGCCGTGGCGCGGGCTGAGCGCGCCGAGCGTCACGCCCTGATAGAGCTTGACGTGGTCGCCGATGATCGTCGTCTCGCCGACGACGATGCCGGTGCCGTGGTCGATGAAGAAATATTCGCCGATCTGCGCGCCGGGGTTGATGTCAATGCCGGTCGCGCCGTGGGCGTACTCGCTCATGATGCGCGGGATGAGCGGAACCTTGCTCTCGTAGAGCTCGTGCGCCACGCGGTAGACGAAGATCGCGTACAGGCCGGGGTAGGAGAAGATGACCTCCTCCTTGCTGCCGGCGGCGGGGTCGCCGTCGAAGTTTGCGGCCACGTCTTTCATGAGCATGGCCTGGATCTGCGGCAGGCGGCACAGGAAGCGGTCGCACACGGCGCTCGTGCGCTCGCGCAGCTCCGTCTCGTCCTTGATCGTGTTGGAAAACGCCAGGTGCACCTGCTCGCACAGGTCGGTGTAGATCTCGCCGAGCAGGAACTCCGCAAACGTCTCGGCCGAGACGTGCGACACCGTGCCGCCCGCGAAATACGCCGGGAAGAACACCTTCTGCAGGTTCTCGATGATCTTGATGATGACCTTGCGGTCGGGCATGCGCAGCTGCTCGCTGTACATGGGCACTTCGGCCGTTTCGTAGCCGTTGGCGATCTGCGCTGCCACGGCGTGCAGCAGACTTTTTTGCGTCATGATGGGGACACTCCTTCTTCTTTCACATAGCGCCACAGGCAAAAAAGCGCAGGAAGCGTTTCGCTTCCTGCGCTGCATGACCATGTGGATGCATGACGGACGTACCTTTTGGGCGCGGCCGTGGACTTACCGGCAGAAAGCGACGCTTCTTTGCGCACGACAACAACAGGCCGTCGGACATGCCGCGACCCGGATGCTGCTGCAGCTGCAAAGACGCATGGCTCAGACTCCTTCCGGTCAATTTTCCCCTCATGAGGGGAATTCCTCTTTCTTGTATAACACGATATGCCGCGCTTGTCAAGAGCGTGACGGCTCAGCGCTTTTTCTTCGGCAGTTTCGTGATGCGGCCGTCGCCGTGGTCGATGTACGTGTTTTCGAGCACGTCGATCGTGCTGCGGCGCCAGTCGGCGATGTATTCCTCGCGCAGCGCCTTGCGCTCGGCCTGTTCCTCGGGGGTCAGGTCGCGCTCGCGCGCGATGCGCGTCAGCTCGCTGATGCGGTCCATCTTTTCCTGTGTCAAGGCTTTGCTCTCCTCTCAGTTTTTCAGGCTGTGCAGCGGGGCGGGGATGCGCCCGCCGCGGGCGATGAAGTCGGCCGCGCTGCAGCGGTTGACCGGCATGACCGGCGCGCTGCCGAGCAGGCCGCCGAACGCCACCGTGTCGCCCACCTGTTTGCCGGGGGCGGGGATGATGCGCACGGCGGTGGTCTTGTTGTTGATCATGCCGATGGCGGCCTCGTCCGCGATGATGGCGGAGATCGTCTCGGCCGGCGTGTCGCCGGGCACGGCGATCATGTCCAGACCGACCGAGCACACGCACGTCATGGCCTCGAGCTTTTCGATCGTCAGGCGGCCGGCCTCGGCCGCGGCGATCATGCCGGCATCCTCCGACACGGGGATGAACGCACCCGAGAGCCCGCCGACGTGGGACGACGCCATGACGCCGCCTTTTTTCACCGCGTCGTTGAGCAGCGCGAGTGCCGCCGTGGTGCCGGGCCCGCCGACGGACTCCAGCCCCATCTCCTCGAGCACGGTGGCCACGCTGTCGCCGACGGCGGGCGTCGGCGCGAGCGACAGGTCCACGATGCCGAACGGCACGCCCAGCCGCGCGGATGCCTCCTGCGCCACGAGCTGGCCCATGCGCGTGATGCGGAAGGCCGTCTTTTTCACCGTCTCGGCCACGACGTCGAACGGCTGGCCATGCACGCTTTGCAGCGCGTGCTGCACCACGCCCGGCCCGGACACGCCGACGTGCACCTCGCACTCCGGCTCGCCCACGCCGTGAAACGCCCCGGCCATGAAGGGGTTGTCCTCCACGGCGTTGGCAAAGACCACGAGCTTGGCGCAGGCCATGCCGCCCTGATCGGCCGTAAGCGCGGCGGCGCGCTTGACGGTGCGGCCCATCTCGGCCACGGCGTCCATGTTGATGCCCGCGCGCGTCGAGCCGACGTTCACGCTCGCGCACACCAGCTCCGTCTCGGCCAGCGCCTCCGGGATGGAGGCGATGAGCACGCGGTCAGATTCCGTCATGCCCTTGTGCACGAGCGCGGAAAAGCCGCCGAGGAAGTTGACGCCGATCTCGTGCGCGGCGCGGTCGAGCGCTTTGGCATACGGCACATAGGACTGCGCGCCCGTGCCCGCTCCGACAAGGGAGATGGGCGTGACGGACACGCGCTTATTGACGATGGGGATGCCGAACTCGGCTTCGATATCTTCGCCCGTGCGCACGAGATCGCCCGCAAGGCGGCAGATCTTGTCGTATACCTTCGTGCAGCTGCGCTCGATGTCCGTGTCCGCGCAGTCGAGCAGGGAGATGCCCATCGTGATGGTGCGGATGTCAAGGTGCTGCTGGTCGATCATGGCGATCGTCTGCAAAATTTCACTGCGGTTGATCATGGTCGTGTCCTCTCAGATGCGGTGCATGGCGTTGAAGATGTCCTCGCGCTGGGCGCGGATCTGCAGGCCGCGCTGTGTGCCGGCCTCGTCGAGCGTGCGGGCGAGGTCTGCAAACGGCACGGTGCACTGCGCTGCGTCCACGAGCATGATCATCGTGAAGTATTCCTGCAATACCGTCTGGCTGATGTCCAGCACGTTCACGCCGTACTGCGCCAGCAGGGCGGTCACGTCGGCGATGATGCCGACACGGTCTTTTCCGATCACGGTTACGATTGCACGCATGGTTTGTCCTCCTTATTGACCGATCGCGCCGAGCTCGTCGAGATCGCGCTCGAACGCGGGGATGAAATGCTCCAGAAAATACTGCACCTCCGGCAGGGGGGATGCCTCGAGCGCCGCGCGCGTCTGCGCCTCGGCGGAGAGAAACTCGTTGTTGCCGGCCTTGCGCTCCTCGATGCACTTGATGTAGGCTGAGAGCTTGTCGGCCGCCTTCACGAGCGGGTAAATGTCGCCGTCCTTATCCTCGGCGAGCACATCGGCATAGGTCTCGCGCAGCTCCGGCGGCAGCATGCCGAGCAGCTTCTGCACGGCCAGATCCTCCACCGCGTGGTAGGCCGACATGATCTCTGCGTTGTGATACTTGATCGGTGTCGGCAGGTCGCCCGTGAGGATCTCCGACGCATCGTGATACAGCGCCGCAGTTGCGAGCGCGTTGACGTCGCACGGCTGGTGGAAAATGTCGCGCCGGATGACGCCGAGCGCGTGCGCCAGCACAGCCACCATGTGGCTGTGCTCCTGAATGTTCTCGGGCAGGGCGTTGCGCATCAGGCCCCAGCGCGCGATATAGCGCATGCGCGAAATGAGCGCAAAGAAGTTGGAATCCATGGTCTGTCCCCTCAAAAACGAAAAATACAGATATGAACACATTTTATCATGCCGTTCGGAGAATGTAAACACGAAAAACTGTTGCAATATCAGGTTTTCCATGCTAAAATACAATTTCGTGCGAACAGAAATCATTTGAAATATGTATTTGCGTTGAGGAAGTGTGCAAAATGGAGAAATTGAGAAACGTCGCCATCATCGCCCACGTTGACCACGGCAAGACCACCCTGGTTGACGAGATGCTCAAGCAGAGTGGCGTCTACCGTGAAAATCAGGAGGTCGTCGACCGCGTCATGGACTCCAACGATCTGGAGCGCGAGCGCGGCATCACGATCCTGGCCAAGAATACCGCCGTGCGCTACGGCGACACGAAGATCAACATCGTCGACACCCCGGGCCACGCCGACTTCGGCGGCGAGGTCGAGCGTGTCCTGAAGATGGTCAACGGCGTCATTCTGCTTGTCGACGCCGCCGAGGGCCCCATGCCGCAGACGCGCTTCGTGCTCAGCAAGGCGCTCGAGCTCGGCCACCGCGTTATCGTCGTCATCAACAAGATCGACCGCCCCGACCAGCGTATCCACGAGGTCATTGACGAGGTGCTCGAGCTGCTCATGGACCTCAACGCGACCGACGAACAGCTCGACTCGCCCATGCTCTTCTGCTCGGGCCGTCAGGGTACCGCGTCCTACTCCCCGGATGTGCCGGGCAAGGACCTGCGCCCGCTGTTCGACACCATTCTGGAGTATATCCCCGCGCCGGAGCAGAACGTCGACGCGCCGTTCCAGATGCTCGTGTCGTCCATCGATTACAATGAGTTTGTCGGCCGCATCGCCATCGGCCGCATCGAGCGCGGCGTCATCCGTCAGAACGAGGAGATCGCCGTGTGCAACTACCACGAGCCGGACGCCCCGGCCAAGAAGGCCAAGGCCGTGTCCATGTATGAGTTCGAGGGCCTGCAGCGCGTGCCCGTCACGGAGGCGGAGGCCGGCAGCATCATCGCCATGTCCGGCATCGGCGACATTACCATCGGCGACACGATCTGCGCGCCGAGCTGCGTCGAGCCGATCGAGTTCGTGAAGATCTCCGCGCCCACGATGGAGATGACCTTCTCCGTCAACGACGGCCCGTTTGCCGGCCGCGAGGGCAAGTTCGTCACCAGCCGCCAGATCCGCGAGCGGCTCTACCGCGAGACGCTCAAGGACGTGTCCCTGCGCGTGAGCGATCTCGAGGGCGCGACGGATTCGTTCAACGTCGCCGGCCGCGGCGAAATGTCGCTGTCCATCCTCATCGAGACCATGCGCCGCGAGGGGTATGAGTTCCAGGTCTCGCCCCCGCGCGTGCTCTACCAGACGATCAACGGCCAGAAGTGCGAGCCGATCGAGCGCCTTGTCGCCGACGTGCCGACCGACGCCGTCGGCGCCGTGATTGAAAAGCTCAGCAGCCGCAAGGGCGAACTGCAGCAGATGGAGCCCATCGGCAAGCGCACGCGGCTGGAGTTTCTCGTGCCGTCGCGCGGCCTGTTCGGCTACCGCAACGAATTCCTGACCGATACGAAGGGCGAGGGCATCATGGCTTCCGTCTTTGACAGCTACGCCCCCTATAAGGGTGACCTCAGCCGCCGCAACACCGGCTCGCTCGTTTCGTTCGAGACCGGCGAGAGCATCACCTACGGCCTGTTCAACGCGCAGGAGCGCGGCCAGCTGTTCATCGGTGCGGGCGTGCCCGTGTATGCCGGCATGGTCGTCGGTGTGTCGCCGAAGCAGGAGGACATCACCGTCAACGTCTGCAAGAAAAAGCAGCTGACCAACACCCGCGCCGCCGGCTCTGACGACGCGCTGCGTCTCGTGCCGCCGCGCAAGCTGAGCCTGGAGCAGTGCCTGGAGTTCCTCGCGGACGACGAGCTGCTCGAGGTCACGCCCAAGAGCCTGCGCATCCGCAAGCGCATCCTCGACCATGAGCGCCGCATGAAGGCCGCCCACGGCAAGGGCGCGAAATAAGTTCGGCCCGTTCCCGCCGCTGTCCGCCGAGACGGCGGCGGGAATTTTGCGCCGCGCGGCGTATGGAGAAAGATTTTTCTTTACAAGTACCGCGGGGTGTGGTATTGTAAAACAGTCCATGTGCCCGGATCCGGGGCTTGCCGCTTTGCAGCGGTGCCTTTCCGCCCGGTTCTGCGCCAGCGGATACGAAAACAAAGAAAGGAAGTCATCACCATGATCACCAAAGCTGAAAAGACCGCAGTCATCGAAGCCAACAAGACGCACGAGGGCGACACCGGTTCTCCGGAGGTTCAGATCGCCATCCTCACCGAGCGTATCCACCAGCTCACAGAGCACCTGAAGGTGCACCCGAACGACAAGCACAGCCGTCTGGGCATGTACAAGATGGTCGGTAAGCGCCGCCGTCTGCTCGACTACCTCGCCAAGAAGGACATCGAGCGCTATCGTGCGATCATTGCAAAGCTGAACATCCGCAAGTAAGTTCGGCTTTTCCGAAGGGTATGAACGTTTGAACGCAGGGGGATAATTTCATATTGTCCCCCTGCTTTTTTCGTTCGCCCCGGCAGCCCATTTTCGGGAGCGCCGCTGCCCAGTATTTGAATCTGCGCCCCATCGCGCATGGGACGTGGATGCAAGTGCTGGCTCTGGCGTTTCCGCCAACAAAAGAAAGGAGCACCAGAACCCATGATTATCACCACGCACAAGCAGTTCCCCAACTACAAGCGCTACGAGATCGAGTATGAAGGCCGTCCCCTCGTCATGGAGACCGGCAAACTCGCAGAGCTGTGCAACTCCGCCGTCCTCGTCAGCTACGGCGAGACGACCGTGCTCGTCACCTGCACGGCCTCCGCCCGCCCGAAAGACGGCGTGGATTACTTCCCGCTGTCCGTTGATTTTAACGAAAAGCTCTACGCCGTCGGCCGCATCCCCGGCAGCTTCATGCGCCGCGAGGGTAAGCCCAGCCTGCCCGCCGTGCTCGCCAGCCGCCTGATCGACCGCCCGATGCGCCCGCTCTTCCCGAGCGACCTGCGCAACGACGTCATCATCGCCTGTGAAGTGCTGTCCGTCGACCGCGACTGCAGCCCGGGGATCACCGCCATGATCGGCGCGAGCGCCGCCGTGAGCATCTCCGACGTGCCGTTCAACGGCCCCATCGCCGGCATCGTCCTCGGCTGGGACGGCGAGAAGTACCTCTTCAATCCCACGCAGGAGCAGCGCAAGACCAACCGCATGACCACCACCATCGCGGCCACGCACAAGAAGATCGTCATGATCGAGTCCGAGGCCGACCAGGTGCCGGATGATGTGATGTACGAGGGCATCGTGCAGGCGCACGAGCACCTGCAGCCCGTGCTCGATCTCATCGACAAGATGGTCAGCGAGATCGGCAAGCCGAAGTTTGAGTATGAGCACGCCTCCTTTGACGAGGATCTGTTCGAGCTCCTGTGCGCCAACGAGATGGAAGGCATGGAGTACTGCATGGACACCGACGACAAGAACGTGCGCGAGGCGCGCGTGAATGAATGGATCGCCGCCGTGCAGGAAAAATATGAAGCCGAGCACCCGGACATGATGCAGTACATGGACGAGATCCTCTACAAGATGCAGAAGAAGATCGTCAAGAAGTGGCTGCTTGCCGGTCATCGTGTCGACGGCCGCAAGATGAACGAGATCCGCCCGCTCGATGCCGAGGTCGGTGTGATCCCGCGCGTGCACGGCTCTGGCCTGTTCACCCGCGGCCAGACGCAGGTGCTGTCCATCGCCACGCTCGCCACGCTGTCCATGTCCCAGAAGCTCGACACCATCTGGGAAGAGGAAGAAAAGCGCTTCATGCACCACTACAACATGCCGCCGTATTCCACCGGCGACGCCCGCGCCGCCCGCAGCACCAACCGCCGCGAGTATGGCCACGGCGCGCTCGTTGAGAAGGCGCTGCAGTGCGTCATCCCGCCAGTCGAGGAGTTCCCGTATGCCATCCGTGTGGTGTCCGAGGTGCTCTCGTCCAACGGTTCCACGTCGCAGGGCTCCATCTGCGGCTCCACGCTCGCGCTCATGGACGCCGGCGTGCCCATCAAGGCGCCGGTCGCCGGCATCTCCTGCGGTCTGATCCAGGACGGCGACGACTTCACCACCTTCATCGACATTCAGGGCGTTGAGGACTTCCACGGCGAGATGGACTTCAAGGTCGCCGGCACGAAGCAGGGCATCACCGCCATCCAGATGGACCTCAAGAACGACGGCCTCAAGCACGAGATCGTCAAGGAAGCGTTCCGTATGACACGCGAGGCCCGCTTCCAGATCCTCGATGAGATCATGCTCAAGGCGATCGCCGAGCCGCGCAAGGAGCTGGCCGATTCCGCCCCGAAGATGATCCAGATGAAGATCAACCCCGACAAGATCCGCGAGGTCATCGGCTCGGGCGGCAAGGTCATCCAGAAGATCTGCGCCGACACCGGCTGCAAGATCGACATCGAGGACGACGGCTCCATCTTCATCGCGTCCGAGGACATCGAGGCCTGCCGCGCCGCGCGCAAGACCATCGAGAACATCGTCTTCGAGCCGGAAGTCGGCGAGCTGTACTACGGCAAGGTCTCCAACATCCGCAGCGACTTCGGCGCATGGGTCGAGCTGGCTCCGGGCAAGGACGGCCTCGTCAAGATCAAGGATCTCGAGTTCAAGCGCACCGAAAAGGTCGAGGATGTGCTCAAGATCGGCGACATGACCTGGGTCAAGGTCATGAATGTCGACGATCGCGGCCGCATCGACCTGTCCCGCAAGGACGCGATGCGTGAAAAGGGCCTGATGTAATTTCGGCACAACTGTGTGGGCGGGGTGCGCATACACCCCGCCCACTTTTCCACGGGGGGACAGCACATTATGTACGAAAAACAGACGCTGCCGAACGGCGTGCGCATCGTCTACGAGCACATGCCGCACGTGCGCTCGGCGGCCATCGGCGTGTGGGTCGGCGTTGGGTCACGGTATGAGTCGCCGTGCGAGGCCGGTAGCGCGCACTTTATCGAGCATATGCTCTTCAAGGGGACGGCACAGCACTCCGCCTCCGAGCTGGCAGAACGCATGGACGCCATCGGCGGCCAGGTGAACGCCTACACCACGCGCGAGGGCACGTGCTACTATGCGCGCGTGCTCGACGAGCACCTCGACCGCGCGGGCGATCTGCTCGCCGAGATGCTCTTCACATCGAACTTTTCCGAGACGGACGCAGATAACGAACGCGGCGTCATCCGCGAGGAGATGGACATGTACGCCGACACGCCGGAGGATCTGGTCACGGAGCGGCTCATCGGCGCCGCCTTCCCCGGCGCGCTGGGGCGGCCGGTGCTCGGACGCCCGGCCACGATCGACCGGCTGACGGGTGCGCGCCTGCGCTCGTTTCAGATCGCGCACTATATCGCGCCGCGCATCGTTATCGCCGTGTCCGGCAGCTTCACGGATGAGAACATCGCGCGCCTCGCCGCGCACTTTTCGTGGCTGCCCGTGCGGCCGGATCTGACCATGCGGTCCGGCAGCTACACCCCAGCCTTCACGCTCAAGCGCAAGGCCATCGAGCAAAACCAGATCAGCATCGGCTTTCCCGGCCTGCCGACGGGGGCGGAGGAGCGCTTCACCATGGCGCTGCTCTCGTCCATCCTCGGCGGGAACATGTCCTCGCGCCTGTTTCAGACCGTGCGCGAGAAAAACGGTCTGTGCTACGCCATCTACACCTACACGGCGAGCTTTCTCGACTGCGGCATGTTCGGCATCTCCGCCGCCGTCGGCCGCGAGACGGAGCAGCGCGCGCTCGCGCTCATCCGCGACGAGCTCGAGCGCTTCCGCACCGACGGCGTCACGCAGTCGGAGCTCGACCGCGCGCGCGAACAGGTGCACGCGAGCGTGCTCATGGCGGAGGAATCCACCGCCTCGCGCATGAACAAGCTCGGCTATTCCGAGCTGTACCTCGGCCGGGTGCTCCCGGCGGACGAGGTGCTCGCGCGCTACGACGCCGTCACGCGCGAGGACATCCTCGGCCTTGCGCGCGAGACGCTGGACTTTGACCGCGTGTCGTTCTCGGCCGTCGGCCGCCTGCGGCCGCAGGAGGAATACGCGCAGCAGCTCAGGGGATAACAAAAACGCCGCGGAAGCCTCCGCGGCGTTTTCCTTTTCAGTCGTCCGACTCACCGGCCATGACCGTGTGCCGGATGCGGCGGATACCACACCCGCGCCGCTTGCGCAAGGGGGCGGATCCTGTCGCCATGTATCGCAAAACGTCCCCCGGCGGCTTCAAGAAGAAGCCGCCGGGGGCGTTTTGCTTTTTCAGGCGTTTTGGATCAGCAGCTCCGCGATCTGCACGCAGTTGGTGGCCGCGCCCTTGCGCACCTGATCGCCGCAGCACCAGAGGCACAGGCCGTTGGGGTCGGTCAGGTCGGGGCGGATGCGGCCGACGAACACGAGATCCTGATCCGACGTGTCGAGCGGCATGGGATACTGCAGCGCGTCGAGATCATCCACAAGGCGGCAGCCGGGGGCGGCGGCGATGGCCGCGCGCGCCTCGTCAACGGAGATGTGGTGCACGAAGTGCACGGCGGCGGAGATGGAGTGACTGCGCACGACGGGCACGCGCACGCAGGTGCACGAGACGTTCATGTCCGGCAGGTGCAGGATCTTGCGGCCCTCGTTCTGGAGCTTCATCTCCTCGGAGGTGTAGCCGTCGCACTGCTCGCCGCCGATCTGCGGGATGACGTTGTAGGCGATCTGGTGCGCGAACACCTTCGGCGCGTAGCTCTTGCCGGCACGCAGGGCGTCGACCTCGTTTTGCAGCTCGATCGGGCCGCCCGCGCCCGCGCCGGATACGGCCTGATACGTCGACACGACCATGTCGCGGATGGGTGAGAGCTTGCGCAGCGCGTTGATGGCGGTCAGCGTGATGATGGTCGAGCAGTTGGGGTTCGAGATGATGCCGTGGTGCAGCTTCACGTCTCCGGCGTTGATCTCCGGCACGACGAGCGGTACGTTTGGGTCCAAGCGAAAGGCCGAGGAGTTATCCACGAACACGGCGCCGGAGCGCACGATCGCAGGGGCGAAGCGCTCGGCAATGTCGTTTTCCGCCGCGCCGAGGACGATGTCCATGCCGGAGAAGGCGGCGTCCGTCGCCTCCTCGAGGGCGATATTCTGTCCCTGCCACGACACGACCTTGCCGGCCGAGCGGGCGCTTGCGAGCAAGTGCAGCTCCCCGACGGGGAACTTGCGCTCGGCGAGGATCTTCATCATTTCCTGCCCGACGGCGCCGCTGGCGCCGAGAATGGCTACGCGATACTGCTTCATATTTGAAAACTTCCTTTCTTATTTCACAAAGCTGTTGTACAGGACCTGGATGGCGGGCGCGAAATCCTTCGTATCCACGCCGACGATGATGTTGAGCTCATCCGGCCCCTGCGAGATCATGCGGATGTTGATGCCGTGCTCGCCGAGCGCGGCGAAGATGCGGCCCGACGTGCCGGGGCGGAAGGCCATCTTCCGGCCGACGGCCGCGACGATGGAGATGTTCTCCGTCATGTGCAGATTGTCCGGGTGCAGCTGCTTTTCCAGCTCGCCGAGGATGGAGTACAGGCAGGGGGCGACCTTTTCGCTCGAGACGACGAGCGACAGGCAGTCGATGCCGCTAGGGGCGTACTCGATGCTCACGCCGTGGCGCTCGAACACTTCGAACACATGCCGGAACGTGCCCACGCTCGAGGACATACCGGACTTGGCGATCGTGATGATAGAGTAGTTTTTCTTGCCCGCGATGCCGGTGATGAGCCGACCGTCGTCCACGTCGTCGAACGACTCCATGATGAGCGTGCCGGGGTGGTCGGGGTCGTTGGTGTTGCGGATGTTGAGCGGGATATTCTTCTCGCGCACGGGGAAGACCGTGCCCTCATGCAGCACCTGCGCGCCGACGAAGCTCAGCTCACGCAGCTCGTTATAGGTGATGCGCTCGATGGGCAGCGGGTCGGGCACGATGCGGGGGTCGGCCATAAGGATGCCGGACACGTCCGTCCAGTTTTCGTACACGTCGGCATCGAGCGCCGCGGCCGCGAGCGCGCCGGTGATGTCGCTGCCGCCGCGGGAAAAGGTGCGGATCTTGCGGTCGGGCGTCACGCCGTAAAAGCCGGGGATGACAACGCTGCGCCCGTCGGCCAGCCGCCGGAGCGCGGCGTAGGACGCCTCCTTGTCGATCGAGCCGTCAAACTGAAAGCGCACCCACAGCTCCGCGTCCAGAAACGAGTAGCCGAGGTAGTCCGCCATGAGCAGGGCGGAGAAATATTCGCCGCGCGACACGAGCTCCTCTTCCGAGATGCCGGCGCGCATCTGCCGGCGCAGCACGTCGAGCTCGGCCTCGATATCGACGTTCAGGCCGCATTCGTCGCGGATGGCGATGTAGCGATCGCAGATCATCTGAAAGACGGCGTCGCAGTTCACGCCGTACTGCAGGTGCGCGTAGCACAGGTACAGCAGGTCTGTGAGCTTGTGGTCGTCCGCGCTGCGCTTGCCGGCGGCGGACACGACGATCACCTTCCGCGCGGGGTCGGCGCGCACGATGTCGCGCACTTTTTCAAACTGCTTGGCGTCCGCCATCGACGAGCCGCCGAATTTTGCAACCTTCAGCATGGGGCCCTCCTTACTGCAGCGCGGCAAAGAAGCTCTCGCTGTCCTGCACCAGCGCCTGCGCCATGAGCGCGTGCATCCGGCTCACGGGCACGGGCTGCGTGATGACCGCACCGTCCCAGTCGCCCTCGGCGAGGGCGGCCAGCTCCGGCAGCGCGGCGCGCGTGCGCACGTAGTAGCGGTGCTGCACGCCGGAATTGTCCGGTACGGCTGGAACGAACGAGTCGGTGTAAAACGCATGCACGCCGCGGCGGATATCCACGAGATCCTGCACGACGTTGTAGGCCGTCGGGTAGCGGCCCGCGCCCTGACCGAAGAAGCTCTGCACGCCCATGCGGTCGCCCTCCATGCTGATGAGGTTGAAGTTCGCGGGCACGGCTGCCTCGAGCGCGTCATGGCTCAGCAGCGTCGGCTCGACGTAGGCGCGGATGCTGCCGCCTTTCTGCTCGGCCGCTGCGATCAGCTTGCACGTGCAGCCGTGCGCCTGAAAGCGGGCGATGTCCGCCTTGCGCACATTGCGGATGCCGAACACCGGCACGTCCGCCTCGCGCAGCGACACGCCGAAGGCCACGTTGGCGGACAGGATCAGCTTGCGCTGAATGTCCAGCCCGTCGATATCGGCCGAGGGGTCGGCCTCGGCATAGCCGAGCGCCTGCGCCTGCGCGAGCACGTCGGCAAAGTCGGCGTCGCTGCCGTGCATCGCGTCCATGATGTAGTTGGTCGTGCCGTTGAGGATGCCCCAGACGCGGGAGATGTGGTTGGCGTGCGCGGCCTTTTCAAGATTCGTCAGCCACGGGATGCCGCCGCCGACCGCCGCCGTGCACCGCAGTGCTGCGCCGTGCTCATTGGCGAGCGCGGTGAGTTCGTCGTAGTACCGGCACATGAGGTATTTGTTCGAGGACACCACGTTCTTCCCGGCGCGCAGCGCGGCCGCCACGTATTCATACGCCGGGTGCAGGCCGCCCATAACCTCCACGACGGTGTCCACCGCCGGGTCGTCGAGAATGTCCTGCATCTCGTAGGTGGTTCGGGCCGTCAGCTCGCCGAGATCGCGCCGGCACAGCACCCACACCGCGCGGATATCGTCCCGGCCGGCGAGCATATCGTAAACGCCCCTGCCGACAACGCCAAAGCCCAGAAGTCCGATGTTCATGATGTTCCCTCACTTTGTTTTGATGAAAATTGCCCGCGTATAGCGGACAGATGTTTTTCGAGCGAGAACAATATACCACGTCTGCCCCCGGATTGCAAGGGCGCGCGGGCACATTTTCCCGAAACCGGCAAAAAACCGGCAGAAGCGCACTTCTGCCGGTTGCCTTTGTGCAGTTTTACGGCCCGGCGTCCGGCTGCGTCAGCCAGAGCAGCGCGCCGAGGAGGAAAAACAGCGCTGCCGTGGCGGCACGGCCGCCGTAAAGGCGCGGCAGCATCACGCCGGCCGTGGGCAGCGCGACGCTGACGACCAGAAACGCCAGCCACAGGCCGAACAGCGCCCAGACGAGCGGGTGCACCCAGGGCGCGCCGCGCCGCGGCCGCAGGCGCGTGACCATGCACAGCGCCTGCAGCAGTGTCCACGCCAGCGCGCACAGCAGCAGCGGCTCGGTTATGAGCATGGCTGCCAACGGCGTCATGTCCCCGTGCTGGTACTGCCGGAGGCAGACCGCGTGCAGGTACGCCCACAGCCCGGCCAGCACGAGCGTGACGGCCCCCATGATGCACAGCCTGCGCAGCGCCGCCCGGCGGGCATCGGCGGACGGCGCCCCGTCCAGCAGCTCCGTGAGCTCTACGCCGAGCGTGTCCGCGAGCCGCTGCAGCGTCTCTACGTCCGGGCGAGAGCGGCCGGTTTCGTAATTCGATATGGTCTGCCGCGTCGTGTGCACGGTCTGCGCCAGATCGTCCTGCGTCAGCTTCCGGCGCACGCGGGCGCGGCGGATGTTGGCTCCAATGTCGCGCATGGTGTTCACCTCGCCCAAAGCATACCATGCGCGGGCGCGATTTGTCACGCAAAGAACCTTTGCGCGCGCAAAAAACCGGCAGAAGCGAACTTCTGCCGGTCGTGTTTGTGCAGTTTTACTGTCCGCGGTTTTGCAGCGCGGTCAGGTAGGGGTTGAAGCGGCGCTCGGTCTCGAGCGTGGAGCAATCCATGTGGCCGGGGTAGACCTCGTAATCGCCGGGCAGAGCCGCGATCTTGGCCAGCGACTGCAGCTCGACCTCCATGCTGCCGCCGGCGAAATCCGTGCGGCCGCACGAACCGGCGAAGAGCGTGTCGCCGGTGAAGAGCGCGTCGCCGCAGATGAGCGTCACGCCGCCGGGCGTGTGGCCGGGCGTTTCCATGACGCGGAAGGTCAGATTGCCGACCTTGACCTCGTCGCCCTCCTTATAAAAGATCGTGCCCTCGGGCGGGGTGAACGTGTAGCTGTCGAAGGCGACGGCCGTGCCTGCGTCGAGCGCGTTCATGTACACGGGCGCACCGGTCTCCTCGTGCACGGCGTAGACGGCACCGGTGTGGTCGTAGTGGCCGTGCGTGAGCAGGATGGCGCGGCAGGTGAGGTGGTTGTCCTCGAGGTAGTAGAGGATGGTGTTAGACTCGTCGCCGGGGTCGATGACGGCGCACTCGAGCGTGGTCTCGTCCGTGACGATGTAGCAGTTGGTCATGAGGTGCCCGACGGGCAGACATTTGATGAGCATGGGGTGGCCTCCTTTATAAATGATCGGTATCGAGCAGGATGGTGACAGGGCCGTCGTTGACGGACGCAACTTTCATGTCCGCGCCGAACACGCCCGTGCGCACCGGGAAGCCGCGGGCCTCGCAGCCCGCGATCACGCGCTCGTAGAGCGGCACGGCGGTCTCCGGCCGGGCGGCGGCCGTGAAGCCGGGGCGGCGGGAGCGGCAGTCGGCAAAGAGGGTGAACTGGCTCACGATGAGCAGCTCTGCCCCGGCGTCGGCGGGGCTGACGTTCATTTTGCCATTGGCGTCCTCAAAGACGCGCAGGCCGCAGATGCGGTCGACGATGTGGTCGGCCTCGGCCGCCGTATCGGACACGTGCACGCCCAGCAGGACAAGGAAGCCCCTGCCGATGCGGCTGTATTCGGCGCCGTCGATCGTGACGGACGCCTCGGTAACGCGGGTGACGACGGCTCTCATGCTTTGCCCTCCTGTTTGGCCTTCTTTTCCTGTTCCGCCTGCAGCTCGGCGGTGTGCGCGGCGGCTTTTGCGGGGTCGGACGCGCCGCTGCGCGAGATGCGGATGACGCCGCGGATGGCGCTCAGGCGGCTGATGATCGTGCGCAGCTCAGCCAGGTCGTGCACCTCGACGGTGATCGTGATGGTCGAGCGGCCGCTGTCCACGTCGCGCGCGGTGAGCGTGCGCACCTTGGCGTTGAGCGTGTTGAGCGCCGTGGCCACGTCCATGACGAGGCCCGAGCGCTGCGCGCTGAGCATCATGAGCGTCGTGCTGTAGGCATCGGTGGTGCGCTCGGCCCAGCTCACGCGGATCCAGCGGCCGGCGGTCTCCGGATTGTCGCGGCTGGCGAGATAGTTTTCGCAGTCCGTGCGGTGGATGGACACGCCCGCGCCGCGCGTGATGAAGCCGATGATGCTGTCGCCGGGCACCGGCGTGCAGCAGCGGGAGAATTTGATGAGGCAGTTGTCCAGCCCCTCGACGAGGATGCCGTGCACGGCGTGGCGCGGGCGCTTGTTGCGGCGCTCGGCCGCCTCGTTGATGCGGTCGATGGCGTTTTTCTGGTTGGCCTTCTGGTTGCGCAGGATCTCATCGCGGATGCGGTTGACGGTGCGCGTGGCGGTCACGCCGCCGTAGCCGATGGCGGCGTACAGATCGTCGAGCGAGGTGAAGGCCAGCCGCTTGAGGATCAGCGGCAGGATCTCGTCGCCCATGATGTCGGCCGGGGCGATGCCGTTGGCGCGCAGCTCGCGCTCAAACTGCTCCTTGCCGTGGACGATGTTCTCCTCGCGGCGCTCTTTTTTGAACCACTGCTTGATCTTCGTGCGCGCGGCGCCGCTCTTGGCGAGGTTCAGCCAGTCGCGGCTCGGGCCGGGCGCGTTTTTCGACGTGCGGATGTCGACAATGTCGCCGTTTTGCAGCACGTAGTCGAAGTTCACGATGCGGCCGTTGACCGTCGCACCGACCATGCTGTTGCCGATCGCGGAGTGGATGCTGTAGGCAAAGTCGATCGGCGTCGCGCCGGCGGGCAGATTGATGACATCGCCCTTCGGCGAGAACACGAACACCTCGTCGGCGAACATATCCACCTTCAGGTTGTGGAAAAAGTCCTGCGCGTCGGACTCCTGCTGCGTCTCGAGCAGGCGGCGGATCCAGGCGAACTTCTCCTCGTCGCCGGGCTTCGTGCCCTCGCCGCTGCCGGTCTTGTATTTCCAGTGTGCCGCAACGCCGTACTCCGCCGTCATGTGCATCTCCCAGGTGCGGATCTGCACCTCGAACGGGATGCCC
Organism: Clostridiales bacterium; assembly: GCA_025757645.1. Classification (NCBI taxonomy): domain Bacteria; kingdom Bacillati; phylum Bacillota; class Clostridia; order Eubacteriales; species Clostridiales bacterium. The sequence continues at coordinate 622,647 of CP107216.1, forward strand.
TCCGAGCCGATGACCGTCGTGTGCACACTCTGGTACATGTTCGGTTTCGGCGTGCTGATGTAGTCCTTGAAGCGGCCGGGCAGCGGCTTATACATATCGTGGATGATGCCGAGCACGTTGTAGCAGTCGGGGATCGTGTCCACGATGACGCGAAACGCGCACAGGTCGAAAATGCCGTTGATGTCGAGCTTTTGCGCGTACATTTTGCGGTAGATGCTGTAGATGTGCTTGATGCGGCTCGAGATCGTCGCGTGCACGCCGTCTGCCTCCAGACGCTCGCGGATCTGCGTGCGCATCTCGCCCATGAATTTTTCGAGTGTCGGCATGCGCTGATCGAGCGCGTCCGTGATGGCCTTGTAGCCCGTGGGGTCGAGATACAGCAGCGAGAGGTCTTCGAGCTCCCACTTGATCTTCTGCATGCCGAGGCGGTGCGCGATGGGGGCGTAGATCTCCATCGTCTCGAGGGACTTGATGCGCTGCTTTTCCTCGCTCTGGTAGGCCATTGTGCGCATGTTGTGCAGGCGGTCGGCCATCTTGATGAGGATGACGCGGATGTCCTTGGCCATGGCCAGGAGCATCTTGCGCATGTTTTCCATCTGCTGCTCTTCGACGCTCGTGTACTGCACGCGCGTGAGCTTCGTGACGCCCTCGACGATGTCGGCCACCGAGGTGCCGAAGCTGCGCGCAATGTCCTCGTGCGTGAGCGAGGTGTCCTCGATCGTGTCGTGCAGCAGCGCGGCGATGATCGAGTCCTCGTCGAGCCCCATCTCCGCCGTGATGATGGCGGCGGCGATGCAGTGCGACACGTAGGGCGAGCCGTCGCGGCGCTTCTGGCCGGAGTGGGCCCGGTCGGCGCACTCGAAGGCCGCGCGCACGCGGCCAAGATCGGCCGGGATGCCGGCGGCGGTGATCTTCTGTTCCAGCTCCTGATAGTGGGCCTCAAGGTCGTAGGGCTTCGGGGCCACGTTTTCGGCGCGGGTCGCTTCAGACATAGGGACAGCTCCTTTCCCGAACGGAATGGGGATTTCTTGCAAGTGTTTCATAGCAGGCTCTGGCGGCGCTCGCGCAGGGTCTGCAGCAGCTTCGACGCGCCAAGGTCCACCTTGCCGCTCGTCGGCAGGGGGCGCAGGCGCAGCGTTTCGCCGTCAAAGTCCACGGCGGCGAGACCCATCTCGGCCATGACGCGCAGGCACACGCAGAACTTCTCCGGCCGCATGGGCGCGCGCGCGGGCAGCTCCTCGAGCGGGAAGGCCACCGGCGCGTTCAGCCACCGCCACGCCACGGCGAAGTCCGCGCGCAGGGGATAGAGATCCACCGTGTCCCACGCGGGGATGCACTGATTTTTCAGCAGCGCGCGGCACAGGGGCAGCGGGTCACTCGGGCGCACGTCGGTCACGAGCAGCTGCACGCTGCGGCGGCCGCGGAATTCGTTGATCTGCGGCGTGAAGGCCACGTCCACCCACTGGCCGATGCGCACGCCCAGCTGCGCCGGGGTGCACGAGAAGAAGATGCCGGCATAATTATACCCGCCCTTGGCAAAATGCAGCCGCAGGTGGCGGCCGCCGCCGATGGGCACGGCGTTGACGAGCCGTGCGCCCGTGATGCACAGCAGGGGCTTGGGGTTGCCGTTGCCGCACGGCTCGAGCGCGTCGAGCGACTCGATGCACGGCATGGTCAGCAGGTGCGGATCGTTCACGCGCAGGTCGCACGTGAGCTCCGGCAGGTCGTCGGCCGGGTTCTGGCGGTAATACTCGCCGAGCGCGCGGCGGAAGCGGTCGATGTTCTCGCGCCGGATCGTCAGCCCGGCTGCCAGCGCGTGGCCGCCGAAGCCCTCGAGATACTCCGAACAGGCGCTCAGGGCATTGTACAGGTTGAAGCCGCCGAAGCTGCGGCACGAGCCCTTGCCGCGCTCGCCGTCGCAGCAGATCATGATCGTCGGCAGGTGGAACTCCTCGCTCAGGCGCGAGGCGGCGATGCCGATCACGCCTTGGTGCCACGAGTCGCTCGCAAGCACGAGCGGCATCCGCGGCGGGTAGCGGCACGCGATGGCCGAGGCCTCCTCCCAGATCTGCTGCTCGAGCGCCTGCCGCTCGCGGTTGAGCTGGCAGAGCCCGGCGGCGTAGCGGTCGGCCTCGCCGTCGTCATTCGTCAGCAGCAGCAGCGCTGCAACGGCCGTCTTGCCCAGTCGGCCGGCCGCGTTGATGCGCGGCGCGAGCGTGAAGCCGATGGTCGTGGCCGTGACGGGGCGGCCCTCAGCGCCGCACTCGTGCAGCAGCGCGCGGATGCCCGGCCGGGGGCGGGCGTTGATCTGCGCCAGCCCCTGCGCCACGAGATAGCGGTTCTCGCCCGTGAGGGGCATCACGTCCGCCACCGTGCCGATGGCGACGAGGTCGCCGTATTCGCGCAGCACCCGGTCGCTGCCGTCCTCGAGCGCGCACAAAAGCTTATATGCCACGCCCACGCCCGCGAGCCCGCTGTTCGGGTACTGCGAGCCGGGGCGCTTCGGGTCGACGACGGCCACGGCGTTCGGGATCGCCTGCCCGCTGCACTCGTGGTGGTCGGTGATGACCATGTCGATGCCGCGCTGCAGGGCGTAGTTCGTCTCGTCGATGGCGGTGATGCCGCAGTCGACGGTGATGATGAGCGTGATGTCGCTCGTGCGCTGGAGATTTGTGATCGCGTCCATGTTCAGGCCGTAGCCCTCTTCGATGCGGTCGGGGATGTACGGATGCACGGGCACGCCCTGCCGGCGCAGATAGTCCGTGAGCACGCACGTGGATGTGATGCCGTCGACGTCATAGTCGCCGAACACGGCCACGTTTTCCCTGCGCTCGATGGCAGTGCGGATGCGTGCGACGGCCTTGTCCATGTCCTGCAGGAGCATGGGGTCGAACGCGCTTTGGTCGCCGCCGCTGAGAAAGGCGCGCGCCTGCATGGGGTCAGCATACCCGCGCAGGGCCAGCAGCACCGCCAGCAGCGGCGAGTAGCCCGCGCGCAGCAATGCCTCCGGCGGCTGCGGCGCCGTGTATGGAATTTGCCAGTTGCGGTATTTCATAAGTGCAATGTGCCTCGAATCCCAAAACGATACCTATAGAAATAATTTATTATTTTATCAAATTTTCTGGCCGGATGCAAGAGGCGTGTGTCGGGTATCGGCGGCTGCCGCGCAGATTTGTCGAACAGATCGGGCGATGTGCGCGCGGCGGCCGTCCGGGTTTCCTGTGCTTGACAGGTGTTGGCTGCGGTGGTACGATGTGACGGAGCGTGCCGGCGTGGCGAAACAGGCAGACGCAAGGGACTTAAAATCCCTCGGTGGCAGCACCGTGCGGGTTCGAGCCCCGCCGCCGGCACCACGTCGGAGCGGACTGCATATCGTTCGCTCCGACCTTTCAGCAAGGCCGGAGCTCATTCATTTCGTCGCTCCTCCTTTTCAGCTGTGACCCGCTTGCGCTGGGCTCACATCTGAGATGCGCCGGGTTGTACGAGGCGCGTGGAGAGCGATGTGTGCGGACTGCATATCGTTCGCTCCGACCTTTACCATGACGGAAAACCTTTTTTTCGTACACAACGCAAGCCGCGCTTTCCGCGCGGCCGGGAGGGAACTGTTTTGAACGAACGACCGCACGTGGATTACTTTGACGGCCTGCGCATTTTCGCCGCGCTGTGCGTCATTTTCATGCATACGGCGGCGGGCCCGCTGCGCGCCGGCGTCAACACGGACTGGCACCTGCTCAACGTATGCACGTCGCTCGCTTTTACGGCGGTGCCGCTGTTTTTCATGATGTCGGGCTATCTGCTCATGACGAGCCGGAAAACGGCCGACATTTCCGTCCTGCTGCGCCACCGGCTGCCGCGGCTGGTCGTGCCGCTCGCGGGCTGGACGGTCGTGGCCGTGCTGTGGCAGATGTTTCTGGCGCACACGCTCACGCCCGGCGCCATCTGGGCGCAGCTCGTCACGGCGCTGCACGGTCCGGTCATGGTGCACTTCTGGTATCTGTATACGCTCATTGCGCTCTATGCGCTCTCGCCGATCCTCTACGGCGGGATCCAGGTGCTCGGCAAGTCCGGGCGGGTGTATCTGTTCGTGCTGGCGGCGGCCGTGTCGGCGCATACGATCCTGATGACGGTGCTGCCGGATGGTGCGGCGCAGTATGTCGATCTGGACATTTTCGACAAGCTCAAGATCTTCGGTGGGCACATGGCCACGTTCGTGCTCGGCTACCTGCTCGGCAGCTACGAAAAAGAGATCCCAAACTGGCTGCTTGCGCTCGGCGCGGTCGTGCTGCTCGCGGTGATCTCGGTCGGTACGTGGGTGCGCACGGTGCGCACGGGGGAGTTCAACCAGAGCTTCCAGAACCAGAGCGCCGGGTTCGAGATCGTGCTGGCATCGTGTATTTTCCTGCTGTGCAAGCAGACGTGCAATCGCCCGCCGCGCGCATGGGTCAAGGCCGTCACCGGCCCGGTCGTCGCGCTGTCGATGGCGATCTACCTCATGCACAACATCTTCCTGAGTATGCTGTTTTCCGTTGGTGTGTCGGTGCACTCGTTCGGCAGCACGGTGGGCGTGACGCTGCTGGCGTTCGCCGCCTGCTTTGTCGTGACCAAGACGGTCGCAACCATCCGGCCGCTGTGTTATCTCGCCACGGGCAAGACCTATGCCGAGGCGTGCCGCAGCTGCAACTGGGTGTATACGTTCCGCAGACTGCGCGGGCACAGCGCGGCGGAAAAGTGAAAACACAGCCGGCCGGAGGAAATCCTCCGGCCGGGCGCTTTTCATGTACATATATATCACGTTTCCGCGCGGCGCAGCGTCACGCGCTCGGCCACGACGGCGATGTAGCCCAGCACGATCGTGAGATAGTACGACGCCAGACGCCAGATGAGCATGGCGGTGGTCAGATAGTCGCCGAACAGCGGCGAGAAGGCGAGGTAGAACGTGCCCTCGCTCGCACCGGACGCGCCCGGCATGGGAAAGCAGCTTGCCCCGATGTACAGCAGCACCTGCGTGCCCGTGACCTGCCAGAACGGTACGCCGCGCAGACCGAAGCCGCGGTACGTGCAGTAGGCCACCGACATGTACGCCGCGCACTGCCCCAGCGCGAGCGCGAGCGCCCCGGCGAGCTTGCCGCGGTGGCGGATGCCGGCGGCGAACGCATCGTGATACTCCGCCACGAAGGCGCACCATTTTTCGGCGGCCGCCTCGGGGTCTGCGCCCCGGCGGACGAACGGCTTACGCCGGTACAGCCAGCGGATGCACGCCGTGCCGAACGCGGACATCGGCTTCGGGAAGATGGCCGAGAGCAGCACGAGCGACAGCAGCCCTGCGTGCACGAACAGGCCCAGCGCCAGCACGGGAATCCACGCCGCGCTCTGCGCTGCGAGCTTGCCGCCGCACAGGCACACGCCCACGATGCCGAGCGTCACGAGCGCGATGTTCCACAGGCTGTAGACCGTGCAGATGACGGACGTGGCCGTGCCGGTCGGGATGCCGCGGCGGTGCATGTGCAGCACCTGAAACGGCTGGCCGCCCGCGGCCGCGGGCGTCACGGCCGAGTAGAAGAAGCCGATCATTGACACGTCGATGCTGTCGCCCAGCGGCTGCGCGCAGCCGAACGCGCGCGTGATGAGCCGGTACTTGAGCGCGTCGCACAGATAGTACAGCAGCATGCAGCCCACGATCGCAGCCGTCCAGCCCGGCAGCAGCGCCGCGAGCGAGGCGCGCACGTCGCCCGCGTCGAGCGTCGCGGCGGCGAACACCGCCAGCGCCGCCGCGCCGAGCGTCAGCAGGCCGATCGAGAGCCATTGTTTTTTCTTGTCGTGTTTCATGGGCAGACCTCGCTGCAGGAGAAATTTCTTTTTAGGCCCTATATTATAACGGATATGCAGGAAAAGTGCAACCAGAAACCGGGCGCCCCAGTCGGGACGCCCGGTTTGGCATCAAAAGACGAGCTGCACGAGCAACATGTAGCACACGGTGCCGGCGGCGATGCTCAGCAGTGTGTTGCGCCGCCACCAGTGCAGACCCGCCGTCACGCCGACGGCGATGACCTGCGGCACCCACGCCCCGGCGGCGGTAAACTGCATCCCGCGCAGGCAGTAGACCAGCAGCGAGACCATGACGGCCATGGGCAGGATCTTGCCGAAGTACTCCACGACCTTCGGCACGGCGCGGTGGCCGAACAGCAGCCATGGCAGCCAGCGCTCCAAAAACGTGCACGCGGCGCAGACCGCGATGATGGCGATGCTCTGTCCGACGGAGATGGTCATGCCCCGGCACCTCCTTCGGCATACTTCGGCTCGAGCACCGGGCGCAGCAGCGTGAGCGCCGCGACCGTCACGAGCAGCGACGGCAGCAGAAACTTGTCCGGCCCGAGCAGCAGCAGCGCGCCGATGCTCGACACGGCGGCGACCGCGGCGGGGATGCGCGTGCGCGCGCCGCGCAACTGATCGACCACGATGACCGTGAACAGCGCCGTGAGCGCAAAGTCGATGCCCGTGGTGTCAAATGGGATGAGCGAGCCGACGAGCCCGCCGAGCATGGACAGCGCCACCCAGTAAAACGTCACGAACGCGGCCGTGAGCACGTAGGCCCACTTCTCGTTGACGTCGGGGCCGAAATCGTGCGAGCAGTGCAGCGAATAGTTCTCGTCGCACAGCGAGTAGATCAGAAACCAGCGCCACGGGCCGAAGGAGCGGAACTTGTCGATGAACGACAGGCCGTAGAAAATATGCCGGCTGTTGAGCAGCAGCGCCAGCACGGCCACCGTGGCAAGCGACACGCTGCCGGCAAAGAACGTGACCATCAGAAACTGCAGCGAGCCTGCCAGCACGAACAGGCTGCACGCGCCCGACCACAGGAAGTTATAGCCCGCCTGCTGCATGAGCAGCCCGTAGGCGAGGCCGACGGGGAAGAAGCCGATCAGGATCGGGATCGAGTGGTGGAAGGCGTAGGCGGCCGTTTTGTGCATGGCGGGTCGCTCCTTTCTGCCGCAGGGTGCGGCGCGGAGTCAGTATAACAGAGCGTTTTCGCTTTTTCAACAAAGGTTATAAAAATGTCAGCGCCCGCCCGTTGGGGCAGACGCTGACGGAACTTTTTGTGATGCGGGGTTCAGCTCAGGCCGGGGATCTTCAGGCCGAAGAAGTCGATGAGCTGGCAGAAGAGGATGAACGCGAGCAGCACCGGCACGATGAACTTGAAGCAGAGCTTGAAGTAGCCGGCGGCGCGGTACTTCAAGCCGCTCTGCTCGCACTCGAGCTGCACGACCTCGGGCTTGAGCACCCAGCCGATGAGGATCGTCATCACGAGCGCACCGAGCGGCATGAGGATGCCCTCGGCGACCATGTCGTACAGGTCGAGCCAGCAGTCGTTCCATCCGTGCACGCTCAGGCCGAACAGGGTGGCCGGCGTCTCGACGGCGGCGCCGCCGGCAACGCCCGCGCCCAGCCCGTCGAGCGCGACGAGCGAGCCCGCCACGAACACGAGCGCCGCGACGCTGGCCGTGTGCTTGGCGCGCTTGGGCGTGAGGCCCTTGTCGATCTGCTTATCGACGGCGTAGGCCGTGCACAGCTCGAGCATGGAGATCGACGACGTGAGCGCCGCGATCAGCACGAGCAGGTAGAAGATGAAGCCGATGAAATTGCCGATGCTGCCCATGTGGGCGAACACCGTCTGCATCGAGGCGAACAGCAGTCCGGGGCCGGCGCCGTACTCCACGCCGAAGGCGGAGCAGGCGGGCATGACGGCCATGCCGGCCATGACGGCGATGAGCGTGTCCGCGCCGCAGACGATGAGCGCGTTGCGCTGCAGGTGCTCCTGCTTGCCGAGGTAGGAGCCGTAGGTCATCATGACACCGAGACCGATCGACAGGGAAAAGAACATCTGCCCGGCGGCGTTTTTGAGCACGCGGCCGAAGCCAATTTCCGGATTGCTGAACACGGAGAAGTCGGGGCTGAACATGAACTTGTAGCCCTCGGCCGCGCCGGGCTGGCAGGCAATATAGAGGATGATGAACACGAGCAGGCAGAACAGCGCCGGCATGCCGACGTTGCAGAACTTCTCGATGCCGCCCTGCACACCGCCGGACACGACGAGGATGTTGAGCAGGATATAGAGCACGAAAAACAGGATCATGCTGTTCGTATCCGTCAGGAAATAGCCGAAAAAGCCCGTGCCCTGACCCGACCAGGCAAACTCACTCCCGCCAAAGATGGCCAGGAAGTAGCCGACGGCGTAGCGCAGGACGATGCCGCCGAGCACGAAGTAAAAGCACATGATGCAAAAGCCGCACACGATGCCCGCGTAACCGAGCCAGGTGTACTTCTTCGACAGGCCGCGGTAGGTGCTCACGGCGCTCTTGCCGCTGCGGCGGCCGAGCGCGAGCTCGCCGAGCATGACCGTCACGCCCACGAGCACGACGAGCACGAGATACAGCAGCAGGAACACGGCGCCGCCGCTCTTGCCCATCTTATACGGGAAGCCCCAGATATTGCCGAGGCCAACGGCCGAGCCGATCGAGGCCATGAGGAAGCCGAAGTTGCTGCCCCAGCCGCCGCGTTTGGATTTGATTTCCGTATCCACGAGATCCCTCCTGATTTTTCACATTTCTCCCAAAATACTGTACCGAAAGGTGCAGATATGCCATCATTATACCAGACAAACGGCCAATTGCAAGCCGCCGTTACACACTTGACAAATATTTGCGCAAAAACGCGGCCGCCCGATCGGGGCGGCCGCGTGGAACAGACCGGAAATCTACGCTGCGGGGGGGGGCAGCGCTCACAGGTCGAGAATGCCAATCAGCACGATGCCGACGACGATCAGCAGCAGCATGAGATAGTGCCGCCACGAGAGCTTCTCGCGCAGGAAGATGCGGCTCCAGAGCACGGACGCGGCGCAGTAGGCCGAGATGATGGGCGCGGCGTACATGACGTGGTCCTCGTCCGCGATGGCGTAGATGTACGCGAACTGGCCGGCCGTCTCGAACAGCGCGCCGACGTACTTCGGCCCCTCGCGTTTGGGCAGGAAGCGGTCGTGCCGGATGAACTTGACATACACGAATGACACCACCGCCGCGAACAGAAACGTCAGCTCATAGGCGCAGTTGGCGGCGTCCGGGTCAAGGCGCGTGAGCACGCGGCTGTCGGCAAACGTGCCGGCCGCGTCGAGCAGGCAGTAGGCCACCGGCAGCGCGAGGGCGAGCCAGCTCTTGGCGTAGCGGTAGTTCGAGGCCGCCTGGCGCGCGCGGCGCAGCTCGTCGTCCTCGCGCGACTCGACCACGCCGAGCCCGATCACGCCGACGCACACGAGCGCGATGGCCAGCAGCACCATCACGCGCATCCCGCCGCTGAGGTCTTCGTCCAGCCCGCCGAAGCACAGGTACAGCACGGCCACCACCGCGCCGGAGGCGTTGCAGATCGGCGACGAGATGGACAGCTCAATATAGCGCAGGCCGACATAGCCGAGCGCCATCGACACGATGTACAGCAGCGACACGGGCAGGTACGTCCAGATGACGTGCCACGTCACGCTCACGCCGCCGATGAAAATTTCATACGCCGCGTGCAGACCCATGACGACGCCGACGGCGATGACCATTTTTAAATGTGCCAGATGATCGTCCGCGTCGCGGCAGCCGATTTTTGAAAACAGATCCGAGCCCGACCAGCACAGCAGGGCAATGAGAGAAAGCCAGAACCACATACTTTATTTCTCCTCCAGTTGATCGAGTGTAACGAGACCGGCGTCCACGAGCTTCTGCAGGCTCATGAGGATGCCGAGTTTGGCGTGATACCACGTCAGGCCGCCCTGAAAATACACGGCGTAGGGCGGGCGGATCGGCCCGTCGGCCGACAGCTCAATGGACGAGCCCTGCACGAACGCACCGGCGGCCATGATGACCTCCGAATCGTAGCCCGGCATGGCCCAGGGAATGGGGTCGACATAGCTGTCCACGGGCGCGGCCGCCTGAATGCCCTTGCAGAAGGCGACCATGCGCTCCGGCGAGCCGAGCTCCACGCACTGGATGATGTCGTGCCGCGGCTCCGCCGCGTTCGGGATGCAGCGAAAGCCCAGCCGCTCGTAGACATTCGCCGCGAACACCGCGCCCTTGAGCGCGCCGGCCGTCACGGTCGGCGCGAGGAAAAAGCCCTGATAAAACGCCGGCATGAGCCCGAGGTTCGCGCCGACCTCCTGCCCGAGGCCGGGGGCGCTCAGGCGGTAGGCGCAGCGCTCGACCACATCCTTGCGGCCGCAGATGTAGCCGCCGATGGGCGCGAGCCCGCCGCCGGGATTCTTGATGAGGGAACCGACGATCATGTCCGCGCCGAGGTCGGACGGCTCGATCGTCTCGACGAACTCGCCGTAGCAGTTATCGACCATGCAGATGACGTTCGGGTCGATGCGCTTGCAGAACGCGATCAGCTCACCGATCTGCTGCACGGAGAACGTCGGCCGCGTGGCGTAGCCCTTCGAGCGCTGGATGGTTACGAGCTTGACGCCGCCGCGCAGCGCCTGCTCGATGGCCGGATAGTCAAAGCCGTAGTCCGGCAGCAGGTCGACCTGCCGGTAGTGCACGCCGTATTCCTTGAGCGAGCAGGCGCTCGGGCGGATGCCGATGACCTCCTCGAGCGTGTCATACGGCGCGCCGACGGGGCTGAGCAGCGTGTCGCCGGGCAGGAGGTTGGCGCTGAGCGCCACGGTCAGCGCGTGCGTGCCGCAGGTGATCTGCGGCCGCACGAGCGCGGCCTCCGTGTGGAAGCAGTCGGCATAGACGCGCTCGAGATTGTCGCGCCCGGCGTCGTTGTAGCCGTAGCCCGTGGTGGCGGCAAAGTGCGTCGCGTCGACACGGTTTTTCTGCATCGCGCCGATGACCTTGCACTGGTTATATTCCGCGACGCGGTCGATCTCGTCGAAGCGCGCGCGCAGACCGGCGAGCACCTCCTCGCCGAAGCGGTGCACCGCCGGCGTGATGCCGAGCGCGGTGTACATGGACTCTGTATTCATCGTTCCTCTCCTTATATCCTTATATCATTCGTCAGATTCGTCGAAAATTTTTGCGGCCACGTCGCGCATGACCTCCGGCCGCGTGACCACGATGCCGCGCGCCTCGTCGCCGAGCACGAGCAGCGTGTCTCCCGGTTGAATGCCGAAGACCGTGCGCGCCTCCTTCGGGATCACGATCTGGCCCTTTTCGCCGACCTTCACCGTACCGAAGATGTGCCGGTCGCGGCTCTGGCCGAGCACGTGCTTGCCTCCGGGCATAGCCTCGCCTCCTGTTGCGGAAATTCATACTTTTCCTACTTGTAGGAACCGATGATACCGCACATCGACGGGAAAGTCAACCGCGTCCGGCACAAAAACCGTCCATTCGGCGATTTGCCGGATTTTTTGCGAAAAACGGTTGCGCGCGCCCGGCGCGGGTGCTACGATAAAGACCATCTTAGTGATTGTGGGAGGATGGAGCGATATGCAGCTTCTCGAGCAGCGCATTCTCGCCGAGGGCGAGGTCAAATCCAGCGAGATCCTGAAAGTGGACCGGTTTTTGAACCATCAGATGGACCCGAAGCTGTTTCTGGCGATGGCGGAGGAATGGAAGCGGCTGTTCGACGGCTGCGGCGTGAACAAGCTCGTCACGATCGAGGCCAGCGGCATCGGCATCGCGGCCGTGGCCGGGCTCGTGTTCGACTGTCCGGTCGTGTTCGCCAAGAAAACCAAGAGCCGCAACGTCTCCGACGATGCGTACACGACGGTCGTGCACTCGTTCACGCACGGCAATGACAACACCATCCGCATCTCGCGCGAGTATCTCTCGCCGGACGACCGCGTGCTCGTCATCGACGATTTCCTCGCCAACGGTGCGGCGCTCGACGGACTCATCACGCTCATCGAGGGCGCGGGCGCGACCGTGGTCGGCGCCGGCATCGCGGTGGAAAAGGCGTTTCAGCCCGGCGGTGCGCGCATCCGCGCGCGCGGCTACCGCGTGGAATCGCTCGCCCGCGTGCAGAGCATGGACCCCGAGACGGGCATCGTGTTCTGCTGAGCGGCGTTGTGCAAATCGACGGGGAAAATGTTTCAAAAGTATGAAATTCGCTCATTTCGACGGTTGACAACCCCGTTCGCCCATGGTAACGTATAAGTGTTCCCGCGCTGCGGGAGCGATCGTAAATAGCAGTCGATATATACCAAAGGATATGGCTTGGCGTTTCTACCCGGCATCGTAAATTGCTGGACTATCGATGTGAAATTCCCCGCGGGAGATGGCAGTACCGGCATCTTCCCGGTTCCACATTGGCAGGAGCGCCGAAAGGTCAGCACCTGCCAATGTTTTTTTGTATCTTCTTTGCGCAAGCAATGCAGATAAATACAAAATTTGATGATTTGAGGGAGAGCTGAGAATGAAAAAGTTCGTTTCGATGCTGCTCGCGCTCGTCATGGTGTTCGCACTGTGCGCCTGCGGCAGCAAGACCGAGGACGGCGACAAAGCCGAGAGCATCAAGGTCGGCTTTATCTGCCTGCATGACGAGAACTCCACCTACGACAAGAACTTCATCGACGCCGCGAAGGCTGCCTGCAAGAACGCCGGACTGAGCGAGGATCAGTACATCATTAAGACCAACATCCCCGAGGGCCAGGAGTGCTACAACGCCGCGGCCGAGCTCGTGGACGCCGGCTGCAACGTCGTCTTCGCCGACAGCTTCGGCCACGAGGACTTCATGATCCAGGCCGCCAAGGATTTCCCGAAGGTGCAGTTCTGCCACGCCACCGGCACCAAGGCCCACACCGAGAAGCTCAGCAACTACCACAATGCGTTCGCCTCCATCTATGAAGGCCGCTACCTCGCCGGCGTCGCTGCCGGTATGAAGCTCAACGAGATGATCGAGGCCGGCAAGTTCACGGCGGACGAGGCCAAGATGGGCTACGTCGGCGCCTTTACCTATGCGGAAGTCATCTCCGGCTACACCTCTTTCTATCTGGGCGCCAAGTCCGTGTGCCCGACCGTGACCATGGACGTCACCTTCACCGGCTCCTGGTACGATGAGGCCCTCGAGAAGGAAGCTGCCAACAAGCTCATCGCCGGCGGCTGCAAGCTCATCAGCCAGCACGCCGACTCCATGGGCGCTCCGACCGCCTGCGAGACGGCCGGCGTCCCGAACGTCTCCTACAACGGCAGCACCGAGTCTGCCTGCCCGAACACCTTCATCGTTTCCTCCCGCATCGACTGGACCCCGTACTATGAGATGGTCATCAAGGCCGTTCAGGACGGCACCTCGCTCGATTCCGACTGGACCGGCACCCTCAAGACTGGCTCCGTCGTGCTGACCGATGTCAACGAGAAGGTCGCTGCCAAGGGCACTGCCGAGAAGATTGCCGAAGTCACCAAGCAGCTCGAGGACGGCACCCTGCACGTCTTTGACACCTCCACCTTCACCGTCAAGGGCGAGACCCTGACCAGCTACATGGCCGATGTTGACACCGACGCCGACAACGCCGGCGACACCGAGGCCATCAGCGACGGTTACTTCCACGAGTCCGAGTTCCGCGCCGCTCCGTACTTCAATGTGCAGATCGACGGCATCAACCTGCTCGACCAGAACTTTGGCAGCTGATATCTGAATCTACCGCAGAGGGAAGGCCTGTCAACCCGGGCCTTCCCTCATATGTACTTTAAAGCGCGCCGCCGTCGTGCGGCGTCTGCCGCCATTTCGGGAGGGACACCATATTGGACAACAAGATCGCAGCGGTCAAAATGCGCGACATTACCAAGCGCTTCGGCTCCGTCGTCGCCAATGACCGCGTCTGGCTCGATATCTACCGGGGCGAGATCCTGGCGCTGCTCGGCGAAAACGGCAGCGGCAAGACCACGCTCATGAACATGCTCTCGGGCATTTACTTCCCCGACGAGGGACAGATCCTCATCGACGGCGAGGAGGTCGTCATCCGCTCCCCGCGCGATGCCTACCGCTACGGCATCGGCATGATCCACCAGCACTTCAAGCTGGTCGACGTCTTCACCGCCGCTGAGAACATCACGCTCGGCCTCGATGAAAAGCTCGATCTCAAGGCCACGGCCGCGCGCATCCGCAGCATCTGCGAGCGCTACGGCTTCGACCTCGACCCGAACCAGAAGATCTACGATATGTCCGTGTCCCAGAAGCAGACGGTCGAGATCGTCAAGGCGCTCTACCGCGGTGCGGACATCCTCATTCTCGACGAGCCGACCGCCGTGCTCACCCCGCAGGAGACGGACAAGCTCTTCGCCGTCCTGCGCAGCATGCGCGACGACGGCAAGGCCATCGTCATCATCACGCACAAGATGCACGAGGTCGAGACGCTCAGCGACCGCGTGGCCGTGCTGCGCCACGGCCAGTTCGTGGGCGACATGCTCACGAAGGACACCAACGCGCAGGAAATGACGAACATGATGGTCGGCCACGCCGTGACGCTCAATATTGCCCGGCCCGACCCCGTCGACCCCAAGCCGCGCATCGAGGTCAAAAACCTCACCGTGCGCAGCATCGACGGCATCGTCAAGCTCGACGACGTGTCCTTCACCGCCAACTCCGGCGAGATCCTCGGCATCGCGGGCATCTCCGGCTGCGGCCAGAAGGAGCTGCTTGAGGCCATCGCCGGCCTGCAGCCGACCGAAAACGGCAGCATCTGCTACGTCGAGGACGACGGCACGCGCGAGGAGCTGCTCGGCAAAGATCCGCTGAGCATCGCCGAGATGGGCGTGGCGCTGTCCTTTGTGCCGGAGGACCGCCTCGGCATGGGCCTTGTCGGCAACATGGACCTGTCGGACAACATGATGCTCCGCTCCTTCCGCAAGGGCCGCGGCATCCTCACCGACCGCAAGTCGCCGCGCAAGCTGGCCGAGACCGTCGTCGAGGAACTCGACGTCAACACTCCGGGCGTGACCACGCCGGTGCGCCGCCTGAGCGGCGGCAACGTGCAGAAGGTGCTCGTCGGCCGCGAGATCGCCTCCGCCCCCACCGTGCTGCTCACGGCCTATGCCGTGCGCGGCCTGGACATCAACGCATCCTACACGATCTATGACCTCATCAACCGGCAGAAGGAGCGCGGCGTCGCCGTGATCTACGTCGGCGAGGATCTCGACGTGCTGCTCGAGCTGGCCGACCGCATCCTCGTGCTCTGCGGCGGCAAGGTCAGCGGCATCGTCCCCGGCCGCGGCGCCACGAAGCGCGACGTCGGCATGATGATGACGCAGTTGGGAGGGAACGAAGCCCATGCATAACAAAGTCCGGGAACCGCTGTTCCACATCGTCAAGCGCGACACGCTGCCCTGGTATCAGGCCTGGGGCATCCGCGCGGTCGCCATCGTGCTGGCGCTGCTGCTGTGCGCGCTCATCACGACGCTGTGCACCCACCTCAACCCCATCAAGGTGTTCGGCACCATGTTCAGCGGCGCGTTCGGCTCGCCGCGCAAGATCTGGATCCTGGGGCAGAACCTCGCCATCCTGCTGTGCATTTCGCTGGCCGTGACGCCCGCGTTCAAGATGCGCTTCTGGAACATCGGCGCCGAGGGCCAGGTGCTCGCCGGCGGCCTCGCCGCCGCGGCGTGCATGATCTGCCTCGGTGACAAGCTGCCCAACGGCCTGCTCATCGTGCTCATCGTGATCGCCGGCATCCTTGCGGGCGCGGTCTGGGCCGTCATCCCCGCCATCTTCAAGGCCAAGTGGAACACGAACGAGACGCTCTTCACCCTCATGATGAACTACGTTGCCACGCAGCTCGTGGCCTATTTCATCATCGTCTGGGAGTCGCCGAAGGGCTCGGGCAAGGTCGGCATCATCAACCAGAGCACCGAGGCCGGCTGGCTGCCGCAGATCGGCGGCTACAAGTACCTGCTGACGATCCTCGTCGTCGCGGTGCTGACCGTGCTCGTCTATGTCTACCTCAACTACAGCAAGCACGGCTATGAGATCTCCGTCGTCGGCGAGAGCGAGCGCACCGCCCGCTACGTCGGCATCAAGGTCGGCAAGGTCATCGTGCGCACGATGCTGCTGTCCGGCGCGCTGTGCGGCATCGCGGGCGTGCTGCTCGTGTCCGGCACGGATCACACGATCACGACCACCATCGCCGGCGGGCAGGGCTTCACGGCCGTCATGGTCTCGTGGTTGGCCAAGTTCAACCCACTCGGCATGATCTTCACGAGCTTCCTGCTCGTGTTCCTCGACCGCGGCGCGGGCGAGATCTCGACCGTGTTCGGCCTCAACCAGTCGTTCGCTGATATCCTCAGCGGCATCATCATTTTCTTCATCATCGGCTGTGAGTTTTTCATCACCTACCGGCTGAGCTTCCGCAAGCCGGCGAAGAAGGAGGCGGCGGAGCATGTTTGATTTTGTGTCCTTTATCCCCCGCGCCATCGTACAGGGTATCCCGCTGCTGTTCGGCAGCACCGGCGAAACGCTCACCGAAAAGTCCGGCAACCTGAACCTCGGCATCGCGGGCATCATGTATGTCGGCGGCATCAGCGGCGTCATCGGTGCGTTCCTGTATGAGCAGGCGGCCGGCGGAGCCGCCGGGATGAACGGCTTTCTCGCCATCATGATCCCGCTGCTGTCGTGCCTGCTCGGCTCGCTGCTCATGGGACTGCTGTACTGCTTTCTCACCGTCACGCTGCGCGCCAACCAGAACGTCACCGGCCTTGCCATGACGACGTTCGGCGTCGGCTTCGGCAACTTCATGGGCGGCTCGCTCATCAAGCTCACCGGCAGCGAGGTGCCGTCCATCGCGCTCTCGGCCACGAACAGTTACTTTTCCAAGGCGCTGCCGTTCGCGTCGAAGCTCGGCTGGTTCGGCCAGATCTTCCTGTCCTACGGCTTTCTCGCCTACCTCGCCGTGGCCATCGCGCTCATCGCGGCCTACGTGCTTAAACACACGCGCGTGGGTCTGCACCTGCGCTCCGTCGGCGAAAATCCGCAGACGGCCGACGCCGCCGGCATCGACGTCAAGAAATATAAGTATGTCGCCACCTGCGTCGGCAGCATGATCGCCGGCCTCGGCGGATTGTACTACGTCATGGACTACGCCTGCGGCGTCTGGTCCAACGACGCCTTCGGCGACCGCGGCTGGCTCGCCATCGCGCTCGTCATCTTCACGGTCTGGAAGCCAAACATCGGCGTGCTCGCGTCATTCCTCTTCGGCGGCCTGTACATCCTGCACATCTTCCTGCCGAGCGGCACGAACCTCGCCGTCAAGGAACTGTACAAGATGATCCCCTATGTCGTCACGATCATCGTGCTCATCATCACGAGCGTGCGTTCCAAGCGCGAAAATCAGCCCCCCGCAAGCCTCGGCCTGCCGTATTTCCGAGAAGAACGGTAAGTACGGGTGCAGCGGAAACAGAGAGATCAAAAAACAGGAGAGCAGACCGCTCTCCTGTTTTTTTCATGCCTGCTGCCTGCGCGTTTCGCTGCGCAGAGGATGCGGCGTTTGCCGCCGGGCTCATGTGTTTCTTTCCAACTCCGCCTCGATCTCCGCCAGCACCGCGCTTGGCCGCATATGCAGCGCCTCACCGATGCGGTAAAAGGTCTCCAGCGTCGGTTTGCGTTCCCCGCGCTCAATGGCGCTCAAATGCGTCCTGCCGATCCCGGCGAGACCGCTCACGATCTCCTGCGACAGCCCGCGCTCCTCCCGCAGCCGCTGCAGCACGCTGCCAACCACTTTTGCATCCAGCATCGTCCATGCTCCCTTCACTGTTTGTGCTTTCAGTGTAGAGAGAAATTCTGCAGATTATGAATACATATGTTGTCATTTGAACACAAATGTGTTATTATCGGTTTGGAAGTTTCCGCGATTTTCCGAAATTGACCGGAAACAGCCAAATTCGCCGGGCGCAGGGAAGAGAGAAACGCCCCGTTTTCCAACGTTTGTTTGGAAGAACAGGCCGGCGGCACCATGCCGCGCGGACAGAAAGATAAACCGAAAGGAGAACAGGAACATGAAATGCAGTCATTGCGGTGCAGAATTTGAGGGCAATTTCTGCACGGCCTGCGGCGCGAAGGCAGAGCCGTGCCCGCAGCCGTCGCCAGAGATCCCGGCAGACCGCCCGAGATCTCAAAAACCGAAGAAACCGATTTACAAGAAGTGGTGGTTTTATGTGATCGTCGCCGTGGTCGTGATCGCGATCGCCGGCAGGATCTCCGGAGGCAGCAAGTCGGAAAAAATAGATTGGGACGATATGGTCCTGGGCGCGCAGCTCCCGCAGCCGCCTGCGAAGAAAGGTCAGATCCATACCAACACGGCCGATGAGCTGTGGGTCGATATCGAAAAGATCTCCGACAAGCAGTATGCGGACTATGTGCAGGCGTGTCAGACGGTTGGGTTCACGGTGGATGCGGAGTCCAATTCCTCGTCGTTCGGCGCTTACAACGCTGAGGGATACAAGCTGGAGCTGAGCTATTACGGAAACAGGGAGGGATTGTCCATCCGGCTGGAAAAGCCGATGGAGATGGGCCCCATCACCTGGCCGGACAGCGAGGCCGGCCGACAGCTGCCCGCACCCAAATCCCTGACCGGCAAATTCTCTTTTGAGTATGATGACAATTTCTTCGTTTACATCGGCGGCACGAGCAGAGACGATTACAACGCCTATGTCAGCGCCTGCCGGGATAAGGGCTTTACGGTCGACTACAATAAGGGCGACAACTATTATCGTGCCAATAACGACGCGGGGTGGCAAGTCTCGATCGATTATGAGGGCAACCAGATCATGAGCATTCGTATAGACGCGCCGGACACGAGCGCGGGCAGCACGACTTCCGAGCCGTCGCCGGATTCCTCCACGCCATCCGCAACGGCGCAAAACGATGGCAAGCTCGTCAACGGCATGCGCAAGGATTTCAAAGAAGCCATGGACAGCTATGAGGCCTTTATGAACGAATATGTCGCGTTCATGAAAAAATACAACGCGAATCCGAACGATCCCACGCTGATGGCGGATTACGCACGCTACATGAGCAAGTATGCGGATGCGTGCGAGAAATTCAATCAGTGGGAAAGCGCGGACATGAACGACGCAGAGACCGCGTACTACATCGACGTGCAGGCGCGCGTCAGCAAAAAGCTGCTGGAAGCGGCGGGCTGACGGACAGCGCGGGCGCACCGTCCAAAGCGAAAAAATCCCCCGGAACGGATGTTCCGGGGAATTTTTGCACAGGGAGCGGTCATCCCTGTTTGCCGTTTGCGCCGGCGCAGGCGGGCTCAGCCTTGCCCGCTTTCTCCTTGCGGTGCGGCAGCACGGCAGCCACAGCGCCGAAGAGCACCGACGGCAGCACCCACGCGAAGCCCAGCTCAAACAGCGGCAGCTTGTGCAGGAACGTGAGCGGCACACCATAGCCGTCGAGCGTGCACAGTACGCTCATGAGCAGCGCGCCGATGACAGCGCCCCGGCTGATGCGGTCGGGCAGCCGCGGCACGACAAGCGAAATGAAAATGAGGACGAGGGTAGGCGGATAGACGACATCCAGCACCGGTGCGGCGATGGCCACGATGCGGTCGAGACCGAGGTTCGACACGACGGCGCTGAACACGCAGATGACGATGACAAACACTTTGTACGGCACCTTGCCGCGGCAGAGCTTGGCAAAATACGCGGCGGCGGAGCTGGTGAGCGCCACGGCCGTCGTGACGCACGCGAGGCCGACGACGATGCCGAAGATGATCATACCGGTCTTGCCCATGAGGGCCTCAACGATAGCCATGACGAGCTGTGCGCGGCCGATCTCGCTGGTATACTGCGCGGAAACGGTGGCGCCGAGATAGGCAAGGCCCATATAGACCGCCAGCAGCAGCACGCACGCGAGGATGGACGACCCGCTCATGATGCGGAATTTCTTGCCGGACTCAGTATAGCCCTTGTCGACCACGCTCTGCAGCACGAGAATGCCGAACGGCAGCGCGGCGAGCGCGTCCATGGTCTGGTAGCCGGCCTTGACGCCGGTGACGACGGCGCTGTCGATTAGCGCCTCGGGCGCGATCGTGCCGAGCGGCGTGACGATGCCTTTGATGATGATGGCCGCAAGACCGGCGAGCAGCAGCGGCGTGAGCACCTTGCCCACGATGTCCACCACGGCGGACTCGCGGATGCACAGCGCGAGGATGAGCGCGAAAAACAGCACCGAGAACACCACGGCGGACACGCCGGGCAGGTTCGGGGCGATGGCCATTTCAAACGTGCTGGCCGACGTGCGCGGGATGGCGACCATGGGGCCGACGCACAGAATGATCGCGCACATGAGGATCTCCGACGGCACACAGCCGACGCGCTGGAGCACGGCCTCGCTGCTGCCGACACGCAGCAGCGCGAACATGGCGGCGAGCGCAAGCCCGATGTCCGCGATAAAATACGCGCTGAATCCGGCCAGCCACTGCGGACCGGATTCCATGCCCAGGTATGGCGGGAAGATGACGTTCCCGGCGCCGAAGAACATGGAAAACAGGGCGAAACCGACAACGATCACGTCGCGTGCCGCCCGATTTTTCGTCTCTTTCATGGTTTCTCTCCTTTTGCCGCCCGAAGCGGGACGGCTGCTTTCAATTTCCGAATATAGGGTATCATTCTTTTTGATAAATGAGAAACGAGAGTTGTTCATGGGGGTATGAAAAAAGCAAATGGCATGGGTCAGAAAATTTTATTGGTTGAGTTGAACAAATTCGTGGTATTATGAAAAAAGAATGATAAAAAGGAGGCAGCATATGGACGACGGAAAACTGCGGGCACTGCTTACGGCGGTGGAATGCGGCAGCTTCAGCAAGGCGGCGGCCCAGCTTGGCTACACGCAGTCCGCCATGACGCACCTGGTCAACAAACTGGAGGCTGAAGTCGGCTGTACGCTGCTCGAGCGCGACAGTCAGGGCATCCGCCTGACGGACGCGGGCAAGCAGCTGCTGCCTTATATTCAAAATGTGATCTGCGCGTGCGACACGCTCCTGCAGGAGGCCGCCGAGCAGAATGACCCACGCACGCGCACGCTGCGCATCGGCTGCTTTGCGAGCATTGCCCGCGCGCGTCTGCCGGAGCTGCTGCGCGCCTTCCGCGAGCTGCACCCGGAAATTAAAATGGACGTGCTCGTGCGCGGTGATGAGCTGCCTGCCGCGCTCGCAAGCGGGGAGATCCAGCTCGCCCTCGTGGACGAGGCGCGCGCGCAGGGCTTTGACTTTCTGCCGCTGGCGGACACGCCGCTCGTGGCCGTCGTGCCGCCGGACTTCCCGTGGGAGGGGGAGACCATCCCGCTCGAGCGGCTGCTGCGCGAGCCGTTTCTCTCGAGCCCGGACCAGTACATCGAGCCGTTTCTCCCGCCGGACACCCCGCGGCTGGAGGTCACGGCGTCGGACGACGGGTCGATCCTGTCCATGGTCGCCGGCGGCCTCGGCGTGTCGGTGCTGTCGTCGTTTTCCCTCGTCGGGTACGAGGGGCAGGTGCGGGTGCTCCAGCTGGAGAAACCCATCGCGCTGCGGCTCGGCGCGGCGGTCAAGTCCGTGAACACCATCGGCACGTCGGCGCGAATGTTCCTGACGTTCCTGCGCGAATACTACGGCAAAGACGATACGCAGTGACGCGGTAAGACGCAGCAATGAAATAGCAAGAGCGGCCCGCACCGGATGGTGCGGGCCGCTTGCGCTGTGGAAATGGGAACATGATGCGTGAAACGATGCAGGTGCGCTCGGGCTCAGTCCGAGAGTTTGCGCACGGCCTCGTGCGCGTCGCTGACGGCAAAGAGGATCTTGCGCGGCTGCTGCGCGTCGCCGAGGACCGTCACAGGGGCGACGGCTTCAAACGCGGCCGCGGCCTGCGCCGTCGGGGCAAAGCCCAGCGCCAGCAGCACCGTGTCGCACGCGATCTGCTGCTGCTCGTGCGCGTGCTCGACCGTGACGCTGCACGTGAACGCATCGCCGTCGATGCGCACGAGCTTCGTCGCGGGGCGGAAATCCACGTTCGAGCGCGCCATGTAGTCGCGCATGAGCATGTCGTTCATCTTGAAGCCCGGCTCCGACGGGATGGTCTTGGCCATGTCGATGCACGTCACGTGCTTGCCCCACATGTCCATCTGCAGCGCCGTCTCGACGCCGACGAGTCCGCCGCCGATCACGACGACGTGCTCGCCCACATCACAGCAGTCGCACAGGGCCTCGGTCGCAAGGTACACCTTCGGGCAGTCGAGTCCCGGGATGGCCTTCGGCGCGATGGGCCGGCCGCCGGCCGCCCAGAGGATATGGTCAGGCGCATAGGCCGCGGCGAGCTCCGGCGTCGCCGTGGTGTAAAAGCGCACGGGGATGTCGTGCACGAGCAGCTCGCGCTCGAAGTAGCGGATCATGCGGTGCATGTCGCGCTTGAAAAACGGCTTGCAGGCGCACAGAGCGTTGCCACCGATGTGGCCGCCCGCCTCCCAGATCTCGACCGAATGGCCGGCCTGTTTGGCATAGAGCGCCGCCATGCAGCCGGCAGGGCCGGCGCCGACGACGAGAATCTTTTTCGGGTGGGCAGCCGGCGGAATGTCGATGCTGCCGTCCTCGTGGCCGCAGCGCGGGTTGAGCGCGCAGGTCGCCGTCTCGCCGTTGTAGACGCGGGCGATGCAGCCCTCGTTGCAGGAGATGCACGGGCGGATCGTGTCCGGCCGGCCGGCCAGCACCTTGTTCGGCAGGTCGGGGTCGGCGAGCAGGCCGCGGCCGATGACCGCGATGTCGCACACGCCGTCGCGCAGGGCAGCCTCCGCCTTGTCCACGTCGCCGAAGCGGCCGTGCGTCATGACCGGCACATCGACCACGCTGCGGATGATCTTGGCCGAGCGCGACTGCAGCGTCATCTGCTGCATGCCGGCGGGCGGCATGGCGTTGGGCCAGTTTTCATGGCAGCCGGCGTCCACGTGCAGTGCGTCCGCTCCGGCGGCGACGATCAGCTTTGCCAGCTCGATGCCCTCGTCGATGGCGCGGTAGCCCTCGCCGTCCATGTAGTGGTCCGGCGTGAACTTGACGATGACGGGGAAGTCCGCACCGCCCTCTTCCTTGCAGATGGCGATGAGCTCGGTGAGAAAGCGCGCGCGGTTTTCCAGACTGCCGCCGTAGGCGTCGGTGCGCGTGTTCCAGCGACGGGTCAGAAACTGGTCGGTCAGATAGCCGCCGTAGGCGTGGATGCCCACACAGTCGGCCCCGCTGCGCAGCGCGATCTGCACGCTGCGGCGGAAATCTTCCTCCAGCTCGTGGATCTCATCGATCGTCAGCGCGTGGCAGCGCATACGCGGCACGTGCATCCACGGGCAGGCGGACGCGCTGATGGGCACTTTGTAGCGCACGGACGGCCCGCCGATGCGCCCATCGCCGGGCTGGATCTGCGCGGCGAGCTTGCAGCCGCAGGCGTGGCAGCGCTCGGCCAGGTCGCGGAACAGCGGCGCGGTCTCATCGTTGAGGTAGATGGAGTGCTCGCCGGACTCGAACGCGAGCGAGGCGCGGATGTTGCAGAACACCATGGCCGCGCCGCCCTCGGCGCGCGCGGCAAAGTACGCCACCGAGGCGGGGCTCAGGTTGCCGACCGTGACGCCCATCGGCGCCATGACCATGCGGTTTTTAAGTTCCATGCGGCCGATTCGGATCGGCCGGGACAGAATAGAAGGCATAATTACATCTTACTCCTTGGATCACTTCTGCACGGCCCAGCCGCCGTCGACCGGCAGGCAGACGCCGTTGATGTACTTGGCCTCGTCCGAGCACAGGTACACGACCGCCCAGGCCGCGTCCTCCGGCATGCCGACATAGGGCATCGGCGTCGTGGCCTCAAAGTGCTCGCGGTACATATCCCAGACCTTCTCCTGCTTGGGCACCCAGACGTAGTTCGGGGCGAGGCAGTTGAAGCGGATGCCGTACTTCTTGCTGACCTGGTTGACCATGTTCTGCGTGGCCAGCTTGATGCACGCCTTCGAGAACGGATAGCCCTGCACGGCCGAGCCGTTGTAGGCCAGCGCCGTCGAGGACGAGAAGTTCAGGAAGCTGCCGCGGATCTTCTTTTTCATCATGTAGCGCAGCACCGTCTGGTAAGAATAGAGCATGGAGTCGATGTTCACGCGCATGACGTCCTCGATCATCTCGGACGTGATGTGCGCCCAGTCGTGCGTCGGGGGCGAGAACGCCGCCGCGCCGTTGACGACCGTGTCGATGCGGCCGTACTTTGCGTCGGCCAGCTTCTTGAGCTGCACCCAGGTGTCGCGCTGCGCCACGTCGGCCACGACCGCGATGCTCTCGCCGCCGTTGGCGTTGATCTCGGCGCTGAACTGCTCGACCTGCGGGTCGATATCGACCATGACGACCTTCGCGCCCTCCTGGCAGAAGAGCTCGGACGCTTTGTGGCAGATGCCGCCGGCAGCGCCCGTGATGATGGCCACTTTTCCTTTGAGTCTATCCATTATTTTGTCCTCCTCAGTTTGCCGTCGAGCAGACGGTAGGTCAGGCGCAGCGTCTGGATGCGCCAGCGATCGTCGTCACATTTGACCAGGTCGTCCACATACAGGCCGTAGCCGGAGTAGGTCTGGCCGTTGTCCTTGTAGGTGTGGTAGTCATGCATTTTGGTCAGCAGCTGCGCGCTGCGCGGACCGGTGAAGTGCACGATCTGGTTGTAGCCGAAGTGCATCGGCACCATGTCGTCGCCGCAGGTGCTGCGGTTCTGGGCCACCTGCGCGTCACGGTCGCGGAAGCCGGGGCGGCCGCTCCAGAAAGTGCGGAAGCCCGTCTCCGTGAACACGTCCGGCATGAGGTCAAACTCCTGGTTGTCAATGCACCAGAAATAGCGGTTCTTGGCCGCGAGGATCGCGGGGATCTCCGCGAGCTGCTCCGGTGTGTAGGGCAGGCCCGCGTCGGCGATGATCGCGCGCGCCAGCTCTTTGATCTTGCGATCGGCATCGATGGTCAAGTGCAGTCCCTCCTTTGAAGCTGTCATGCTTGGGCTGATTCGTTGTCCGTTCCGGCAGGCAGCCGGCGCCGCGCGGCGCTGACTCGGGAAACGCCTCCGGAGATCGTCAATATCTTATCACACGTTTTTCGCCCTGCACAGTGCATCCGCTGGATGCAGATTGCTTTTCGTGCATAAAAATTGCCCCAACTTGACCAAGTGCTTTTGCGCGGTCATATTGAAAAAATCACGCAGCCGCGCGATTTTTTGCATCCGGACTTGCCAGCACGGCGCGCAGCGCGTATACTGGATGGGAAAGATGCGTGACTTTTTCGTCACTGAGTCAAGAAATGCGCACGCGAGGAGGCGAGGATATGACGTTCGGGCGCACCCTTCAGGAGCTGACACGGCTGTGCGGTGTCAAGCGCTGCAACCTTGCCGACGCGCTCGGCTATGACCCGTCGTACATCAGCCGGTGGATCAACGGCGTCAAGCACCCGTCGCTGCGCAGCAACGATGCGCTGCCCGCGCAGATCGCCGCCTATCTGACCGCCAACGCCGCGCCGGATGTGCGCGCGCGCATTGCCGGGCAGTTTGACCTGCGCTGTGATGCGGCCGACGATGCCGGCTTTTCGGCGGCGCTGGCGTCCTTGCTGGCGGATACGATCGCGGCCGACCGGGCGGCCGGCCCCGAGCGGCCGCAGCCGACCGGCGCGGAAAATGCCGGCCTGAGCCCGGTCAAGGACATCGCGCTCTTCCCCGAGGGCATCTTCATGGCCTTGCAGCAGGCGCCATCCTCGGCGCGGCTGGACATGATCTGCACGATGCCGATCCACATGCAGTTCAAGAACAACGACGCCTTTTTCCGCCGCGTGCGCGGCATCCTCTCGGCGGGCACGGCGCTGCGCGTGGTGCAGTTCGTGGACATGGAGGATGTCTCCGCGCGCACGGACAGCTTCTGCCGCTCGCTCTGCTATCTGCTGGGGCTGGGGAAGCAGATCCGGTACGAATTTTACGAATTTCGCGCCAGCCGCACAGGGTATGTCTACCTCATCCGCGACGCGCTCATGCTGCAGTACCTGCGCGAGCCGTTCTCGCGCGAGGTATACCTGCTCGAGACGGCGGACCCCGCGCTCGTCGGGCGCTACTGCGCTGCGGCCGATGCCTACATCCGCGACCGGCTGCCGCTCGCGCAGGCGCCGAACCTGCAGCAGCTTCGCCGCCAGCAGTATTTCCTCGATTACTTCACCCAGCCGCACGGCCGATGCCTGCTGCGGCATATGCAGCCGTTTTTCCTGCCGGAGCCGCTGCGGGAGCGTTTTCTGTCCCGGCACCCCGAGCTGCGGCAGGAGCTGCAGCTGTTTCTCGGCAGCGCGGAGTTTTTCGAGACGATCTTCCTCTACCAGCTCGCGCTCGTGGACTATATTTATACCGGGCGGCTGCACTTTCTCGGCACGGTCATCGACGTGCCGCCCGAGGCGCGGCGCGAGCATCTGCGCAGCATGATCGAGCAGCTGCGCCGGACGCCGGAGCGGCTGTGCATCCTGTGCACGCAAAACCGCGTCTGCAATTACGACGACCTGTCGGTGTCCGTGTTCGTCAACCAGCACGCCGCCTTCGTGCTCGACGGCGCATCCGGCGGCGCGCAGCCGGCCTACACCGTCAGCTCCGGCGCGATGGTGCACCAGCTCAATGTCTGGATGGATCATTTCCGCAAGCTCCCGGCCGCGCAGCGGCTGACCGGGCAGGACGCCATCGACTACCTCACCCGCTGTATGCGCCTATTGTGAGCCGCGGCGTACCGATCGACAAGGAGGAAGCACCATGCGCAACACCACACTCTGCTATATCGAGCGCGGGGAGCAGTATCTCATGCTGCACCGCGTGAAGAAGGAACACGACCTCAACCACGACAAATGGGTCGGCATCGGCGGCAAGTTCGAGCGTGACGAGACGCCGGACGAGTGCCTCCTGCGCGAGGCGCAGGAGGAGACCGGCCTGACGCTGACCGACTGGCGCTGCCGCGGCGTGGTGACGTTTTTGTCCGACGAGTGGGAGGGGGAATACATGTACCTCTTCACGGCGACGGGCTTCACCGGCACGCTGCGCGAATGCGACGAGGGGGATCTCGAGTGGGTAGACAAGGCGGCCGTGCCGTCGCTGCCGTTGTGGGCGGGCGACAAAATCTTCTTCCGCCTGCTGGCGGAGGACGCGCCGTTTTTCCTGCTCAAGCTGCGCTATCGGGGCGACACGCTCGTCGAGGCCGTGCTCAACGGTGCGCCGGTCGCGCTTTGAAAAGCCAATTCATGACAGGGGGGACCATATATGAGACGCAAAAAACAGATCCAGGCCATGCAGCAGGAGCTCGCGCTCCTGCGCCAGACCATCGACAGCGGCAAGGAGCTGGCCGCGCTGGCCACAAACACCGCGCAGCAGCTCAAAAAGCCGAGCATCAAGACCGTTGCCGTGCAGCTGATGCGCTCACCGCGCTTCCGCCGCACCGCGCTCATCGTGGGCGGGGCCGCCTCCGTCGGCACGATCGGCGCTGTCGCCGTGCGCTACCGGTTTTACCAGACCATCGTCGCGCAGGAAGTGGAAAAGGCGCTCAAGCCCGTGCATGCCCAGCTCGACGATCTGCAGGCGACCGTGGACGCCATGGCCGAGGCCGAGGGCATCGAGCCGGAAAAAACCCGCAAGGGGAAAAAGCACCGCCGCTGAGGCGCAGCGAGCAGGCAAAATTCAAGCGAGCAGCACGGGCGCAGCACGTACTGCGCTGCAAGCTTGGCGCCGACACGAAGTGTTGGCTGCCGTTGGGGGCAAATTTTGCGGTATAAAAGGAAACGCGAGAAACTTTCCCCGCCTTTCACGTTTTGCCTGTCCCAATCCTTGTGATGATTTGTTTGCCGTAGTTTGGGCTCGCTGTATTGCCAGAGGCTTTCCTGATCGCATAGCCATAGGGCTTCATAAAATGATGGAAGCTGCGGAAGCGCTGACCAATGACGGTTTCGAGATATGCCTTGATTTCCTGCACAGCACGCTTTTCGAGCGGTATGTTCAGAATGTCATATACGCATCCATCCTCTGCTGCTTTTTGCGCAGGAAAGATCCCGGAACGTTATGCCGGCACCTGTGCGCGCGGTCTGCGGGGAGCCCGCGTTGGGCGGTCGATGCGGAATTAGAATTGCGGCCTTCTTCATCGTCTCCGCTGCATCGAATGTCCTGTATGCAGACAAGCGCTATTCCGCTGCAGCGGAATAGCGCTTGTTTATTTTTCTATGCTGCGGGACGGGACCCGTGTATCTTATTTTGCGTTGTTGTACACGTCCATATCCATGCGGTCAAGGCTTCTGGCCACGACCGTGGTGCCGACCAGATCGCCGACGTTATTGAGCGTCGTGTGCGCCGGGTCGATCACAGGCCAGATCGCCGCAAGAATGGGGATCAGAGTCAGCGGCATACCAAGTGCCTCCAGCAGCACGCCGGACATCACGACGCCCGCGCCCTTGACGCCAGCTGCGCCGATGGACAGGATCAGGCCGAAGAAGACGAACTGGAGCACGCTCGAAAACGTAACGGGGAAGCCGTAAAGATTCGATGCAAAGACACAGCACAGGCCGATGAACACCGCGAAGCCGGTCATACCGGCCGTGTTGCCCAGAGGCAGGGTGAAGCCGTAGATGTTCTCGGGAATGCCGAGATCCTCTTCGCTGATTTTGATGGACACCGGGAGGGTGGCTGCGGAGGAAGAGGTCGAGACCGCAACGAGGATCGCGGGAGCGATCTTGCGCATAAAGCCAAACGGAGGCAGCTTGGCAAGCAGCTTGATGATCAGCGGGTAAACCAGAATCAGAATGAGGAGGCAGATCACGTTGTCGGTAATCAGGAACACGAGAACTTCCTTCATCATCGCGCCGCTGATGGTGGAGACCATTGTCGCAATCAGAGAAAGGATGCCGAACGGAGAGAACTCAATGACATACTCCGTGATCTTGAGCATGACCTCGCTGCCTTCGTCGATGAACCGAATGACTGTTTTTGCCTTATCGCCCAGAGCGAGCAGCGCAACGCCCAAAAACAGGCAGAACACGATGATCTGCAGCATGTTGGCATTGGCCATGGACTCCACAATGTTCGTGGGGAACCAGCTGATGACGTTGTCAATGAAGCTGTAAGACTGTGCCTCCGCCGCCTCGGCGGCGGCGAGGAATTCGGTCGTTCCGCGGCCGGGCTGAACGATCAGGCCGCCGATCACGCCGCAGATGGCGGCAATCACCGCGGAGGCCATGATCCACAGAACATAGCGGATGCCAACCGTGCGGAGCTGTTTGACATCGCCCATCTTGCACACACCACTGGTAATGCTGAAGAACACCAGCGGTACGATGAGCATTTTCAGCATACGGAGGAAAATGTCGCCGAGCGGCGAGATGACCTCCGCGGCCTTCGGGGACACAAGACCGATGATCAGACCGATCACAACGCCGATCAGAATCTTTTTCCAAAGTGCTACCTTTTTCCATTTACTCATAAGATTACGCCCTCCTTCTGTTTGTATCTTTTTTCCTTATGCCTTCACGGTAGCTGCGATCTCGGCGGTAACGCGCAGGAAGTCGTCGATATCCTGCGTGCTGTGGCAGTGCAGCGGGGAGACGCGGATCGCGCCGGTCAGGCCGAGAGATTCCACGATGCGCTTGGAATACAGGCTCGTGTTCACGCGCTCAAAGACCGTGATGCCGCGTTTGTAATACTCCGCCGTCAGCTGTGTGAAGTCGATGCCGTTGATGCCGATGGCGCTGATAAGGTCGCGGTCCACGGTGTCCGCAGAATCGAGGAACACCTGCACACCGGGAATATGGCGCAGGCCGGGAACCTCGTCGGTTCCCTCCATCATGTGGATCAGCAGGGAGTGCTCCTGCAGGTGGATGCGCGTCATACCGGTAACGAACTGCTCGCGGCGATCGTCCGAATCGGTGAAGTGTCTGCCGATCCAGCAGACGTAATCGACGACCGCCGTGATCGCTGCATAGTTGGGATGCGGGAAGGTGCCGAGCTCCCACTCTTTTTCCGGCTTTGCGAGCAGTTTGTGGTGCGTCATTTTCGCAACACGGTCGGACACGTAGCCATAACCGCAGCCGCGGATGCCGAACATCTTATAGGGGGCAAAGGTCACGCCGTCGAGGCCGCACTGTTCCACATCCAGCACGCCGTGAGGTGCATGCTGCACGGCATCGGAGAGGATATAAATATCCGGATTGATCTTGCGCGCTTCCCGAACGATGGTCTCGATATCGAAAATATAGCCCGAGATGTTGGAGGCGCTCATCACGCTCAGCAGCAGCGTGTCCTTATCGATCTTGCTAAGGATCTCATCGAGATCGACGCCGCCGGTCTTGGGGTTCGCCATCGCCACGCGGAATTCCCGGTTGGTCAGACCGCAGTAAAGCTCCACAGAGTCATAAGCCGATGGATGCTCAATGGATGTTACGACTGCGTTGGTGCCCCATTTTTCATTGCGCATAATGGTGCTCACGATCTGGAACATCACCTGAGAGGACGTCAGCTCCGTCACCAGTGCGCCGGACTTTGCGCCGAAGATCACCTGCATGATATCGCGCATGCCGTCCGCTTTGACCTGCTTGAGCATCATGGAGGTGTCGTGGATACGTTCGGGGCAGTCGGGGATTTTTTCCAGCCGCGCTTTTTCCTCGACAGCGGCCTTCAGGCGCAGAGAACCGCCGGAATTTTCAAAAAACTGGCGCTTTCTGCCGAGATAATCCTCGTGCACGTAGTAGAACTTGTCCTGGATCTCCTTCAAAAAAGCATCGTCGAACAAAATTTTCTCGTCTGTAATCATGATAAACCTCCTCACTTTCTGTTCTGACTTTTGCTATCATTTTTTTCGAATCAAACATTTATTTAATTTGATTATAGAAAAAATACACTTTTCTGTCCAAGACAAAAAAGTGTATTTTCTTATAGCCAAAATCGTATGGCAAATTATTCTATTTTCTGCACGCCGCCGACCATGTCGCGGATAAACGCAAGCAGCGTTTCCTCCACCCTGGACCTGCCGGCCGCACGGTAGTAAAGGAAAATGTCCCGCACGTTCAGCGGGTCGGCGATCCTGAAATAGCACAGTTTGCCCGATGCCTCGATCGACAGGGCGGAAAGGCGGATAAAGGCGGCGCCATTGCCCGCGGCTGCGAGATGATACGTGGTCATGGAAGAATCCACCTGCATGATGATGTTCGGCGTAAAACCGGCATTTTTGCAGATCTGGATTCCACGGGAATAGCTGTCATTTCCCTCCCGAAGAAAGACGAAGGGCACATCCCGGAACAGGCCCACATCGATCGGCTCCGCCTCGTAAATACTGTGCACACCGTTGCTCGTATCACCCGGGCGGAAGCAGCAGCTGCGCAGATGCGCATTGGTCACAAAGGTGGTGGGCACAGTCAGGATCAATTCCTCCGAGCCAAACTTCAGCGAGGTGATGCCATCCGTCTCGATCTTGTCGACCTCAAAGGCAAAGTCGATTTTTTTCTGGAGGATCTGACTGGCCAGTTCGTCGTTGCGCAGTTCCTGCCAGCCGATATGAATGTCGGGGTATTCGCTTTGAAACTGCCGGATGATCCCCGAGAGCATATTGGCACAGAAAAAGCTCGCGCCGCCAAACATCACACTGCCGTTGAGCCCCTTGGAGCACTCGCGGAAATGCTGCCGCATGTCGGCGTCCAGCCTCAGGATCTTCTTTGCCGCGGAGATATAATATTCTCCTTCCGGCGTCAGCGAGATCGGCGTTGTGGTTCGGTCAAAAATGGTGATATCATAATCGCTCTCCACTTTCTTCACCATGGCGCTGAGCGACGGCTGCGAGACGAACAGCCGTTTAGCCGCCTTGGAAAAGCTCTTTTCCTCATAGACGGTGTAGACATACCACATTTTCTTGAGCATCTGTCTCTGCCCCCTCGCTGCTATTTGCTTACATGATTCCATAATAGCTTATAGCTTTTTTCCGACCGATGCAACACCAATTCGCCCGCAGACAGCAAAATTATCTGAATTTTTAGCGGGTAATTTCTTTGGCAGCGGAAAAATCCGGTGGTTTTTCTGATCCACGCAGGCATAAAAATCATGTTTTCCATTACGGCAAGCAAAGGCAGCGGTCACGGTATTCTGCGGCAGAATGGATCCTGATCTGATAGCTGTGCGGCTGCTCCATTTGCGGGGGAACACAAACGCGGAAGAAAATAAAAAAAGCTCGTGAAATCCTTGGATTTCACGAGCTTTTTGGCACGCCGTGAGGGATTCGAACCCCCGGCCTTCTGGTCCGTAGCCAGACGCTCTATCCAGCTGAGCTAACGGCGCTTAGTGCGCTCCTAACGCAGAAGGAATCCCTGAAAAGCTTGATACTCCAGTGTTTTTACGCATTTATTATACCGTAAATATTCCAAAAATGCAAGCGCAGCGAAGGCAAACCAGCTGCGCATATTTGGCCGCGAGCGCATCAGCTGTGCGCTTTTTGTGCGCTGGGAATCAGATGGGCGGGGTGCTTAAAACGAACTGTGCAGATGCAATATTCGGCTTTGCTTGTAGGTGGTTGACTCATGCACTGGCCTGAGAATTGACGATTGATTCCTCCGAAAAAATTGCTCTGTATCCATGGCGAGCACACTTGTTTGCGATGGTACTATTCATACGATTGTGTTTTTTGATTGAGTTTTGGCTGACGAGCGCAGCGAGCAGGCAAAATTCAAGCGAGCAGAACGTGCTGCGCTGCAAGCCTGGCGCCGACACGCAGTGTTGGCTGCTGGGGGTGAATTTTTTCGGTATAAAAGGAAACGTGAAAGCTTTCCCCCAGTTTTGCGTTTTGGCCGTCCTGATCCTTGTGATGACATAGTTTAGGCTTACCGTGCGCCGGCAGATTTATTTCAGCGAAAATACGCAGGCGTTTAATCGCCGTTGAGCCCGGTAATGGTTTGCCTTTGATTCAATTGGAAGATGAATTTCTCAAGGCGGAATGAGTACTGCATTGCAAATTGTACATCCGGTTTTTCAAAATCCAGCCCCGTCATGTTGCTGATTTTTTGCAAACGGTAACTCAAAGTGTTCCGATGCAGGAACAGTTCCGCTGCCGTCTGTGCATTATTAAAGCCGCAAGCAGTATAAGTTTCCAGCGTTTCATAGAGCTGACTGCCGCTTTGCTTATCATATTTGCGCAGCAGTGACAGTGCCGGATGGCAGCAGAGACTCAAGCGTTTCAAATCGCGCGGATGGTCAACAATGTCATAGAATGCCAGCCTTCGATATTCAAACACGTTCCCGGGAATGTCCAGAATGGAGGCCAATCGTATCGCTTTGGCCGCCTGCTCATAGCAGGATTTTGTGTAATTGATTTTGGAATAGGGGTTGCTGATACCGGCGATCGACTCGTGCTCGTCACAGAATTCTATGATCTTGTGCATCAGCTCCGATTCGATCTGTAAACTGTTTTCTGCCACAGGGATCATGGAAACAATGGATTTGTTGTAATAAACGGTTCTTGCAGTTTCAAAAATTTCTTGAAACTGTCGGCACAATTTGTTCTGCACATGGCTCTCCGTAGAAAAATAGCGAGGCTTCACCAGAACTAGGGACATTCGCTTCGGAAACTGTATCTGCGCGGCGTTGATGCGCGCCTGAATCTGCTCCAAGGGAATCCCGTTGAGCAGGTCTGTCATAAAATCCGTCACGACCCGGCTGCGTACCACATCCATGTTCTGTTCTTTCAGAATCAAATCTGTCGTAATTTGCGTGATGAGCGGCAGGACGCTATAACAAAGCGGATCGAACGCTCTTTCTCCTTGAATCATGAATATGTAACCATACAATTCGCCTTGGAGAATAATCCGATTGGAAAGATAAAACAAATGATTGTCAATACAATGACGAAGGAAAGGCCCGTTTCCGCCTTCTTCACCATGCTGTGATTTGACATCTTTGATGTGCTCGATAAACAGCGGCGGACAATAGCCGTTCTTGATGCTCTCCTGCCAAACGGGTTCGTCGACCTGGAAAGGAATCGAATTGGAAATGACTTTCCCGGACATGTCAATGATGGCAATGGAAGTGTTCAATGCATTGCCCACATTTTCCAGCATGGCACCGATCCCTTTGCCGCGCATGACCGCATTGAGCATTTGAATATAAATGTCCTGCAGTTTATAGTTGGAATGGAGTAGTTCCTCCGCATCCTCCAAAAAAATGCTCATTTCCTTCTCTGGCATCTGGATCGTGTTGGGGATCAGCTGTTCAGATATGAAACTGGACTCCCCGCAGAAAATCAGATTCCGAGGCAATTTTCGATTGTGCAGAGTAGACAAATCATATGTAAAATAGACAACATCGGATTTTGGCTGCTGCGCTTGTTGCAAATCAGCTATACTTTCCAACGAGTAGACCTGTCGATTATCATAACAATGTTTGTCAAAAATGTCGTGTTTTTTCTCTAGTTCAGAGAC
The DNA here is from genome assembly GCA_025757645.1 of Clostridiales bacterium. Taxonomy (NCBI): domain Bacteria; kingdom Bacillati; phylum Bacillota; class Clostridia; order Eubacteriales; species Clostridiales bacterium. The sequence continues at coordinate 657,043 of CP107216.1, forward strand.
CAAATCCAGAAACATCATGGTTTGTCACCTCATTCACAATACTATGCGATTTCTCCGACAAATGCAAGAGCGAAATGATAATTATGCGCACTGCACAATTTTTGATTTCACTTTTAGGCCGCGCGCACGTTAACAAGTTAACAATCTCGCTATATACTCAAGTTGTGCACAGGAAAACGACTGTGCCGTGCCAGGGAAACCCGAATGCTATCTTCTTATCTGGTTTCCAACTCGTAAAACTGAAGTGATCAGGAGGTTATGTATGTATGAAATACGAAAAGCTTTTTGAAAAGGGCAAAATCGGAAAACTCACAATTAAAAACCGCATTGTCATGCCCCCCATGGGCACTGGCTTTGCCGCTGCGTCCGGCGAAGCATCTGAAGAAATCACGCGCTATTACGAAGAGCGCGCGAAGGGCGGTGTCGGTCTGATCATCACGGAGGTCTGCCGTGTGGATGAACTGTCCGGCGTTGCACAGCCGTGTCAGCTGCGCGCAACGGATATGGACGTGATCCCCAGTTTTACCCGTATGGTGGATCGTGTTCATGCATATGGCACCAAGATGTTCATGCAGCTGCATCACCCCGGCAATGAGGCTTTCCCAATCACGCTGCACGGCAATCCGGTCATTGGCCCCTCTCCCGTGATGTGCAAGACCGTGGGCGTTGTGCCAAAGGAAATGACGACGGCGGAAGTCGAGGCCATGGTCAAGTGCTTCATCAAGGGCGCCGTCATTGCCAAGACCGCCGGGTTCGACGGCGTGGAAGTCCACGCTGCGCACGGCTATCTGGTCAATCAGTTTATGTCGCCCCACACCAATCACCGCACGGACAAATATGGCGGCGACTTCTTCAACCGCATGCGTTTCGCCACAGAAATTATCGTGGGTATTCGCTTTGCCTGCGGCGCTGACTTCCCGATCTCCGTTCGTATGGACGGAACCGATTTCTGGGATGACGGTATGGACGAAAAGGAATGCCAGCACATCGCGCGGTACCTGGAGAGCATTGGCGTTGCCAGCCTGAATATCTCCTCCGGCAGTTATGAATCCGGCTGGTCCATCATTGAGCCCTATACGTTTAAGGAGGGCTGGAAAAAGCACCTGGCCAAGGGCATCAAGGAGAGTGTGCACATTCCTGTGATCGCCGTCAACACAGTTAAGCATCCCGCTTTCGCAGAGCAATTGCTGGAAGAGGGTGTCTCTGATTTCGTTGGCATCGGTCGTGGAAATCTTTGTGACCCCGAGTTCGCCAACAAGGCAAAGCGCGGCGATGATGCGCGTATTCGCAAATGCATCGGCTGCCTGAACTGCTTTAAGCAGTCTGGCGTCGGGCGCGCAATTGAATGCGCAGTCAATCCGCTGCTGGGACGTGAAACTTATCGCGGCGATGACAAACTGATCAAGGACGGAAATCAGCAGACCGTTGCCGTCATCGGCGCCGGCCCTGCCGGTTTGCAGGCAGCCATCGTTCTGGCCAAGCGCGGATATAAGCCGGTCGTGTTTGAAAAGTCTGACTCTATCGGTGGTTCTATGAAGCTAGCTTCTCAGCCGCCCTGCAAGGAGATGATCGGCGAGTTTATTGACACTCTGAAGCTTGAAGCAGAGGATCTTGGTGTTGAAATCCGCCTGAACACGCCCGGCACTGTAGAGGCAGCCAAAGCGATCGGCGCTGTCGGTGCGATTGTTGCCGCTGGCGGCACAAAGATTTGCCCGCCTGTTCCGGGGATTGAAAAGGCTGTTTCTTACGAGCAGGTTCTTACCAAAGATGTGGAGTTTACCGGTAAGAAGATCGCAGTGATCGGCGGCGGCCTGACCGGTCTGGAAACGGCAGAATATCTGGCGGCGAAGGGCAATGAAGTGACCGTGATCGAGATGGCCCCCGCGGTTGGCACCGCAATGTACCGCAGCGTAACTGCCGCAGTCGTTGGCAACATCGAAAAAGATGGCGGTCACATCATGACCAGCCATATGTTCAAGGGCGTGAAGGACGGCGCTGTTGTTGTGAACAGTCTTGCGAGCGGTTATGACCTGGATGTGCCGGCGGACGCTTGTGTCATTGCAATGGGCGTTCATCCCGATGAGACCATCGCGGATGCCTTTGAGGCTGCATTTGACCGTGTGGCCGTTGTTGGCGATACCGCAAATCCCGGAAACATTGCGGATGCAACCAGCTCCGGCTATGCAAAGGCATTCGTATTTTGATTTGCTCAGAAAGGAGTATGCATAATGAAAGAATTTAAGGATAAAGTTCTTGTCGTCACCGGCGGCTCTCGCGGCATCGGAAAAGCGATTGCCGTGGAAGGCGCAAAGCGTGGTATGAAAATTGTTCTCAATGATATCGACGGTGACCAGCTGGCCAAGACCTGCGAAGAAATCAAGGGCATGGGTGTGGAATGCATCGGACAGCATGCGGATATTTCCCTCTATGAAAACATTGAGGCCTTGCTGAAATTGGCGATGGACAGCTTCGGACATGTGGATATGCTGGTCAATAATGCCGGCTGTGCGGTTTCCGGTGCTATCTGGAAGCTGCCGAAACAGGATATTGACTGGATCACGGAGCTGAATTTCCTGAGCCACCTGTATGGTATGAAAATTTTCCTGCCGCAGATGATCGCGCAGGGCACCCCCTGTGAAATTGTCAATGTGGAGTCGACCGCCGGTCTGATGACCTCCGGAAAGGCAACCATGTATCATGCAACCAAGGCCGCCGGTGTTGCTGCATCTGAGAGTGTATATATTGCCATGAAGGAGCAAGGATACCCCATCCACATCCACTGTCTGGTGCCCGCTTACGTAAAGACGACCATTCATCTGGCTGATCTGCATCGTCCGGAGCGCTTTGCCATGAACGATGACCCCTACTATACCAGCGACGAGTACAAAGCCGGACAGATCCGCGGTGAGCGGGGCGTCATGAGCGGTATTCCCGATTGGTATGTCGGTGAATGCGTGTTTACGGCCGTGGAAGATGAGAAGTTCTACATCTTCACGCATCCGGAATCTCAGGTAGTTGCGCAGCCGCGCGTGCAGCGTCTGGCATCTGGCATTAATCCGCAAACCTGATACAATATAAATATAGACGTTCCCCGCGCCTGAATCGTGGGAGCGGGGAACATTTGAAAATGCTGATAGGAGGCGTATACAATGTTTACTGCTTACAAAGATGCGCATGTTGTTGTGACTGGCGGCGCAAATGGCATCGGTAAGGCTCTGGCACTTGGCTTTGCAAAACGCGGCGCAAATGTCGCCGTTGTAGATATTCATGGTGATGAGGCAAAAGCTGTTGCAGCCGAAATCACTGCAATGGGATGCAAAAGCATCGCCATTCAGGCGGATGTGAGCGTGTTGGACGAGTGTGCCAAAGTGTATGATACCGTGATGGATGCGTTCGGCCGCTGCGATGTTCTGGTGAATGATGCCGGCGTATCGGCACTGTCCGATGTGGAGCACATTCCGGAAAAGGACTTGCGCTGGGTGTTTGAGACCAACGTTTACTCCCACTGGTTCATGATGCAGAAATTCCTGCCTCAGATGCGTAAGCAGGGCACGCACTGCCAGATCTTGAATGTTTGCTCCATTGCCGGTCTGATTTCTATGAACGGTGCGCCTGCATACTTCAGCTCCAAGCACGCTGCCGTAGCGCTGTCTGAATGCGTGTACAAGCAGCTGAAGGCTGAAAACGCGAATATCGACATCTCTATCTTCTGCCCTGGATATGTCCAAACGGAAATGCACCTGACCGATCGCCATCGTCCTGAGCGCTTCGCTATCCACGATGACGAGCCGTACTATCACACGGAGCAGTACGCCGGCATGGTTGCATTCAACAAAATGCTTCTGGACAGTGGGGCTCCGCTGGATATTGCAGTTGAAACCATCTTTACTGCTCTGGAAAAAGAACAGTTCTACATCCTGGACAGCGCCAAATACGAGCGTCTGCTGTGTGAGCAGGGCGTATTTGAGGCGGAAAAAGTTCGCCCCGTGGACTTCTATACGCTAAATTGACCACCACTTCCCGATTGGAGGAAATGAAAATGGGAGAACAAATCAAAAAGAAATTCTTGCTCTATTTCAGGCTGATGCTCCTCGTCTGGATCGTAATTGCAAACGCAATTCTGCACGTGATCAACTTTCAGTACAGTTGGCTCATTTTCATCAGCAATATCATGCTGTTCACAATGGAAGAAGGAACCGTCAATGATCGGTTTATAACCGTTGAATTGGGCGGACTCGTGGGACTGGTTCTGACAGCGCTCACGCTGCTTGCCGTGACTGCGTTGACCTCCGTTCTTGGCAGCCTGTTTGGCTTCCTGATTCCTCTTGCGATTGTGCTGTTCATTTTGATTGTCCTGCACCCCTATGCGCCGAAGGTTTTGAACAACGTGGGTTTTGCATATCTGACTTGCGCTTGTATCGACACCACTGCCTTCGCGACCCATATCCCCCTGTTTTTCGGAACCTTTATCGTCGGCTCTCTGATTTTTAACGGTGTATGCATTTTGCTGATGAAACCGGCACAGGCACTCGCGGTAAAAACAGTAACAAAAGCCGAGAACGCAGCAACCTGATTCCGGCCCTCCCGGCCACGGCTTTCTAAACAATCCAATTCGCTAATATGGGCGTCCTTTTCGACAGGGCGTCCATGTTTGTGTTTTTAATGGAAAATGCTTGTGCGATTCCAATTTTTGTACGCTCAGTAAGCGACAGACCGTGTAGAAATTGCATCTATTTCTGCTTCCGAAGCCGCACAAAAACGCTAAATGAGATCAGAATCACAAGGGTAACTGCGAATTGTCTTCGGAGACACCCTTGTAAACCTCGCGCCCTTTTTATACGTTATACGATTATGCTTTTCAACGAATTTTGGCTGACGAGCGCAGCGAGCAGGCAAAATTCAAGCGAGCAGAACGGGCGCAGCACGTACTGCGCTGCAAGTTTGGCGCCGACACGAAGTGTTGGCTGCCGTTGGGGGCAAATTTTTGCGGTATAAAAGGAAACGCGAGAAACTTTCCCCGCCTTTCACGTTTTGTCTGTCCCGATCCTTGTGATGATCTGTTTGCCGTAGTTTGGGCTCGTTGTGTTGCCAGAGGCTTTTCTGATCGCATAGCCATAGGGCCGCATGAAATGATTGAAGCTGCGGAAGGGCTGACCAATGACGGTTTCGAGATATGCCTTGATTTCCTGCACAGCGCTCTTTTCGAGCGGCACGTTCAGAACGTCCTGCGCATGGAAATACGCGTCGATTCTTTGCTGCTTCTTGTTGGCAAAGGCAATATCCGCTTGAGGGAACCACTTTCCAACGAGGGACAACAGGCTGCCTTCTTCTTTTGCGCGCACAAACGCCGCGTTTTGCTCAGCATAGTATCTCCGGCTGCTGTGCCTGTCCGAATAGAGGCAAAACGTATCGGCAAAATAGTCGTAGCAGAAATGTGGGAATTTCTTTTGGATGTACGCGATATAGCTCCTGATTTCTTCGTGCTCCTGTACAGACCACGGAGCCCCCTCTGCGATACCTGCGTCTTCTTTCTTCTGCGCAAGGAGTGCGTTCAGGCTTGCTTTCAAATCTGCGCGGCCGGAGAGTTCGTATTCAAACGGACTCTCCGGCGCGCTGTTTTGGACAGCATCCGTCACGATATACAGCTGATCCAGTCCCGCTCTCACACGTCCCGCCATCTGTATCGCGTCGATCTGCGAATGCGTCTCGATGTACATCGTCTTGATATCCGCGTTTTTTATGTTGATGCCCTCTTTGTTTTTGCTCGTCGTGAGAAAAAGCCGGATATCATCCGGCAGCTTTTGATTCTCGGCAATGTATGCCTGAATTTCGTCGCGTTTTTCAAGGATTTCGCGGGTCTCCTTTTCCTGCTTGTCCAGCTCATCATCAGAGGAAAAGGACACGGCTGCCTCGTTCCTGTATTCTTGGAGCGCATTTCGGTAGAGGTTTAAGACGGTACTGACCCTGTTTGCAAAGTAGATGACTTTTTCGCCTGCGGCCAGACGCTGCTTCATGTCCTCCGTGACTTCGGCTTTATCTGCAAGCAGGACGTGTTTGGGCTCAACGCGCACACATCTATCCATGAGGTCAATCGCGTGGCCGTTTTTCGGCAGCCGAAAGTCTTCCAGTATTTGCGGCGAGCCTGTCATGACAATGACTTTGCAGTTCGTTTTTCCGGCAGCGTTCATTTTGAGCGTTTGGTTTATCAGCGAATGGACGTAATAAGGTGCCGTTTGATAGGATGCATCGGCCACGACGGCGTGCGCTTCATCTACGACGATGATATCAAACCGGTTCCAGAGAAAGTCTTCCGCTTTGTCGGCTCTGTAGTGCTTTTCCAAATATCGCTCGATGGCTGCGTTCGTGCAGGCGATGCTTCGCTGGTAAATGGGTATCGTGCCCCAGATACCGTTACAGGACAGTTCACGCTTCGACGCAAAATAGCTGTCCAAATCCTCGACGTAATCAAGGCTTTCATATTCCAACACCTGCGTCCCATATGCAACGTCCTCCGCATTTTTCAGCTCGTCAACTTTGGCTCTGCGCGAGGTGATGCACAGGACGCGTTTGGGCTCAAGCGTTTCCATGCGCCCATCCGGCTGGCTTTCTTCATAGCCTTTGGCGAGCGCGTCAACAAACGTGTTTTTTCCGCTGCCAACGCCGGAATAGATTTGAATGAACGGATACGGCGCGATATCCGTCGTGTAACGGATGCAGTCTGAAAGGTATTTTTTCTCCATGGAATTCCTCCTTGCGTTTTTCTATATGATACCACAAAATCAAAGAAATGTCAAATTGTGGAGTTTAAATGCGCGGAGCATGTGTTTATGCGAGCGGCTGAAAAATTGGGTAAAAAAAGAGGGCTGCGGCACGAAGCTGCAGTCCTCTCTCCATCTTGAATTATTTGCTGCCCGGCTTAAATCGGTAGCCGCACTTTTGGCATACATTCCTCGGGCTTCCGCTGCCGTAGATACCCCACATCAATGAATATCCTCGGTTGACTGTTGCAATAGAGGTCGAGCCGCACTTGGGGCAGCTGACAGGCTCGTTCGCTCGGCGGCGTTTTTTCTCCTCGTCTGCTGCCGCTCGCTCTGCTTTCCACCGTTCGACGGCTTCTTTCTGTGCAGATCGTTTTGCTACTACAGCTTTGTATGCCTCAAAGTCCGTTTCTGCCAGCTGACGATCCTTTTTCCCGCTCCTATAAAGTGATAAGCTGCCCACACCTAAAACAATAAAAACAAGCCCTATAATGACGCAGAAGAACGATGCGAACAGACCAACAACAAAACAGAAGAGCCCAAAAGAAGTACACCCGATTCCCCAAAGCAGATTGCGCTTTATGTCCTTTTCCGTTGGTATTGGCACATCTGTTTTTTCTGCTCCATCCGACACGCCCACTTTTGCCTCGATGCGCACCGCTTGCTGCCCTTTTCCGCCTACTCCATCTATTGTGGCATCGCCGATCTTGAAGGAATCAGCATCCGCCGCTGAAACAGTATCGTCTTTCTCTCGATCCACTGTCAGCTGCCATCCATTCAAGTGCGCGAATTTATGTGCCTGTTCGAGGTTGATGCCGTGGAAGTATGCGGCCTCTTCTTCCCGCAGGCTGCGTGGTGCATGCACGGTTACGGCGAGTTTCCCGCTCGGATGCTCAACGAATGTCTTTGTGGATTCCATTGCTCGGCTCCTTTCATTTACCATTCGCCAACATTATAGCCTCTTTAACGACTATAGTCAATATCGCGGCTACTTTATAAGATAACAGCAGAGCTTTTGGAGGAATTCGCATGATAAGTTATGCTGCTTTTTGGAATACGCTGAGGCAATCAAATGAGTCAACATATACGTTGATCAAAAACCATCACATTTCCAGCTCGACGATTGATAAGCTGCGTAAAAATAAGCCCCTGAACACGACGACCATCAATGATCTGTGCCGGATATTGCACTGTCATGTTGCGGATGTGATGGAATATGTGCCATCCGACGATGACCAGGTGCTATAGCTCGCTGCGCAAGAGAAAAACGGGAGGGATAGATAATGGGCGGTTACATGCAGCAGCTAATAGAAGCTGTTAATGCATCTAATGCAACGACATTTTTGGATTGGGCACCGATTATCCTGTCGGTGATTTCAGTTTTGATCGCTGTTTATATTCCGGTTAAGTTGGCGAGAAAAGAGAATCAGATTGCAATATTCGAGAAGCTGTACGCTGCGTATTCTCAACTGCTTGCCGTACGGGCGTTTGTGGATTGTATTAAGGCATATAAATTTACCGGGGGAAAGCAAAGTGCTCAAGAGACGCGAGAACTGTATTGCGTACACTTTGAAACAAGTTTCGGCTATCGGCCGGTTTTATCAGAAGCAAGGGAGAGCGTCGGGAGAGCACTTGCTGCGCTGAGAAAAAATGAGTTGCAAGCAAATATGACGTCCTTGCTCATATCAGGAACAGATGAAGCAAAAAACGAATGCGAAAGCAAAATCACTGCCATTTATGAGTCGTTATTCTCACTAACTATGGAGGTTATATTATTTTTCCCAGATAAAGCGGTGGAAACAAATGAAGCAGTTATAGAGTTTGTTAAACATGTCGACACATTTTTTGATGCCTATTGCGACGTAATAGAAAGCGCTCTGTTGTGCGGGAATTTGCGGAAGAATCGCAAAGCGAAGAAAAAATAAATACGCAGTTGGTATCCTTTACCCAATCGACATGAGAACAAAAACCCCTGCTATCGAATCCTCTCGATAGCAGGGATTCTGTTATAGCCCGAACGCCGTGCCGAGCTTATCTGCTGCGGTTTTCATTTGCTGCAAGTCGGCCTTGACATAGAAGTTTAAGGTCGTGCTGGCGTTGGCGTGCCCGAGGATGGCCTGAACGCTTTTCACATCCGCGCCGTTATTGAGCAGCAGCGTTGCGCAGCTGTGCCGAAGATCGTGCGGGGACATGTCCGGCAGGCCGCTTCTGCACATAAAGCGCTTGACTTTGCGCGTAACGGCATTCGGGTCGCGGGGGTGAAAAAGGTCAGTGCTGCTCGGAAACAGGAACACTTCATCAAGGTTGATTCCCGGATGTGCGCTGCACTGTTGGTTCCGATAGGACTGCAGCAGAGACAATGTGGCCCCCAGCAGGGGAACCGTGCGAATACCGGCGGCTGTTTTTGGGGAACTGACGATGGTTCCGCTTTTGACTGTATAGGTCACATTGCGTGCAATGTTGAGCGTGGCGGCGCGGGCGTCAATATCCTTCCACTTCAGTCCCAAACATTCGCCGCGGCGGATGCCGGTTGTGATCAGCAGGTGCAGCATACACTGAAAATCCAGCGGACAGTCATGCAGACATTGAAAGAAACGCTGAGCCTGCGCTTGCGTGAGTGCGTCCACCGGCCGCTTTTCTTTCTTCGGCGCATTCACTTTGCGCATCGGATTTTTCGAAATGAGCTCCTGCTGTTCGGCGTAACCGAAAATCAGATGCAATGTGCTGTATTGATGTGAAAGTGTTTTAGCCGTGAGCGGCTTTCCGGACTTGCCTGTGTATTCTGTGCGCAGATAGATGAGGTACTTCTGGATGTCGATAGGTCTTATGTCTTGCAGGAACCAGCCGTCAAAGTACTTGCAGATCAGTTTGGTCATGCTTTTGTAAAAGTCCTCGGTTTTGGGCTTCTTGCTGCCGTTGCATACCTGAATGGGGAGCCATGTGTCAGTGATAAATGCGCAGAAGTCGGTCTTTTCTGCGCGGCGAGCGGCTGCACAGTCAAGCGCTTGCGTACCGTTTATGCCGTGCTTACGGATGGCTTGTTCCCATTGGGTTGCTTCCATCTGCGCGCATTTTCGAGCCTTCGCCGGAGCGTATTCACGTGGCGGCGTCCATGTGCGGTAATAGCGAATCTGCTTACCGTTTGCATCTCTGCCGACGCAGGCCGTAAATTTGTACGAAACCAGCTTGCCGTTTTTCCTGTTTTCCTGAATGGTGGCCATAGATAACATCCTTTCCTGCGGATGTATCTTGCTTTTGGGCGTGCTTTTTTCGGATTTGTGCGCTTTTTGTGCGCTTTTTTGCGGCAGCTAATCTGTCAGCAACACAAGAGAAAAAACAAAAAAGTCTTGCAATCCCAAGGATTACAAGACTTTTTCATGGCACGCCGTGAGGGATTCGAACCCCCGGCCTTCTGGTCCGTAGCCAGACGCTCTATCCAGCTGAGCTAACGGCGCTTAGTGCGCTCCTAACGCGCCTAAGTATAGTAGCATAGCCCGGCCGGAATTGCAAGCCCTTTTTCAAAAAAGTTTTCCTTTTTTGCGTTTTTACCAGCCCATCGTATCGCGGATGGTGTCCGTCACATCGCTGACCGTGCGCACCGCGTCCGCCACGATGTTGTTCGTGCGCTTTTTCTGCGGGTGCATCATCCAGCCCGCCGCCGTGCCGACCGCCATGCCGACACCCATGCCGATGCTCATGCCCTTGGCAAACTGCATTGCGTTCATTTTGCTGTCTCCTTTCACGTTTCTGCCTCCCTTCGCAGCTGCACTGCTGCGCGGATAGTATGTGCGCGGGCGCGCGGGAGTATGAAATCTGCGCCGCGCCAGTTTCTGGATTGATTCCCCGCCGCCGTCGGTGGTATACTATTTTTATTATCTTATCAAATTTTCTTCCGATCGTATGGGAGGGACTGTTATGATCTTGCGCATTCTGGCCGTGGGCGACGTTGTGGGCGCGCCCGGCCTGACGTTCCTGACTGAGCGCCTGCGCGCGTTTCAGGAGCAGGAACACATTGATTTCACCGTCGTCAACGGCGAAAACGCCAACGTCGTCGGCGTGACGCCGAAGCAGGCCGACGCGATCTTCGCCGCCGGGGCCGACGTCATCACGCTCGGCAACCACACGTGGACGCGCTACGAGCTGCAGCCGTATCTCGAGCAGAAAAAGCGCATCCTGCGCCCGGCCAACTTCGCGCCGCAGTGCCCTGGCCGCGGCTGGGGCGAATATTCCGTGCGCGGCGGGCCGATCTGCGTCATCAACCTCATGGGGCGCTTCACGCTCGACGCGAACACGGATAATCCCTTCCTCGTCGCGGACGACATCCTCGACCAGACGCAGGCGAAGATCGTCCTCGTGGACATGCACGCCGAGGCCACGAGCGAAAAGCGCGCCATGGGCTTTTATCTTGACGGGCGCGTGACGGCCGTCTGGGGCACGCACACGCACGTGCAGACGTCTGACGCCGAGGTGCTGCCCGAGGGAACGGGCTACCTGACCGACCTCGGCATGACGGGCCCGGCCAACGCCGTGCTCGGCATCGCGCCGGAGCAGTCGATCGGCAAGTTCCTCGGCGACCCGCCGCGGCGCTATGAGGCCGCCATGGGCGCGGCCAAGCTCGAGGGTGCGATCTTCGAGGTCGACAGCGACACCGGCCGCTGCCGCGACGTGCAGCTGGTGCGCCTGAGATGAGCGTGCGCATCCTGCACGCGGCGGATCTGCATCTCGACTCGCCGTTTGAGGCGCTCACGCTCGCGCAGGCGGCGCAGCGCCGCCGGGAGCAGCGCAGCCTGCTGCGCGCTCTGCCGGAGCTGGCGCAGGCGCACGGGGCGCAGATCATCCTGCTCGCGGGCGACCTGCTCGACAGCGCGAGCCCCTATCCCGAGACGGCCAAGGCGCTCGCCGAGACGTTTGCCGGCTGCGCTTCGGAGGTGTTTCTCGCGCCCGGCAACCACGACTATTACAGCGCGGGCGCGCCGTATGCGCGCCTGACGTTCCCGGAAAACGTACATATCTTCCGCTCGCCGCGCATCGAGGCGGTCGCGCTGCCGGAGCTGGGCGTGCGCGTCTGGGGCGCGGCGTTCACCGACAGCCGCTGCCCCGGCCTGCTGCGGGGCTTTTCCGTGCCGAAGCAGGCAGGGCTGCTCGACGTGCTCTGCCTGCACGGCGAGGTGGGCAATCCCGCCTCGGCGTATGACCCCGTGTCGGCTGCGGAGCTGGCCGCCAGCGGGCTGGACTACGCCGCCTTCGGCCACGTGCACCGCTTCGGCGGCGTGCAGCGCGCCGGGGGCACGGTGTACGCCTGGCCGGGCTGCATGGAGGGCCGCGGCTTTGACGAGACGGGGGAAAAGGGCGTGCTGCTCGTGGACGTCGCTGCGGGCGACGTGCAGGCGCGGTTTGTGCCCGTGCCCGGGCGGCGGTATGAGATCCTGCGCGTGGACGTCACGGACACGGACCCCATGCAGGCGGCGCTTGCGGCGCTGCCGGAGGGGGCTGCGCGCAATATTTACCGCATCGTGCTCACGGGCGAGACCGACCGCGCGCCGAACCCCGCCGCGCTGCGCGCGGCGCTCGAGGGGCGGGTGTTCGCGCTGCAGCTGCGCGATGAGACGCGCGCGCGCCGGGATCTCTGGGCGCGGGCGGGAGAGAGCACGCTGCGCGGGCAGTTTCTGGCCCAACTGAAGCAACAATACGACGCCGCGGACTCTGACCGCGCGCGTGAGACCATTGTCATGGCCGCGCGCTGGGGGCTTGCGGCACTGGACCACGACGAGGAGGTGGTGACGCTGTGATCATCCGGCATATGCAGGGCACGTTCGGCACGCTCGACGGCGAGCAGCTGCGGCTCGACACGGGTCTGAATATCATCTACGCGCCGAATGAGAGCGGCAAGAGCACGTGGTGCGCGTTTCTGCGCGCCATGCTCTACGGGATCGACACGTCCCAGCGCGCGCGCGCCGGGTTCGTGCCCGACAAGCAGAAATACGCGCCCTGGAGCGGCAAGCCCATGGCGGGCGAGCTGGAGCTCGAACAGGGCGGAAAATGCATCACAATCCGCCGCTGGACGGAGACGCCGGGCGCGCCGCTGCGCGGCTTTTCGGCGGTGTACACCGGCACGGACATCCCGGTGCCGGGGCTGACGGCGACGGACGCGGGCGAGCAGCTCACGGGCGTGTCGGCCGAGGTGTTCGCGCGCAGCGCATTCATCGGGCAGGGCGGCCTCGTCGTGACGGGTACGCCGGAGCTGGAAAAGCGCATCTCCGCCATCGTGACCTCCGGCGAGGAGGCGAGCTCCTATACCGAGGCCGACGCGCAGCTGCGCGCATGGCTGCGCCGCCGGCGCAGCGGCCGGCACGGCGCGCTGCCGGAGCTGGAGGGCCGCATCACGGAGGTAGAAGAGCAGCTGCACCGGCTCGAGCGCAACGCGCAGGAGCAGGCGGCCTGCGCCGCCGAGCTCCGGCAGACGGACGCGGAGCTGCAGACCGTGACCGAGCAGATGAACGCCGCCCGGCAGCGGCAGCGCCGCGCGGCGCTGAGCAGCATGGGCGAGGAAAAATCGAACCTGCGCACGCTCGAGCAGACGCTCGAACAGGCGCGGCGGGACGCCGCGGCCAGGCGCACCGCGCTCGAGCAGACGCATTTCGGCGTGCAGACGCCGGACGAGGCGGGCGAGACCGCCGAGCGCGACGCGCAGCGGGCGGAGGCCCTTGCTGACACGGCAGCCCACGGCGGCAAGCCGTACTTCTGGATCGCGGCGCTCGTGCTCTCGGCGCTGTGCGCGGTGCTGGGTTATCTTGTGGCGCAGCCGCTGTATTATGCGGCCATCGCGCTCGCGGTGCTGGCCGTCGTGCTGCTGGTCGCTGCCAATAACGGCAAGAAGCGCGCGCAGCAGGCCGCCGCCGCGCTCGGGGAGCTCCTGCGCAGCTACGGCGCGCAGGACGCGGACGGCATCTACTATCAGGCGGAGGTGCACCGGGCTGCCTACCGCGCGTGCGCGGCCGCCATGCAGGCGGAGCAGAAAGCCGCCGCCGCGCTCGAGGATGCGCGCGAGCACCAGTGCGAGACGCACGAGCGGCTGCTGCAGAGTCTGGACTTTGAGAGCGGCACGGGCGAGGCCGCCGCGCTCTATCAGCGCAGGAGCGCGCTCGAGAGCGTGTGCACGCGCCTGCGCACGCAGCAGGCGCAGCTCACAGGCGCGGCCCTCGCTATCGGCGACCCGATGGCGCTGAAAAGCGAACACGCGCAGCTGCTCGAACAGCGCGACGCGCTCGAGCGGCAGTATGCGGCCATCGCGCTTGCGATCGAGACGCTCGGCCGTGCGGACGCGGAGCTGCAGAGCCGCTTTTCCCCGCAGCTGGCGCAGAAGGCGGCGGACTACATGGACTACCTCACCGACGGACGCTATGACGAGCTCGTGCTCGCGCGCGACCTGTCGGCCAAGGCGCGCAGCATCGACGACCCGACGCCGCGCGACACGGCCTATCTCTCGGCCGGGACGGCGGATCTGCTGTACCTGTCCGTGCGCCTGGCGCTGTGTGAGCTGACGTGCCCGGCGGATGATCCGTGCCCGCTCGTGCTCGATGACACGCTCGTGAATTTCGACGATGCGCGCGCCGGGCGCGCCATGGCGCTCTTCCGGGAGATCGCGCAGCACCGGCAGGTCATTTTGTTCACCTGCCACGAGCGCGACTGCCCCGCGCAGGCGTAAAACACGCGAAAACAGCAGGACCGGACACGGGACATTCCGTGTCCGGTTTTTGTCGTTGACAGGCGGGGCAAATCGCGTTATACTGACGGCGTTTTGCGTTTCCGGCAAAAACTTTATGGAGAGGGGATCCCAATGGAAAAGCTCTTTCACCTGAAAGAAAACAACACCACCGTACGCACCGAGATCGTCGCCGGCCTGACGACGTTCATGACCATGGCGTACATCATCGCGCTCAACCCGAACCTGCTGACCGGCTTCGGCGCCCAGGGCGGCTCGCAGCTGTGGAACGGCGTGTTCCTCGCCACCTGCATCGCCTCCGCCGTCGGCACGCTCGTCATGGCGTTCGCGGCCAACAAGCCCTTTGCCATGGCACCCGGCATGGGTCTCAACAGCTTTTTCGCCGTCGTCGTGGCCAACATCGTCACCCTGACCGGCATGAGCTACCTGCAGTCGTTCCAGACGGCACTGTGCGTCATCCTCATCGAGGGCATCGTGTTCATCATTCTCTCGGTGCTCAAGGTGCGCGAGAAGATCGTCGAGGCCATTCCGCTCGGCATCCGGCTCGGCATCGCGCCGGCCATCGGCCTCATGCTGCTCAACATCGGCATCGGCTCCAACGCCGGTGTGTACTCGAGCGACGGCGGCCCGTTTTACGTCATGCGCGATTTCTTCGGCGCGCTCACGCCCAGCCTTGCCAAGGCCAACATGGGCGACGGCTACCCGCAGATGGTGCTCACGGTCGTGACCATGTTCGTGGGCCTGTTCCTGATCGTGCTGTTCGCGCACAAGAAGATCAAGGGCTCCGTGCTGCTGGGCATGCTCTGCGCGTCCGGCATCTACTGGGCGGGCGAGGCCATCTTCCTGCACACGAACCCGTTTGCGTCGCTCAAGGGCGCGTCGTTCGTGCCTGCGTTCGGCGACATGGCCGAGACGACCCTGTTCAAGTTCGACTTTTCCGCCCTCGGCGAGATCGGCTGGTTCACGGTCGTGACGCTCGTCATCACGTTCTGCATCATTGATATGTTCGACACCATCGGCACCCTTGTCGGCACGGCGAGCCGCGCCGGCATGGTCGACAAGGACGGCAACATGCCGCGCATGCGCGAGGCGCTGCTGGCCGACGCCGTCGGCACCGTCGCGGGCGCGTGCACCGGCACGTCCACCGTCACGACGTTCGTCGAGTCCGCCTCCGGCGTCGAGGCCGGCGGCCGCACGGGCCTGACCGCTCTGACGACCGGCGTGCTCTTCCTTGCGAGCATGTTCCTTGCGCCCATCGCCGCCATCATCCCCGCCGCTGCGACGAGCTCCGCGCTCATCTACGTCGGCCTGCTCATGCTCGGCGGTCTCAAGAAGATCGACTTTGACGATATCTATCAGAGCCTGCCGGTGGCCATCATGCTCATCTCCATGCCGATCTCCGGCTCGATCGGCCACGGCATCGGTCTGGGCCTCATCAGCTATTCCGTGCTCAAGCTCTGCACGGGCAAGGGCAAGGAGGTCTCGGTGCTGACGTATGTCATCTCGGTGATCTTCCTCGTGAAGTTCTTCCTCATCGCCTGAGGAAAAATATCCGTCCGCACGGCCGGGCGCGTCTGAATGGACGCGCCCGGTTTTTTGCGCCCTGCGCGCTGCCTTACGAAGATGTAAGCCAACTGTAAGCCAAAACGATGGCGATGTGATGCCGTCCGGGGCTATACTGATGCCAGAAACCGGGGCGGGAGCGCCCCATGGGAGGCAAGGATCATGACAAATCTTCTGGGCAGTATCCGGCTGGCGGCTTATGCGTTTCCGCTCATCGCGGTGCTGGTGGCCGTGCCGTTTTTTGACCGGCAGGTGCGTGCGCGCTGCTTCAACTGGGTGCGCACCGTGTTCGGCGGTCTGTTTTTGTTTTACGTGCTGTGCGTGCTGGCGCTCGTGTTCTTCCCGCTGCCGGATGCGGCGCAGGCGGCGCGGCTGAGCGGGTATGAGATCCAGCTCGTGCCGTTTCAGTTCGTGGCCGATTTCCTGCGCGAGACGCCGCTCGTGCTCTCCGATGCGCGCACGTATCTGCCGGCGCTTTTTGACCGCACGGTGCTGCAGGTCGTGTGCAACATTTTGATGCTGCTGCCGTTTGGTATGTACCTGCGCTATGTCTGCGGGCTGGATCTCGGCAAGGTCGCGCTCGCGTCGCTCGCGTTTTCGGCGTTCATTGAGCTGGGGCAGCTCACGGGGCTGTTTTTCGTGTTCCGCGGCTCGTACCGCCTGTGCGACGTGGACGACCTGATGCTCAACACGCTCGGCGGCCTGCTCGGCGGCGAGCTGGTGCACGCGCTGGAAGCGTATCTGCCGCCGCTCGATGCGTTCGACCGCTTCCCGGGCAGCAGCGCGCTGGCGATGCAGAGACTTGGATAAACATATTCCAACGAGGACCCAGCGAAGCGGTTCTCATTGGAGAAAAAAACAGCATGGCGTCGGCCATGCCGTTTTTTTGCTGCCGGGGCATTATGCCTCCTCCGTGTCGCCGTCGATTTCGTCGCGGCCGCGGAAGAGCAGGGAAATGCACCAGATCGCGGCCAGACCCACGAGCGTGTAGATCACGCGGGCGACCACGGAGGCCTGCCCGCCGCAGATCCACGCCACGAGATCGAACCGGAACAGACCGATGCTGCCCCAGTTGAGCCCGCCGATGATCGCAAGGATCAGCGCGATACGGTCGATCACCTGCATATGCTTCCATCTCCTTTGCTGTGTACTCCCGGTCAGTATGCCCCGGCGCGCGAAAAAAGATTCCGCCGCCGACAAAACAAGTGCCCGACCGACACCGTTCGCTCTTTACATTTTGCGCGCCCGGCGCTACAATACCATTACAGCTTATCCAATTGACTTCCGCAGTTTGGAAGCCACGGCTCATATCTTTATCCCACGACCCTGTTTTTGGCGGACTGTTTTCAGTCCGCCCTCTTTTTTTCTGCGCGCGCCCGATTTCGCCGCGTTTTGCGCAATATGTGGATTATTTTTGTGTTGTAAAACACAAGATATGGAGGGTGTGCTATGCAGTTTTCCAACCATCGCAGCCGCGCGGCCCGCGGCAGCATCGTGTATCTGGCGGTGGACGCGATCGCGCCGAGCGCGGTCCAGCCGCGGCAGAATTTTTCCCCGGCGCAGCTCGAGGAGCTCTCGCGCAGCATCGCCGAGTACGGCGTGCTCAGCCCGCTGACCGTGCGACCGCGGCAGGGCGGGTATGAGCTCGTGGCCGGGGAGCGCCGCCTGCGCGCCGCGCGCATGGCGGGGCTCCATGAGGTGCCGTGCATCATCATGGAGCTGGATCTCGAGGAGGCGAGCTTCATCGCGCTGGTGGAAAATCTCCAGCGCAACGACCTGGACTTTCTCGAGGAGGCGCGCGGCATCGCGCAGCTCATCCGGCTCTTCGGCCTGAGCCAGGAGGAGTGCGCGCGGCGGCTGGGCAAGTCGCAGTCGGCCGTGGCGAACAAGCTCCGCCTGCTGCGCCTGCCGGAGGATGTGCTCAACGCCATGCGCAACGCCGGACTCACCGAGCGGCACGGCCGCGCGCTGCTGCGCCTTGAGACACCGGCCGAGCAGCGCGAGGCGCTGGCCTATATCCTCAGCCGCGACCTGAACGTCGCCGCAACGGACGCCTACATCGAGCGCCTGCTCGAGGCCAAGACCGCGCCCGAGAGCGAGCAGCAGAAGACCTTCATCCTCAAGGACGTGCGCGTGTTTCTCAACACGATCTCGCACAGCCTCGACCTCATGAAGCAGGGCGGCATCGACGCCGGCATGCACCGGCAGGAGACGGACGAAGCGCTCATCCTGACGATCAACATCCCCAAGGCGCGGCGCAGAGAGCCGGCGCCGAAACAGGGCGAGCCCGTGCCGGTCGGGTAAAAAAATCGCGCGCAGCGCTTGACAGCGGCGCGGCGGCTTCCTATACTCTTACATAAAGAAGGGGCCGCCCGGCAGGGCGGACAAAGGAGGTCACTGCATGAAAACGCTGATCCTGTTCGCCTCGCGCTACGGCGCGACGGAGGAGATCGCCTATATGCTCAAAAGCGCCGTCGGCGGCGACGTGACGGTGCGCAACATCCGCGAGCGCGGCATTACGCTCGACGGGTACGACACGGTCATCATCGGCAGCTGCGTGTACATGTTCAAGCTCGATAAGCACATCCGGCACTTCCTGCGCCGGAACGAAAAGACGCTCATGGGCAAGCGCCTCGGGGTGTACCTGAGCTGCTACACCACGCCCGGCACGGAGGGGTATCTGGAGCACTTCTTCTCGCCGGAGCTGCTTGCGCACGCGGCCGCGAAGGACATTCTTGGCGGCAAGATGCAGTACGAGAAGATGAGCTATGCCTACAAGCAGCTCTTCGGCGCGCTGATGACATCGCCGCAGTACCGCGCGCAGTATGCCGAGCCGAAGCTCGACATCGCGCGCATCGACGCCTTCGCCGCCGCCATGCGCGGCTGAGCGGCCGGCAGAAAAAATCACCCGCATCCGACCCGGATGCGGGTGATTTTTTGCTTTTTGGAGTCTCAGTACGTGGTCACGCCGGTGAAGGCGAGCTCGGCGTTGCCGGTCAGGCGCACGCCGTCGTCGTCATAGGTGACGATCAGGTCGCCGCCGCTGACCTTGACGGTGATGGGTTCGCCCTTCGGGCACAGGCCGTTTTCCGTGGCGGCCACCACGGCCGCGCACGCGCCGGTGCCGCAGGCGCGGGTCTCGCCGTTGCCGCGCTCCCAGACGCGCATCTTGATCGTCGTGCGGTTGACGACGCGGATGAACTCCGTGTTCGTGCGCGCGGGGAAGATGTCCGCGTGCTCAAACTGCGGGCCGAGGTGCGCGACGTCCACCTCATCCACGCGATCGGCAAAGACGACGCAGTGGGGGTTGCCCATCGAGAGGCACGTGATGCGGTACTCCCCGCCGGCGATCGTCACCGGCCGGTCGATCACGCGCTCGCCCTCGAGCATCACGGGCACATTGGCGGGCTCAAACGCGGGCTTGCCCATGTCGACCGTCACGAGGCCGACCGTGCCGAAGCGCGTGTACAGGTGCAGCCGGTGCACGGTGCCGCCGGCCTCGATCGTGAGATCGTCGCGCGGCACGATGCCGTTGTCGTACAGGTACTTGGCCACGCAGCGGATGGCGTTGCCGCCCATGCCGCCGGCGCTGCCGTCGCGGTTGAAGACGCGCATTTTCGCGTCGGCCACGTCGCTGTGCTCGATGAGCACGATGCCGTAGCCGCCGATGCCGCGGTGGCGCGAGCAGAGCGGGATGCACAGCGACTCGGGGCAGGTGATGTGTCCGTCAAAGTTCTCGACGTAGATATAGTCGTCGCCGGTGGCCTGCATTTTCGCAAACTTCAGGCTCTGGCGCTCGGTGCGCATGTGGTTGATGTCCACGAGCTCGGTGTTGCGCTCGTTGTAGCGGCTGGCGATGATGTCCGCCAGGGCGTTGGCCGTGTCGAGCGAGGTGAAGCACGGGATGCCGAGCTGCAGCGCGCGGCGGTGCAGGGCAATGTAATCGTCCATGGTCGCGTCCTTGAGCGCGCCGGTGTAGACGATGTAGTCGATGCAGCCGCTCTCGAGCAGGGCGAAGGCGTGGTCGCTCTCGCGGATGCCGTCCACGGTCACGACGTCGATGCCGAGGCGCGCGATGGCGGCGGCGGTCTCCTCGGTCGCGTAGAGGGCGAAGTGCAGGTCGTCGAGCTTCTTGGCCAGCGACACGATCTCGCCGAGGTCGTGCGTGTCCACGCTCACGAACACGCCGTGGCGGCCGTCCGGGTGCTGGCCGACGACCATGCCGGCCGAGGTCAGGCCCTTGAACAGCGCCTCCTGCATCGTCTTGCCGAGGCCGAGCACCTCGCCCGTGGACTTCATCTCCGGGCCGAGGTAGGCGTTGACGTCGCCGAGCTTTTCAAACGAGAACACCGGCACCTTGACCGCGTAATACGGCGGGATGGGGTGCAGGCCGGTGCCGTAGCCGAGGCCAGCCAGCGGCGCGCCGAGCATGACGCGCGATGCCACGTCTACCATCGGCACGCCCGTGACCTTGCTGATGTACGGCACGGTGCGCGAGGCGCGGGGGTTGACCTCGATGACGTAGAGCTCGTTTTCCCAGATGAGGTACTGGATGTTCACAAGCCCCTTCGTGCCGAGCGCGAGGGCGAGCTTGCGCGAGCTGTCGACGATCTTGTCCGTCATCATGTCGTTGAGGTTGTACGGCGGGTAGACGGCGATGGAGTCGCCGCTGTGCACGCCGGCGCGCTCGATGTGCTCCATGATGCCGGGAATGAGCACGTCCGTGCCGTCGGAGATGACGTCCACCTCCAGCTCCGTGCCCATCATGTACTTGTCCACGAGCACGGGGTTGTCGATGCCCTGCGCGAGGATGCGCTGCATGTACGTCGTGACCTCGGCGTCGTCGTGGACGATCTTCATGTTCTGGCCGCCGATGACGTACGACGGGCGCAGCAGCACGGGGTAACCGAGCGTCTGCGCGGCGTGCAGGGCCTCGGGCAGCGTCTGCACGCCCATGCCCTTCGGGCGGGAGATGTGGAAGCGCTCGAGCAGCTCGTCAAACCGCTCGCGGTCCTCGGCGATGTCGATGCCCTCGGCCGATGTGCCGAGGATGCGGATGCCGTGGCGGTCGAGCGTCTGCGTGAGCGCGATGGCGGTCTGGCCGCCGAAGGCGACTACGACGCCGACGGGCTGCTCCACGTCGATGATCTGCAGCACGTCCTCGGCCGTGAGCGGCTCGAAATACAGCCGGTCGGCGGTGTCGTAGTCCGTGGAGACGGTCTCGGGGTTGTTGTTGACGATGACGACGTCATAGCCCATGGCCTTGAGCGTCCACACGCAGTGGACGGACGAATAGTCAAACTCGATGCCCTGGCCGATGCGGATCGGCCCGGAGCCGAGCACCATGACGACAGGCTTGCCGCTGCGCGGGAAGGTGCGCGCCTCGCAGCGCGCGTCCGCGCTGGCGTAGAAATACGGCGTCTGCGCGTCAAATTCGGCGGCGCAGGTGTCGACCATCTTGTAGCCCGCGCGGAAGGGGGGCAGCGTCTCGCTGCCGGACAGGCGGCGCAGCGCCGCGTCCGGATAGCCGAGGTACTTGCCGCGCTGATAAAGCTCCGGCGTCAGGCCGTTTTGAATGCTCGCCTCGTAGTCCACGAGGTTTTGCAGCCGGGACAAAAACCAGCGGTCGATGCGGGTGATGTCGTGGATCTCGTCGATGGACACGCCGCTGCACAGCGCCTCAAAGACGGTGAACAGGCGGTGATCGTCACAGTCGGCGAGCCGGTCGCGCACCGGGCGGTCAGACAGCGGTTTGGCGTGCAGCGTGTCGAGATGGATCTCGGCGCCGCGCACGGCCTTGAGCAGCGCGCTTTCAAAGTTCGTGCCGATGGCCATGACCTCGCCGGTGGCCTTCATCTGCGTGCCGAGGCGGCGGGACGCGCCGACGAACTTGTCAAACGGCCACTTGGGGAACTTCACGACGACGTAGTCCAGCGCGGGCTCGAAGCAGGCGCAGGTCTTGCCGGTGATGTCGTTTTGAATTTCATCGAGCGTGTAGCCGAGGGCGATCTTCGTCGTGATCTTGGCGATCGGGTAGCCGGTCGCCTTCGACGCGAGCGCCGACGAGCGCGACACGCGGGGGTTGACCTCGATAACGGCGTACTCAAAGCTGTCGGGGTTGAGCGCGAACTGGCAGTTGCAGCCGCCGACGATATCGAGCGCGGAGATGATGTTCAGCGCCGCGCTGCGCAGCATCTGAAACTCCTTGTCCGAGAGCGTCAGCGCCGGGGCGACGACGATGCTGTCGCCGGTGTGCACGCCGACGGGGTCGAAGTTTTCCATGCTGCACACGGCGATGACGTTGCCTACGCCGTCGCGCATGGTCTCAAACTCGATCTCTTTCCAGCCGTAGATGTAGCGCTCGACGAGGATCTGCGTGATCGGGGACGCGTCGAGGCCGGTCTGCGCAGCGGAGGAGAGCTCCTCCGGGCTGTAGGCCACGCCGCCGCCCGCGCCGCCGAGCGTGAACGCCGGGCGGATGATGACGGGGTAGCCGATGCGGTCTGCTACGGCGAGCGCCTCCGCCACGGTGTTGGCGATGCCGGAGGGGATGGTCGGCTCGCCGATGGCGGCCATGGTCTCCTTGAAGAGCTCGCGGTCCTCGGCCTTGTCGATGGCTTTGGCGTTCGTGCCGATGAGGCGGACGTTGTGCTGCTGCAAAAAGCCCTCCTTGTCGAGCTCCATCGCCAGCGTCAGGCCCGTCTGGCCGCCGAGACCGGCGAGAAGACTGTCCGGCTGCTCCTTTTCAATGATGCGCTTGACGGAGGTCAGCGTGAGCGGCTCGAGATAAATCTCATCCGCGAGGGCCTTGTCGGTCATGATCGTCGCGGGGTTGGAGTTGACGAGCACGACGTTCACGCCCGCGTCGTGCAGCACGCGGCACGCCTGCGCGCCGGCATAGTCAAACTCCGCCGCCTGACCGATCACGATCGGGCCAGAGCCGATGACCATGACTTTGCGGATGCTGGAATCAATCGGCATGGTGCGCACCTCCCATCAGGTCACAGAATCGGTCGAAGAGAAAGGCCGTGTCGTGCGGGCCCGAGCACGCCTCGGGGTGAAACTGCACGGAAAAGGCCCGCAGGTCGGGGTAGTCCACGCCCTCACACGTGCCGTCGTTGGCGTTGATGTAGCGGATGACGCCGGTCTTCACGCTCTCGGGCACGACGGCGTAGCCGTGGTTCTGGCTGGTGAGGAACGTGCGCGTGCCGCACACGTCGCGCGCCGGCTGGTTCACGCCGCGGTGGCCGTATTTGAGCTTCACGGTGCTGCCGCCCTGCGCCAGCGCCATGAGCTGGTGGCCGAGGCAGATGCCGAACATCGGGATGCGGCCGAAGAGTTTGGCGATCTCCGCGATCTGGTCGACGTTGTCCGTCGGGTCGCCGGGGCCATTGGAGAGCATGACGCCGTCATACCCGGCGGCGAGGATGTCCTTCGCTTTGGCAGAGCAGGGCAGCACCGTCACGGCGCAGCCGCGGCGGCAGAGCTCGCGCGCGATGTTGCGCTTCGCGCCGTAGTCGATGAGCGCCACGCGGTGCAGCACGCTCCCCTCCGGCTGGAGGGTGTAGGGCTCCGGCGTCGTCACCTGCGGCACGGGGTCCGTGATGCGGTAGGCGCGCAGGGGCGCAAGATCGTCCGGCACCGTGTCGCAGATGGCAGCGTTCATCGTGCCGGCCTCGCGCAGGATGCGCGTGACGGCGCGGGTGTCGATGCCGGCGATGCCGGGGATGTTGTTGGCTTTCAAAAATGCGTCGAGCGTTTCCTCGCACCGGAAGTTCGACGGCGTTTGGCACTGCTCGCGCACGACATAGCCGCGCACGCAGCACTTGCCCTCAAAATCGGCCGGGATGATGCCGTAGTTGCCGATGAGCGGGAACGTCTGCAGCACGATCTGGCCGCAGTAGCTCGGGTCGGTGAGCGTCTCGATGTAGCCGTTCATGCCGGTGGTGAACACCAGCTCGCCCACCGTGTCGCACGGTGCGCCGAAAGCGAGGCCCGCAAAGACCTCGCCGTTTTCGAGTACGAGATAGCGCTTCATAGCTCGATCTCCGCAAGCGTCGCCGCCATGACGGCCTTGATGGTGTGCATGCGGTTTTCGGCCTCCTGGAACACGACCGACTGCGCGCTTTCAAACACATCGTCCGTGACCTCCATCGCCTCGCGGCCGAAGCGCGTGCACATCTCGTTGCCGATGGCGGTCTTTTTGTCGTGATACGCCGGCAGGCAGTGCATGAAGATGGCGTTGGGGTCGGCCTTGGCCATGAGCGCCGCGTTGACCTGATACGGTGCGAGCGCGGCAATGCGCTCGGCCCAGACGCTCTCGGGTTCGCCCATGGAGACCCAGATGTCGGTATAGATCACGTTCGCGCCCTGCACGGCCGCGGCGGGGTCGGAGATGAAGTCGAGCGTCGCGCCCGTCTGCGCCGCGATGGCCTGACACTCGGCGACGAGCTGCGCATCGGGGAAGTAGCCCTCGGGTGCGCAGGCCGTGAAGTGCATGCCCATCTTCGCGCAGCCGACCATGAGGGAGTTGCCCATGTTGAAGCGCGCATCGCCCATGTAGACGAGGTGGATGTTCTCCAGCGAGCCGAAGTGCTCCCGGATGGTCAGAAAGTCCGCGAGGATCTGCGTCGGGTGGAACTCGTCCGTCAGGCCGTTCCAGACCGGGACGGAGGCGTACTGCGCCAGCTCCTCGACGATGCACTGGCCGAAGCCGCGGTACTCGATGCCGTCGAACATGCCCGAGAGCACGCGCGCCGTGTCGGCGATGCTCTCCTTCTTGCCGATCTGCGAGCCGGTGGAGTCGAGATACGTGCTGCCCATGCCCAAATCGTGCGCCGCGACCTCGAAGCTGCTGCGCGTGCGCGTGCTCGTCTTTTCAAAGATGAGCGCGACGTTTTTGCCCTCGCACAGGCGGTGCGGGATGCCGGCCTTTTTCTCTGCCTTGAGCTGGGCGGCGAGCCGGAGCAGATAGTCGATCTGCTCGGGGGTGTAGTCGAGCAGCTTGAGAAAATCGTTGCCTTTGAGATTCATGACGGTGTTCCTCCTTATTCTCCGGCGCAGACGTCTTTGAGCACGCTGACCGCCTGCTCGAGCTGCGCCATGGGGATGTTGAGCGCCGGCAGCAGGCGCACCTTGTTCTTTGCCGAGATGACGAGCACGCCGCGCGCCATGCATTCACTGATGACGTCCTTGACCGGGCGCTCGGTCTCCACACCGAGCATCAGGCCCAGGCCCGTGACGCTCCTGACGCCCTTGGCGCCGGTGAGAGCCTTGACGATGAAGTTGGACTTTTCCTGCACGGACTGCAGCAGCGGGCCGTCGAGCCGGTGCAGAATGCTCAGCGCGCCGGCGCAGCAGACGGGGTTGCCGCCGAAGGTAGAGCCGTGGCTGCCGGGGGTGAGCACGTCCTGCACCTTCTCGCCGAGCAGCGTCGCGCCCAGCGGCAGACCGCCGCCGAGGCCCTTGGCCGTGGAGACGATGTCCGGCGTGATGCCGTAGTGCATGTAGCCGTAGAGCTTGCCGCTGCGGCCGTTGCCGATCTGCACCTCGTCGCAGATGAGCAGCAGGTCCTGCTCGGCGGCGAGCTGGGCAGCACCTTTGACAAATTCCTGCGTCAGCGGGATGACGCCGCCCTCGCCCTGCACGACCTCCATCATGATGGCGGCGCACTTGTGCGCGGCGACCTGCGCCTTGAGATCGTCGAGGTTATTCGCCTCGGCGTAGGCAAAGCCCTCCGTCAGCGGCAGAAAGTCGTGGTGGAACACGTCCTGCCCGGTCGCGGCGAGCGTTGTGATCGTGCGGCCGTGGAAGCTGTTTTTGAGCGTGATGATGGTGTGGTACTCCGGGCCTTTGTGGTCGGCGGCGTACTTGCGCGCGGCCTTGATGGCGCACTCGTTGGCCTCCGCGCCGGAGTTGGAGAAGAAGACCTTCTTCATGCCAGTCTTCTCGCACAGCAGCTGCGCCAGCTGCGCGTCGGGCGCGGTGTAGTAGAGGTTGGATGCGTGCTGCACGGTGCACAGCTGCTCGGTCACGGCGCGGATCCACGCGGGGTCGGCGATGCCGAAGCTGTTGACGGCGATGCCCGTCGCCATGTCGATATAGACCTTGTCGTCCGTGTCCCAGACGAGCGAGCCCTTGCCGCGCGCGATCGTCACGGGGAAGCGGGCGTAAGTGTTGGCGATATAGGTACTGTCAAGTTGCGGAATGTTCATCTGTTTTTCCTCCTTGCCCGGCAACGAACATGGTGCCGATGCCTTCGTTTGTCAGCATTTCGATCAGGATGGCGTGCGGCACGCGGCCGTCGATGATAAAGACGCGGTGCACGCCCCAGCGGATGGCGTCGATGCAGCAGGTCACTTTCGGCAGCATGCCGCCGTTGATGACGCCGGACTCGATGAGCTGCAGCGCGTCCGCCGTGTGGATGACGGGGATGAGCGTGGAGGGGTCGTCCTTGTCGCGCAGGATGCCGCTGATGTCGGTCATGGCGATGAGGCTCTCGGCCCCCAGCTCGCCCGCGATGCGCGCGGCCGCCGTGTCGGCGTTGATGTTGTAGACGTGGCCCTGCGTGTCGCACCCGACGGTGGACACGACGGGGATGTAGCCCTTGTCGATCACATCGAGGATGGGGCGCACGTCGACCTTCGTGATCTCGCCCACGTAGCCGAGGCGCTCATCGCGCACGCGCGCCTGGATCATCTGCCCGTCGATGCCGGACAGGCCGATCGCCCGGCCGCCCTTGTGGCCGATGAGGTTGACGAGCGTCTTGTTGATCTTCCCGGCGAGGACCATCTGCACGACGTCGGCCGTCTCCGCGTCCGTGACGCGCAGGCCGTCGACAAACTGCGTCTGCTTGCCGAGTTTTTCGAGCGTTTCCGTGATCTCGGGCCCGCCGCCGTGCACGAGCACGACCTTCACCCCGATGAGCGACAGCAGCACGATGTCGCGCATGACGGAGTCTTTGAGCTTGGCGCTGATCATGGCGTTGCCGCCGTATTTGATGACGACGATCTTGCCGCTGTATTCCTGTATGTAGGGCAGCGCGTGGACGAGTACCTTCGCGCGCTGCGGATTCGTAATGTCCATGATGGTGTTCCTCCCGGTTCAGGTGCGGTAGTCGCCGTTGATCTTCACATAGTCATACGTCAGGTCGCAGCCCCAGGCGGTCGCGCCCTCGTCGCCGGACTTGAGGTCGACGAGGATCTCGATCTCCTTTTCGAGCAGGACCTTTTTGGCTTCCTCCTCGGAAAACGGGATGCCCGCGCCGTCGACGCACACGCGCACCGTACCGGCCGCCGAGCGGAAGGCGACGTCCACCTTGTGCACGTTTACAGGAGCGCCGCTGTAGCCGATGGCGCACAGCACGCGGCCCCAGTTGGCGTCCGCGCCGAACATGGCGGCCTTGACGAGCGACGAGCAGATGATGCTCTTGGCCACGGTTTTCGCGGTGCAGTGGTCAGCGGCACCGGTGACGCAGCACTCGAGCAGGCGCGTCGCGCCCTCGCCGTCGCCCGCGATCTGGCGGCAGAGCCAGACGGTCACGCTGTTGAGCGCGCTGCAAAACGCTGTGAAGTCCGCGCCGGGCGCGGTGATCTCGGCATTGCCGGCGAGGCCGTTTGCCAGCACGGCGACCATGTCGTTCGTAGACGTGTCGCCGTCGATGCTGACCATGTTGAACGTGTCCTGCACGTCGCCGGAGAGCGCGGCCTGCAGCATGGCGGGGCTGACGGCGCAGTCCGTCGTGAGGAAGACGAGCATGGTCGCAAGGTTCGGATGGATCATGCCGGAGCCCTTGGCGATGCCGCCGATCGTGCAGGTCCTGCCGCCGGCGGTGAACTGCACGGCGATCTCCTTCGGGTGCGTGTCGGTGGTCATGATGCCCTCGGCCGCCTGGCCGGAGTGGTCGCCGAGCGCGGCGGCGAGCTGCGGCAGGCCGGAGCGGATGGGCGTGAGATCGAGCGGCTGGCCGATCACGCCCGTGGACGCGACGATGACGTCCTGCGGCGCGATGTGCAGCTGCGCCGCCGTGAGCGCGCTCATCTCCTCGGCGACGGCGACGCCGTCAGCGTTGCAGGTGTTGGCGTTGCCGCTGTTGCAGATCACGGCCTGGGCCTTGCCGTCAGCCAGGTGCGCCTTCGTCACGGTCAGGGGCGCGCCCTTGACGAGGTTCGATGTATAGACCGCCGCGGCGCTGGCCGGGACGGCGCTGTAGATGAGCGCGAGGTCGCGCTTGGACTGATTTCTGCGGATGCCGCAGTGGATGCCTGCGGCGGAAAAACCCTGTGCGGCGCACACGCCGCCGGTGACTTGCTTCATCATGCGTTCCTCCTTACAGATCGAGGCCGAAGCCCTTTTCCCTGCCCATGACGAGGTTCAGGCACTCGAGCGCGGCGCCGGACGCGCCCTTGCCGAGGTTGTCGAACACGGACGTGAGCAGGATGCGCTCGTCATTGCCGGAGACGGACACGACCATGCTGTCCTTGCCGGACATGGCGGCGGCGGACAGGAAGCCGTCCGCACACGCGGGGTCGCGGTAGGTCACGACAGGGCCGGTATATTTCGCGGCGTAGGCGGCCTTGATATCTTCGGCCGTCTTGCCGGGGCAGAGCTGCGAGGCGAAGAGCGCGACACTCGTCTCCATGCCGCTGTAGAAATTCGCCACGATCGGCGCAAACACCGGCGCGTGCGTCAGGCCCGGGATGGCGCACATCTCGCGCAGGTGCTTGTGCTGCTGCGCAAGACCGTACTGCCGGGGGGCAACGTACAGGGGGTCGAGGGTGTCCGCCTCATACTCGGCGATCATCTTCTTGCCGCCGCCGCTGTAGCCCGTGAGCGAGTAGCACGTCAGCAGGGCGTCCGGCGGCAGGATGCCCGCCTCGACGAGCGGGTAGACCAGCACGATGAAGCCGCTGGCGTGGCAGCCGGGCACGGCGATGCGCTTGGCGGTACGGATCGCGGCCTCGCGCTCGGGCGACAGCTCCGGGAAGCCGTACGTCCAGCCGGGGGCCGTGCGGTGCGCGGTCGAGGTGTCGAGCACGACCGTGTCCGGGTTCTCGACCAGATCTGCCGCCGTGATCGCCGCCGCGTCCGGCAGGCACAAAAACGCGATGTCCGCGCGGTTGATGAGCTCGCGCTGGGCTTTAATGTCGTGGTGCAGCTCGGGCGGCAGGGTCAGCAGGTCAATATCTTCGCGCTGGGCCAGCCGGTCGTAAATGCGCAGGCCGGCCGTGCCGGAGCTGCCGTCGATGAAAATGGTCGTTTTTTCGTTATGCATATCTCGTCCCTCACAAGCGGATAAAAATCCATTTATATAAGGCCAATATACTACTGCGCGAATAAATATGCAAGACATTCATGAAAAATCCACTGCGATTTGTGGAATTTGAAAAAACACGCCCAGCGAGGAAAAAATGCCTTGTGCAGCATGTACATATCTGACCACGCGAAATTGGGACATTTGCCGGACAACGGGGGCAAAAAACCGCCGCCCGGCCATTTTTACAAATGGATAGGCGGCGGATATATGCATTAAATCTGGAATTCTTTGCTGTATTCGGAGTAGTATTCGTCAAAGCTGTGCGAGTGCATGGCCATGACGCTGTTGATATATTCGTGGGTGTCGAACGAGTCGGACTCGAGCTCGATCATGGCGACGGCGATGTTCGAGCAGTGGTCGGACACGCGCTCGCAGTTGGTGAGCAGGTCGTTGAACGCGAAGCCGTGGTTGAGCGTGCACTCGCCGGTCTGCAGGCGGTCGATGTGGTGCAGCTTCATCTCGTCGCAGAGGTTGTCGATGAGCTCCTCGAGCGGCTCGACGCGGTAGGCCGCGGCGACGTCGTTGTCGAGGAAGGCGTTGATCGTGATCTCGAGGATGCGCGTCACGGCCGCGAGCATGACCTTGAGCTCGCGCGCGCCGGTGGGTGAAAAGACGATCTTCTTCGTGTAGAGCTCCTGCGCCGTCTCGCCGATGTTGAGCGAGTGGTCGCTGATGCGCTCGAGGTCGCTGATCGTGTGCAGGTACTTCGACACATCGGCCGTCTGGCGCGGCGTGAGCTCCTTGCTCGTGATCTTGATGAGGTAGGTGCCGAGCTTGTCCTCGTAGTGGTCGATGGCTTCCTCGTTTTCCTGCAGGGCGGCGAACTGCTCGTCACTGAACTTGTCGAGCAGGGAGAACGCGGACAGGATGTTGTCCTGCGCTTGACGGGCCATGGAGTCGATGGCCAGGCGGCTCTGCTCGATGGCCAGCGCCGGGTGCGCGAGAAAGCGCTCCTCGAGCCGGTCGATGTCGGCGAGCGCGCCGGTGGACGCTTTGTCCGGGAACAGGAACGAGACGAGCTTTTCCAGCAGGGGGATCATCGGCGTGAGCAGCAGCACGGTCGCAAAGCGGAAGATCGTGTTGAGCAGGGCGATGCTCACGGTGGTCATGGTCGTGTCCGTAAACGGGAAGTGCACGGCTGCATTGACCGCGTAGAACACGACGCCCCAGACGACCGCGCCGATGACGTCGATGAGCAGGTAGACATAGGCGGTGCGCTTGCCCTTGACGCTCGCGCCGAGGGAGGACAGCAGCACCGGCACGGCCGCGCCGATGGCGATGCCGAGCGTGATGGGGAAGGCCACGGAGAACGTGATCGTGCCCGTGATGGCCAGCGCCTGCAGAATGCCGACGGCGGCCGACGCGCTCTGCAGGATGCAGGTGAACACCGTGCCGACGAGCACGCCGAGCAGCGGGTTGGAAAAGCGGGTCAGCAGCTGGATGAACGCGGCGCTGTCCTTGAGCGGGGCCACGGCGCCGCTCATGGAGGACATGCCGTACATGAGCACGGCGAAGCCGAGCAGAATGTCGCCGATGTGGTGTTTGGTCAGGTCCTTGCAGAACATGCGCAGCACGATGCCGACCACGGCGACGACGCCCGTGAGCGTCGCGGTGCTCAGCAGCGACACCCAGCCGGAGCCGCTGATGTCCGACAGGCAGAGAATCCAGCCCGTGATGCTCGTGCCGAGGATGGAGCCGAGCACGATGCCGATGGCCTGGCGCACCTGCATCATGCCGGAGTTGACGAAGCCGACGACCATGACGGACGTGGCCGAGGACGACTGGATCACGGCGGTGACACCCGTGCCGAGCAGGACGCCCTTGAGCGGGGTGCTCGTGAGTTTATAGAGTATGATCTCGAGCTTGTTGCCGGCCACTTTCTTCAGCCCGTCGCCCATGAGCGTCATGCCGAACAGGAACAGGGCCACGCCGCCAAGCAGAGAGATCACATTGTTGATCCCCAAAACGCTTCACGCTCCCTCTGTGATATTTTTGCGCTTACCTCTCACTATATCAGAAAGCGGTGCAAAGATAAATGCCGGAATTGCACTTGCGTGTGACGAAATTTGACGAAAAAACCGGACGATTTTTGTGCAGAATATGGCCTTTTCCACAAACGAACGGCCGTCGCAATCTTGACAATGTGCCGTCTGTCGTGCTATATTCCTATTATAATAATGTGTGTATATCTGCGCGCGGCTATGCGCGCGGGGAATGGAGGCACTTATGGCGGAAGAGAAGAAAAAGATCCTGATCCACACGGCGGACGGCGACCACGTGGTCTCCGTTGGGGAGCACAAGCCGAAGCAGACCTTCGGCGCCATGCCGGTCAAGGACTATGTGGCTGCGGTGGCGGACCCGGACGGCCTGCCGCAGGCGGGCAGTGTCGGCGCGGTCGTGTCGGCGCTGGCGGCGGCGATGGGGTCGCTGGCCGTGCGCGCGCTGCGCTCGGACGATGCGTCGCTGCAGAAAACGGCCGAGGAGCTGCGCCAGATGACCGACTACATGGTCTTTCAGATCGACGAGGAGCTGCGCGCGCGCGAGCCGCTTGACCGGCGCAGAGTCGAGGAGAACGTCACGCGCACCGATCTCGACAGCGCGCTGCGCGTTGCGAGCGACATTCCGAACGAGATCGTGTACATCATGTGCCGCTGCATCGAGCTCATGAAGGAGGTCGTGGACAAGGGCGACGACCTGACCGCGTGCAGCGCGCTCGCGGCCGTGCATCTGAGCATGGCGGCCATCCGCTGTATGCAGGCGGAGCTGCTGTCGTATGCCAAGATCATGGACGACGACGTGTTCGGCTACACGATCGTGCGCGAGGCCGAGCTGAACCTGGCCGACCATCAGGAGCTGGTGGACGGGCTGGTCGAAGAGCTCACGCGCCGTCTGACACGCGCGAAAAAGTAAGACATAAGGCAGAAAAGGACGCCCACCCGGGCGTCCTTTTTTGCGGCTTGCAAAGCCGGGCCGCGTGTGCTATGATGCACACGGAAATCTGAGCAATGCATTGGACAGAGTAGGAACAGCGCGTCAAGTGCGCCGGGATGGGAAGTTGTCCGGCGACGAAGGGGTCGCGCGCCCCGCGGTGCTGTTGCCGCTTCCGCTGCCACCAAGGGAAGACCCCCGCCGTGGCAACTGTCACGAAAGGAGTCTTGCAAATGCATACGAAATGGACCGCCCGCCGCCTCGCGGCGGACGCAATGTTTGCCGCCATGGTCACGGTGCTGGGGCTGGTGTCGATCAGCACCGGCAACCTGAAGATCACCGTCGAGGCGCTGCCGGTGTTTCTCGGTGCGCTGCTGCTCGGCCCGGTCGACGGGCTGGCCATCGGCGGGGTGGGTACGCTGCTGTACCAGCTGCTGCGCTTCGGCGTGAGTGCCACGACTGCGCTCTGGATCGCGCCGTATGTGCTGCTGGGGCTGTGCGTGGGCGCGGTGTCGGCGCGGCACGGTTACGATTGCACGCCGCGGCAGCTCGCGCTGCTGGCCGTGCTCGGTGAGCTGGGCATCACGGTGCTCAATACCGGGTCGCTGTATCTCGACAGCCTCATCTACGGGTACTATTCGCCGGTGTTCGTGTTCGGCACGCTGCCGCTGCGGCTGGCCATCTGCGCGGGCAAAGGTATCGTGCTCGCGCTGCTGCTGCCGACGCTGCTGCGCGTCACGCGCCGTGCGCTGCAGCCGCATACCAACTGAAGACCAGAAAACCGCCGCCCTGGCCGGGGCGGCGGTTTTTTGAGACTGTCAAAAAGTATTACTTTTTGACAAGGGGGGGTGCAGTCTGCTGCGCGCATAATTTGTGCGTCGCCGGCGCACAAATTCCACACTTGCAGCCTGAGAAGTATTTTCTTCGCCGCACATGTCGCCGAAGAAAATGATTGGACTTTCTTTGCGCCCGCAGGCGCAAACTCTACGAGGTCCCTTGACAGTCTGGCCGCCGCTCAACATGAGCGGCGGTTTTTGCGTGCCGCCGCGAAAAAGCAGCCCGGCAGGTATCTGCCGGGCTGCTCCATCCCTTGGGGCGGCGGGCCGCCCCGGTTCTCCCCCCTGCTGCACAAACGATCTACGCAGCAGCATTGGCACTTGGCCGGTGATCCGGCGGCGGGCATCCAAACCGCTGCCGGGTGATGACAAAAACTCAGTCGAATTTCGGCTGCTCGAGATAGTCGGTGTACTCGCGCAGGAACTTCTTTTCCTCCGGCTTGAGGTCCAGGCCGATCGTGCCGCCCGGATTCATGTTATAGTCGGGGTCAAAGTAGTCCTTGAGCACGCGGAACACGCCGTACTCCTTCTCGCCGATGTAGCCCTCGAGCCAGGGCGCGAACATCTTGCCGATGCCGTGGTGGTGGCTCACGGCCGCGCCGGAGCGCTGGATCGCGTCGAGAATCGTGGTGTGGTAGGCTTTGAAGGCGTCCTCATCCTGCATGCGGGTGAGGAAGATGAAATACAGGTTCGCACCCTGCGGATAGCAGTGCGACATGTGCGTCGTGACGACGGTGTTCGGCAGCGCGTGGCAGATCTTGCGCACGTCGGCGTGCACCTGCTCCATGTTCGACCAGTTGACCGTGCACTCGAGCGTGTCGGTCGTGATGCCGAAGTCCATGAGCGTGTCGCGCAGGTAGGGGTCGTTGAAGCGGCCCTTCTCCCAGCTGCGGGTGACGTAGCCGGTCAGCGGCATGCCGCCGTGACGGAGCGCGATCTTTGCAATGTTGCGCGCGACGTTGCGGCTGTAGCCCTTCTCGCCGTCGGTAAAGCCGAGGAAGAGGCAGCGCTCCATGTCCTTGTAGCCGAACTTGTCGAGCAGCGGCTGCAGCGGTGTCTCGTCGACGTTATAGAGCTTGAGCATGAGGTTGGTCTCTTCCGGGTCGGACAGGCGGAACACGGACGAGTAGCCGCACTCGCACTGCATCATCTCGCGGGCGGCCTTCATGGCCTCGTCCCACGTCTTGAAGATGTAGGAGAAGCGCTTGCGGTTTTGCGGCATCCAGCGGAAGATGCGCAGCGTGACCTCCGTCAGCACGCCGAACGTGCCCTCGGAGCCCATCATGATCTGGTTCAGGTTCGGGCCGGTGGCCTCGCGGGAGTAGTGGCTGGTCTGGATCGTGCCGATGGGCGTGGCGTACTTCTGGCTGAGGACGATGTCGGCGATCGTGCCGTAATACGTGCTGTTCTGGCCCGCGCCGCGCGTGACCGTCCAGCCGCCGACGCTCGAATACTCGAACGACTGCGGGAAGTGGCCGCAGGTGTACTGCCGCTTGGCGCCGAAGAGCTCCGGCGCGCTCTGGAGCGTCTTTTCCAGATCCGGGCCGGACATGCCGGCCTGCACGGTGATGGTCTGGTCGATCTCGTTGAAGCTGATGACCTTGTTGAAGTTGCGGCGCATATCCAGCGAGATGCCGCCCTTGACCGGCTCGACGCCGCGGGTGACGCTGCTGCCGCCGCCGTAGACGTACAGCGGGATGTGGTGCTCGGTGGAGTAGGCCACGATCTGCTCGACCTGCTCGGTCGTCTCGGGGTAGAGCACGACGTCGGGCACGCTGTCGATGCGCTTGTGGCGCAGACGCAGCAGGTCGTAGGCCGTGGCGCCGTAGGCCACGCTCAGACGGTCGTAGTCCGTGGTGGAGACATTCTGCTCGCCGACGATCTTTTTGAGCGCCTCGATGTGCTCGGCCGCGAGCTGCACCGGGTGATCGGGCAGCTCCACGGGGTCAAAGCCGGTGTCGTCGGAATATGCCTTGAAATCGTCGTCCGTCATCTGGAACTTCTCTTTCATGAGCGTGTACAGAGACTCCTTCGGGTATTTGAAGAAGTTCGGGTCGCCCCAGCGGAAGATGGAGCGGTAGCTGTCCGCCGGCGCGGGGGTGAGCAGCCATTTCGGCTCGAATCCTTTGTACGGTTTGTTGCTCATTGTGCAATCCTCCTCTTGACTTGGATCAGTTTCTGATAGATCGGGCGCAGGCGCGGGTAGATCTTGCGGTAGGCCTGCTCGTAAATGTCGTTATATACCTCGTGATTCCGCTCGTTTGGCTGGAACGTATCCTTGACGTGGACCATGGCTTTGGCCGCGGCGTCGAAATCGGCGAACACGCCCTTGGCCACGAACGCGACCATGGACGAACCGATGGAGCACGCCTCGTGCGTCTGCGAGCGCACGACCGGCAGGCCGAACACGTCCGCCGCGATCTGGCAGACCACGTCGCTCTTTGCGCCGCCGCCGCCGATGCGGATCTCGTGAATGGTCAGGCCCGAGCGGTCCTCCATGATGCGCAGCGCCATGTACAGCTCCAGGCACAGGCCCTCGATGATGGCGCGGTAGAAGTGGTAGCGCGTGTGGTAGTCGGAAAAGCCGATGACCGCGCCGAGCGAGTCCGGGTGCAGGATGCCGGCCGTCCAGTACGGCTGCAGGAGCAGACCGTCGCTGCCGGCGGGCAGGTCGCGGATGCGCTCGTCGAGCAGGGCCTCGGGCGCCATGCCTTTTTCCTTGGCATCGATGGCGTCGGCCGTGCCGAATTCCTTGACGAACCACGACAGCAGCCACAGACCGCGGTAGATCTCGATCTCGGGATTGTAGTGGTCGTTGAGCACGCCGGGGTAGGCGGGCAGAAACTGCTGCGGCTCGACGTACTCGGTCGTGCTGAACTGGATGGTAGCCGTCGTGCCCAGCGAGATGGACGCCTTGTCGGAATCGACGACGGCGAGGCCGAGCGTCTCGCAGCCCTTGTCCGAGCCGGTCGAGATCAGCGGCAGGCCGGCGGGGATGCCGGTCAGGGCACAGACCTCGTCCGTGACCGTGCCGATGACCGTGCCGGAGGGCACGAGGTCACACAGCTTTTCGTTCGGCACGTCGCAGAAGCAGCGCGTGAGGCTGCCGGGCTTCATCCAGCGGCGGTTTTTGTAGTCGAACGGGATGTGGCCGATCTGGTTCGAGGCCGAGTCGATGAGGTTGCCCGTGAGCTTGTAGTTCAGGTACGTGGGCAGCATGACGTATTTGGCGGTCCTGGCCCAGATCTCCGGCTCGTGGCGCATGATCCAGTTGCCGACGGAGGCGGCGTAGACTACCTTCGCCGTCGGCTCCATGCCGGCGACCTTGAAGAGCATCATGTTTTTGACAGGCATGGCGCCGTTCGGGTCAACGGTGCGCTTATCCAGCCAGAGAATGATGTCGCGCAGGGGCTCGTTGTTCGCGTCCAGACACACGACCGTGTCGCGGATGACGGTGATCGTCATGGCGATCACGTCCGGCAGCAGGGCGTTGCTGCGCGCGCACAGCTCGCGGCAGCACTCGCACAGGCGGTCGAAGTAGAAGTTCGGCTTCTGCTCGGCCCAGCCGGGCTCTTTGGAGAAGTAGGGCTCGGCATACTTGCTCTGCACGACGTCTACGATCCGGCCGTCCGGGTCGACGAGCAGGGCGCGTGCGCTCTGTGTGCCGATGTCGCACGTCAGCACCAGCGGTTTGCTCAAGATGATTCCCTCCTAAGATTTATTTTTGCTCTCGATACAAAATATTCATTCGGGTCTGTGCCTGAGGAGGCTGCTCGTGGCGATGACATCCACGCCGAGACCGAGCACGTCCGGGATCACGACATCGCCGCGGCCGATACGCTCGGATACGGTGACGGTTTTGAGCGCGTCCATGACATCGAAGATGCGGTCTTTCGGAATGTCGGCCGACACGCGCACCGGCAGCACCGGCGCGTCCGGGAAGGCCGTGCGCACGGTTGAGCAGATGGTGCGCCTGGGCGCGGTCATCTCCGAAACGGCAAACTCCCGGCCGCGGGGGCAGGTGTTGCCGGTGACGGACCAGCCGTCGCCGTCGCGTTCGATTTTCAAGGTGCAGCCGCGCGGGCAGCCGATACAGGTGAGTTCTTTCATGCCTCTGCCACCTCGATCGTAAAGTGGACATCGCGCGCGTGGGCGATGCCGAGCTTGTCAAAGTCCAGTGTGAGCTGCTGCATCTCGGGCGGGCGCAGGAAGGGGTAGCGCCGCGACCAGGTTTCCTTGCCGTCGATGGTCAGCACCACGCGGCACGGGCCGAGCACCGCCGCGCTGCGGAAATACAGCGTGACGCTGCTGTTGTCCTCCGTGCGGTCGAGCCGCTGGGGGACGAGATAGCCGAAATCGTCCGAGATCGTGAGCGCGATCTCGTCGCGTGTGTGCGCGGCAAAGTGCGCCGCGCTCTTGCCCGCCAGCTCGCCGGAGGCGGACACATAGTCCACGAGGTCGTTGACGTGCAGCGCGTTGCCGCACGAGAAGATGCCGGGCACTTCCGTCATGAGCTGCCCGTCGCACACAGGGCCGCGGGTGTGCCCGTCGAGCGGGACGCCGAGCGACTCCGCCAGCTCGTTTTCCGGGATGAGGCCGACGGACACGATCAGCGCGTCGCAGTCGATGCGCTGCTCCGTGCCGGGGATGGGGCGCATGGCCTCATCGACCTCCGCGACCTCCACGCCCGTGAGCCGGTCTGCGCCGAACACGCGCGTGACCGTGTGGCTCAGGTGCAGCGGGATATTGTAGTCATGCAGGCACTGGTGGATGTTGCGCGTCAGGCCAGAGGGAGTGGACTTGGCCTCGTACACGCCGAGGACCTCTGCGCCCTCGAGCGTCAGGCGGCGGGCCATGATGAGCCCGATGTCGCCGCTGCCGAGGATGACGCAGCGCCGGGTCGGCAGCTCGCCGAGCAGGTTCGTAAAATGCTGCGCGGTGCCGGCCGTGAACACGCCCGCCGGGCGCGTGCCGTGGATAAAGACCTGTTTTGCCGTGCGCTCGCGGCAGCCGGTGGCCAGCACGAGCGTGCGGGTGTCATAGCGCGCGACGCCGTCGCGGCTGACGGTGACGACCGCGAAGCCGGCGGGCGTTTTCTCCACGCGCGTGACGAACGTCTGTGTGTGCGCCTCAATGCCCAGATCCTCGAGCCGGTCGATGAAGCGCTCGACATATTCCGGCCCGGCCAGCCGCTCGCCGAAGCGGGCGAGGCCAAAGCCATCGTGAATGCACTGTTTGAGCATGCCGCCCAGGCGCGCCTCGCGCTCGATGAGCAGCACGTGCGCACCGTTTTCGTGCGCGGAGATGGCGGCCGCGAGCCCGCCGGGGCCGCCGCCGATGACGATGACGTCGTACATCATGCCTGCACCTCCCCGGATTTCGTCGGGCCGAACGTGATGGGCGCGTCGGCCGAGGACTTGCGCACCGCGCTGAGCGGCACGCCGAGATACTCCGCGATGATGCGCACCACCTGCGGTGAGCAGAACCCGCCCTGGCAGCGGCCCATGCCGGGCCGCACGCGCTTTTTCACGCCGTCGACCGTCGGCACGCACACGTTCGAGCGCAGCGCGTCGAGGATCTCGCCGCGGCTGATCTCCTCGCAGCGGCAGACGATGACGCCATAGTCGGGGTTTTTCGCAATGTACGCCGCGCGCGTGGCGTCGTCCATCTCCCGCAGGACGGGGATGCCCGGCCGGTGGGGGTCAAAGTCCGGATTGATGGCCACGGGGCGCTCGCGCGCGAGGATGCGCACGGCCATGTCCGCCACGTCGACCGCGACGGCGGGCGCCGTCGTCAGGCCGGGGGACTGGATGCCCGCGACGTGGATGAGGTTGTGCGTGCGGCGGCCGCGCTCGATGATGAAATCCTCCTCGAACGTAGGCGCGCGCACACCGGTGAAATAGGTGATGATGTCGCGCTCGGTCAGCGCGGGCATCGTGATCTTCTGCTTTTCGAATACGTGCGCGATGCTCTCGGGATATGTCGCCGTGTTCTCTTTTTCATAGGTCTCCACCGCGTCGGGCCCGATGAGCAGGTTGTCGTGCACGGTGTGCAGGATGCCGCCGCCCTTCGAGTGCGTTTTCGACACCATGTCGCTGCCCTTCACGGACGCGATCGAATGCATGAACGCGCCGGCCTTGCGGTCGAGGATGCTGTTCGTGCCGCGGCGGGGGTGGATGGAGAAAAAGCGGTCATCCGCCATGCGCGCCACGTCCTCGGCGAACACGCCGGCCGCGTTGATGACGAGCGCGGGGTGCAGCGTGCCGCGGTTGGTGTGCACGGCGGTGATCTGCCCGTCCGCGACGTCCATGCCCAGCACGGCGGTGTTGAGCGCGATGCGCGCGCCGTTTTGCACGGCGTTTTCCGCGTAGGCGATCGTCAGCCCGTAGGGGCAGACGCAGCCAGAGTCCGGATTCGAGATGGCAAAGCGGGTCTTTTTGTTGAAGTTCGGCTCGCGGCGCAGCAGCTCCCTGCCGGAGATGAGCTCGGTGTCGGCGATGCCGTCGTGATATTTGCGCCACATGCAGTAGCCCCACACGGCGGGACGCAGCCAGCCGTGCTGGAAGCAGACATATTGCCCCACGCGGTGAAACGGCACGTCGAGCTCCTTGCAGACCTGATCGTACATGGCGTTGCCGCGGCGGATGTATTTGTGCTTGATGCTGCCGCGCCCGAGGTCGATGCCCGGGTGCACCTCGCCGTCGTTGCGCCCGGAGGCGCCGAGCGCGAGGTCACATTCCTTATCTACGACGAGAATGTCGAGCTTCTGGCGCGCAAGCTCGCGCGCGATCGACACGCCCGAGATGCCGCCGCCGATGATGAGCACGTCGGGCGTCTGCCCGTCGAGCGCATCGTCATGCAGCGCGGGCACGCGCATGGGCGCGTCCTTGCCACCGGTGAACGTGATGTCATTGACGACATGGCACGTGGAATATTTCGTTGCGGCCATCTGGCCGGCGCGCACCACGTCGTCCCAGCGGTCGAGTTCGCCGCGCAGGACGATGCAGCCGTCGGCCAGCGCCGCCGTGACGCGGCCGCCGAAGGCGCGGTGCAGTTTTCGGTTCAATGCGGAGATCTTCATGAAAGACAGGCCTCCCGGAAGATGAGTCGGCCAAGCGGCCGACTGGATGTCACAAATATACCCTTTTTCGACCGGGAAGTCAAGGATTCGCCCTGGGTCAAATCTGCTGAAATTTCCCTGCCAGACTGGACAAATCGCCCAAAATCGCGTACAATAAGACACGATTTATCTCATAAGATCAGAAATGAGGAAAGCAAATGGCCGCTCCGCGCAACGACAATGTCAAGGAGAAGATCCTCGACGCCGCGACCGGCCTGTTGGACACGCAGACGTTTGCCGATATCTCGCTGGCCGAGATCGCCGCGGCGGCCGGCGTGTCCAAGGGGACGCTCTATTACTATTATAAAAATAAAACGGATATCCTTTTCGACATCACCAACCGCTATCTCGACCGCCAGTGGGACGAGCTGATTGCCTGGACGGAGAATAAGGACAAGGACACGTCCGTGCACCGGCTGGTGAAGTACGTCGTCGAGCGCAACACCGCCTCCGCCGGCATGCGCCTGCACCTGATCCACGCCGCCATGCTCGGCGACGAGGCGCTGCGCGCCAAGCTCATCGACCGCTACGCCGCGTTCGAGCGGCTCATCGCCGAGAAGATCGCCGAGCGCACCGACGTCGTCTCCGCCGACTATCTCACGCAGCTGATCCTGCTCGCGTCCGACGGCATGATCGTGCAGGAGGCGCTGCGCAACGACAACTTTGACGCCGCCGCCTTCG
The DNA here is from genome assembly GCA_025757645.1 of Clostridiales bacterium. Taxonomy (NCBI): domain Bacteria; kingdom Bacillati; phylum Bacillota; class Clostridia; order Eubacteriales; species Clostridiales bacterium. Next base: position 697,967 of record CP107216.1, read on the forward strand.
TGCGCCAGAGCGAGGCGTATCTGCGCGTTTTGCGCCCCGCCGACCGGATTTGAGTGTCATTTCTCAACAAATGTGTCGAAAGTCGCCCTCTTGTCCGGATTTGTGAAAGAATTAGCGTGTAACCGGTTGACACCGCATGGAACACGTGATATTTTTGTTATGACCAGGTGGTAGAGCAAGCGCCTGCTCGTTCCGCCGCGGCCAGGGGACGCCGCAAAGGCTTTTTTCGTATGTCGAAGGCGCCGGAATGCACCCGCATCCCGACGCTTTTTTACATAGCTGCAATGGGAATTATTTTGAAAGAAGGGACAATATGAAAGACCTGAAACATCTGATTTTCTTCGAAAATCTCCTGCAGGACGCGCAGAATGAGCTCGTCACGCAGGCGGTCAATGACGGGAAAATCGCCCTCGGGTACAACTGCTATTACATCCCCGAGGTTCTGCTCAACCTGCCGGGCTGCTTCTCGAGCCGCCTGCGCGCGCCGCGCTGCGAGTCGACCGACATTGCGACCTACTACATGACCAGCCGTGTCTGCCCGTATGTCCGCTCCATCCTCGAGCGTGCCATTGAGGGCGGCTACAACTACCTCAATGCGCTCTTCGGCGCCGAGTGCTGCGCGTCCATGGAGCGTATGGAAGAGCACTTCTTCCTCATCAATCCCGTGAAGAACGATCGCTTCTTCGTCACGCAGATCGATCCCCCGCTCAAGGGCGATAAGACCAGCTATGACTACTACAAGGGCCAGCTGCAGCTCAAGGTCGTTGACCAGCTTGCCGAGCGCTACGGCGTGGACACCTCCGATGCCGCCATGCGCGCGACCATCGAGAAGTTCAACGAGCTGTGCGATGTCATCACCGAGATCGGCAACTTCCGCAAGCTGCCCAACCCGCCCATTACCGGCTATGAGTTCCACGTCATCCAGCTCGTGAGCGAGGTCTGCCCGCACGACCTGATCCTCCCGTACCTCAAGGAGACGCTCGCCGAGATCAAAAAGCGCAAGCCCGAGAAGGAATTCCCCTTCCGCGCACGCGTCGTGGTCGCCGGCTCCGAGATCGACGATCCCGAGTTTACGAAGCTCCTCGAGACCTGCGGCGCCATGGTCGTGGCCGACCGCTACTGCTTCGGCAGCTTCCCGAGCCGTGAGCGCATCGAGATCCAGGACGGCGAGACCGCGTTTGACGCCATCTGCCGCCACTACCTGCACTGGAACCAGTGCGCCCGCTTCATGGAGGGTGCGAAGATCGACCAGCGCCATGCTGAGGTCAAGCGCCTTGTCGACGAGTTCCATGCCGACGGCGTGATCTACGAGAACATGAAGTTCTGCGAGTTCTGGAGCTATGAGAAGGTGCTCGCCTCCCATATCCTGACCGAGGAGATGGGCGTGCCGTGCTGCACGATCGAGAAGGAATACGCGCTCGGCTCCATCGGCCAGCTCCGTACCCGTTTCCAGGCCTTCGTCGAGAGTCTGGAAATCAAGAAAATCAATTCTTGACACAGGAGGGGAATGAAAACTATGAATTGCCCTGTTACGAAATTTATTGACTCCAAGATGCAGAGATTCGACCCCCTCTGGCAGGCTCAGAACGGTGTCGGCGGTCTCCGCAGCCGTTACTATGATAAGACCGGCGTCGCCAAGTACCGTGAGTGGCGTGGTCTGCACGACACCATGGTCGACTACCGTGCATGGCTCAAAAACGTCATGTCCATGGCTGCCATGGTCGCCTCCGCGCCGATCCCGTGCCTGAAGGGCTTCTGGGAATACCGCTGGATGGGCTCCTACCTCGGCACGTTCATGTTCATCGACCGTCTGTTTGAGGGCTACCGCGGCCCCGAGCTCGTGATCGCGCACATGAATATGCACGCCATCGTGCAGAGCCTGACCAAGAAGATCGCCCTTGTGCTGTCTCACGACCTGCGCATCGGCGGCAAGGACAGCGATAAGATCATCCCTGTGGACGAGGTCATGCCGCCGCTGTTCCTGACCGGCTTCAAAGACCTGATCCCCATCCCGCTGCAGACGCTACCGGAGTTCATCATCTGCGATGTTGACCAGCAGCTCGAGCCGTACTACATCGACGTAGCCGAGTCCTTCGGTCTGCCGGCAGACGTCTGCTCCCGCTGCGCGGCGGAGACCGGCGTTGCCCTCAACGACGACTTCCCGCTCTTCGGCAAGGCCATGCTCTCCACGAACATGCCCTGCAACGCCTCCGAGGCGACGTCCATGTTCCAGCGCCGCCGCATCGGCCTGCCGGACTTCCAGATCACCATGGCCATGATCCACAACGAGCCGGCCGCCCACCCGTACTCCGCGCAGGTCCTGCGCGACTGCATCGAATTCGTCGAAAAGGAATACGGCGTTGAGTATGACTGGAACGCCCTGTTCAAGCGCGCCAAGCACATGAACGAGCAAAACGAGATCGAGCTCGAGAAGTGGGATTACTTCAAGACTCCCTACTGCCCGCTGACCGGCATCAGCGAGACCCTGTACCGTCTGTACGCCTGGGCCTCCGCCAACGGCCAGGAGGACTACTTCACCAAGAACGACCGCAAGGTCATCAAGATCCTGCGCAAGTGCTACAAGAATAAGTACGTCCCGTATGGCGGCACCACGCGTCACCGTGCGTTCCTGTGGGGACCGTCCGCCGTGTACTACACCGACTTCCCGACCTGGACGCAGAACTGCTGGGGCATCAACATCGTCCTGAACATGGACTCCACCATGGGTCACAACATGATCAGCACGACCGACCCCGATCAGGCGCTCATGGATCTGGCGCTGTTCAGCGAAAAGGGCGTTATGCGTCACATGGCTGTCGGCGGCTGGGACAACGTCAACTCCGTCTGGGAGTGGGCCACGAACTTCAACTGCGACATGGTGCTCATGAACGACAACATCGCCTGCAAGGGTATGCTCGGCGTGCACGCCATGATGGAGGAGCAGGCACGCGACCTTGGCTTCCACTTCATCTTCATCGAGCACGACCTCGAGGACTGCCGCACCGTGCCGCGCCGCGATATGCGTAAGTGCGTCAACGAGTATATGTCCATCGTGCTCAACGAGCAGCCGCTCGACCCGACGCTGGTCGACTTCGACGACTCCGCGGCGTACTAAGAAAGGCAGGTACCGACTATGAATATGAAACTCGCTGCAAAGATTATGGGCAAGGTCGGCCTGGTCGGCTTTATCGGCTTCGTTGCGACCTTCACGATCTATATGTTCAATCTGGAGAACAAGCTCATCTACTATGTGCTGCGCCCCTTCCTGAACAAGCACTACGATTCTCAGGTGCGCGACAAGCGCATCGTCTGAGCGTTTCGCAAATCGCATAAATCGAAACCCCGCTGCTTCGGCAGCGGGGTTTTTGCGTGTGCCGCAGGCACACGCTCCACAGAGGACCGCTTCGCTGGGCCCTCTGTGGAAGAGATCGCAGCTCGCTGCAGCGCACGCATTGTACACCAAAGGCGCCCAATGCGCACGTTTGCGAGCCGAGCGGTATTTTCTCCGTCGTACACGCCGCCAGAGAAAATGATTGGAATTTTTTTGCATCTGCGGACGCAAACTCTGCGAGGCTTCGTGACGTTACGGAGCTTTTCGGTCGTCCGGCTGCGGAGGCTCGACCGCGGGTACGGGCGGAGACGAGGCTTTATGACGTCACAAATGCCGCAGGGCGCGAAAAAGCCCGCGTGCAGTGCACGCGGGCTGCTTTTCGCAAGGATCTTGTCCGATCTTACTTGATGCCGTACTTCTTGTTGAACTTGTCAACGCGGCCGCTGGTGTCAACGAGCTTCTGCTTGCCGGTGTAGAACGGGTGGCACTTGGAGCAGATCTCGATGGAGATGTTCTGCTTCGTGGAGCGGGTCTCGTACACGGCGCCGCAGGCGCAGCGGATCGTGGTCGGCTGGTAATTCGGATGGATACCGTCTTTCATAGTCATTCACCTCATAATAAGCTGTCTTGAGCACGGGCTGGTCCGTGGTTACAAAACGCAATCTGAATTCTAGCATACCGGTGACAAAATTGCAAGCGGTTTTCGCATTTTTTTACGCATCCGGGCCCGGCACGTCGCTGACCTGGCCGCAGTGCAGAAAATACAGCACGCGGCGGCAGACCGGCTGGCCGGTGATGCGCGCCATCGCCCCGGCGTAGGCGCGCAGCTGCGCGGCGTAGTACGCCGTGCGCGCCGGCACGCCCTCGGGGCGGATGCGGTCGGTCTTATAGTCCACGATGACGAGACCGTCCTTTGTTTCGAACCACGCATCGACCACGCCCTGCAGCAGCACCTGCTCCTCACCCGCGCCGGGGAAGAACGTCTCCGCCGGGCACAGCAGCGAGAAGCAAAACTCGCGCCGCAGCGTGCCGGCTGCCTCTGCCGCCGCGAGCTGCGCGCCGAGCTCGGTGCGGCCCAGCCGCAGGAGCGAGGCCGTGTCCACGGCCTGCGCCTCGCGCCCCGTGAGTTCACCGCGCGCGGTCAACGTTTCTACCTGCGCGCGGATGCCCTCCGGCGTGCGCGCGTCGGCAAAGCGCAGGTATTGCAGGATGCGGTGCGTGGCCGTGCCGCGCTCGGCCGCGGTGAGCTTGCGCGCGCGCGCCGAGAAGTCCGGCCGGCGAAAGGTCTGCGTGCGCGGCGCGCCCGCCAGCAGCGGCGCGCCGGCGTCCTCGGGCGGCGCATCCTCCGCCTCCAGCCGCTTGAGCTCCGTCGCCGTCACCTTTGACGGCAGGTCGACTGCCTGCGCGTGCGCGTAGCGGAACGTGAGCGCGCGCTCGAGCTGTGCCAGCAGGGCGGGGTCGGGCTTCGGCAGCGCGGGTCCGGTCTCCGTCTCCGCGCGCTCTGCCGCGGCGTCTGGCTTCAGATAGACGTAGTTCCGGCGCAGGAAGCGCTCGTCCCGGTCGAGCAGCGCGCTCTGCAGCAGCCAGAACAGGGGGCTGGCCATGCCGCGCAGCAGCTCCGGCGGGAGCGGCGCGCTCGCGGTGGCCTCCAGCCAGCCGGTCGTTTTGGCGATGCTGTGCGTCGTGCCCGTGATGATGAGGCGCTCCTTCGCGCGCGTCATGGCCACGTACAGCAGGCGCATCTCCTCCGAGAGCGTCTCGGTCAGCAGCTGCGCCGCGATCGCCTGCCGTGCGATGGTGGGGTACTCCACGCCGTGCTCGAGATCCGTGCACTTCGGCCCGAGGCCGAGCGCCGGGTGCACGAGCACGCTCGCGCGCGTGTCGGATTTGTTGAACAGGCGCGCCGTGTCGCACAAAAACACGAACGGGAACTCCAGCCCCTTGGATTTGTGGATGCTCAGGATGCGCACGCTGCGGCTCTCGCTGCCGGGGACGGTGGGCTCTTCGCCCTCGGCCGCCTGCCGCTGCATCCAGAGCAGGAAGCGGTGCAGCCCGCGCGCGCCGGTGCGCTCAAACTGCTGCGCCAGGTCGAGCAGGAGCAGTACGTTGCGCCGCCGCAGCTCGCCGTCCGGCATCGCGCTCGTGAGCGCCATGACGGCGCGGTCGTCCACGACGTGCCACAGAAATTCGCCCAGCGGCAGCTCGATCGACAGCGCGCGGTAGCGCGCGAGCACGTCGAGAAAGTCCCGGCAGTCGTCGCGCGTCTCGGCGGCGAGCGTGACTGCGGTGTAAAAATCGTGCTCGCGGTCGCACGTGCGCACGGCGGCCAGATCGTCCGCCGTCAGGCCGAACAGCGGCGAGCGCAGCGCCGCGATCAGCGGCACGTCCTGGTGCGGATTGTCCACCACCGCCAGCAGCGAGCAGAGCACCGACACCTCCTCGGACGTGTAGAACCCGCCGCTCGTCTCCGCCGATACGGGGATGCCCTGCGCCTCGAGCGCGGCGCGGTACACGGGGCCGACGCTGTTGGCGCTGCGCAGCAGGATGACCACGTCGCCGTAGTGCGCGGGGCGCTCGGCGCCGTTTTCCCACACGGATGCGCCGCCGTCGATCAGCGCGCGGATGCGCCGCGCGACGTAGTCCGCCTCCAGCACGGATTTTTCCGGCGTGGGCGCGTCGTCGTCCGCGTCCGGCAGTTCGAGCACGGCGAGCTCCGGCTTTTCGCCGTCGTCCGGGTAGGGTGCTCCGGCGCGCAGGCGGGCCGCGTCGTCATAGTCCAGCTCGCCGAGCGCGCGGGACATGATGTTGGAAAAGACGTGGTTGGCGCCGGCCAGCACCGCGCGGCGGGAGCGGAAATTCTCCCGCAGGAGGATGCGCCGCGGCGCACCGGGCAAGGCTGCGCGAAAATCTGCAAAGCGCGCGTATTTGTCGAGGAAGATCGTGGGGTCGGCGAGGCGGAAGCGATAGATCGACTGCTTGACATCGCCGACGAAAAAGAGGTTATTGCCGTCGCGCGACACGGCGCGGAAAATGAGATCCTGCACCTCCGACACGTCCTGATATTCATCGACCATGATCTCGGTGTAGCGCCCGGAGAGCTGGCGCGCCAGCTCCGTCGGCGCGCCGTCGTCGTCCGTGAGCAGCTGCGCGGTCATGTGCTCGAGGTCGGAGAAGTCCACAAGGCTGCGCCGCCGCTTTTCGGCGGCGTAGGCCGCGCCGAAGTCCAGCGTCAGCGCCAGCAGTGCCTGCATGGCCGGGGCGGTCGTGTGCAGGTCGGCCAGCGCCTGCGCGGAGGGGACATTGATCTGCTTTTGCAGCGCCTGGATGGCTTTTTTTGCCGCGTCGCGCTGCGCCTTGACGCGGTCGCGCACGTCCGGGTCGGGCGGCTTGCGCGTGCTGCCGAGGCGCGGGAACGGTACGTTCTGCAGCGCCGCCACGGCAGCGTCCCAGCTTTGATCGCAGGCGCGCACGACGGCGCGCAGACCATCGGCCGTCTCTGCGAAGCTCGTGCCGTAGATGCCGTAGAGCCACGCCATGTCCTGCGCCGCCATGATGTCCAGCTGTTTATCGAGCACGCCCGCCCAGTGCGCCGCGCTCTCGCGCACGCGCGCCAGCAGCGCCTGCCCCCACGGGGTAGCGCCGGCGTCGGTCACGCCGTCGAGCGCGAGCAGGTCCACCTGCCGCTGCGCCCACTGCTCGGGCCGTGCGTGGCACTGCATTTTGTCATAGAGCGAGAGCACCAGCTCGCCCAGGCGCGCATCGTCGCGCCCGCCGCCGACCGTGTCGGCCAGCAGGCGGAAGGGTGCGTCGGTGTCGAGGCGTGTATAGGCGCGCTCGAGCGTGTGCTCGAGCGCCGCTGCGCGCAGGGCGGCGCAGCGCTCGGTATCGGCGACCTGAAAGTCCGGCGCGAGGGCGAGGGCTGCACAGTTGGCGCGCAGGAAGTCGGCGCAGAAGCTGTGGATCGTGCCGATCTCGGCGCGGGCGCACAGCGCGACCTGCCGCCGCAGGCGGCGGTTTTCGGGGTCGGACGCAATGCGCGCATAGATTCCGTCGAGAATGCGGCTGCGCAGCTCGGCCGCGGCCGCGCGCGTGTAGGTGATGACGAGGAAATGGTCGATATCGACCGGATGTTCCGCGTCCGTGAGGTAGGCCATGAGCCGCTCGGTGAGCACGCGGGTCTTGCCGCTGCCCGCCGCCGCGGACACGAGCACGGTGCTGCCGCGCGTGTCGATCGCGGCGCGCTGCTCGGGCGTGAAGTTGAGTTCAGGCATCCGGCGTGCCTCCTTTCAGGTTGCTCCAGACCTTGTCGGCCGGGAGCTTGGTGAGCACACGGTGGCAGTCGCCCCCCATGCCGGGCGTGAAGTGGCAGACGGTCAGATAGTCGCAGTGCGTGCAGGCCGTGTCCTGCCCGGAGCGGAAGTAGGGGTCGGCCGTGATGCTACCGCCGCGCAGCTCGTGCGCGAGGTCGAGCAGTGTCGTTTCAATATGCCGCGCGAGCAGGCCGAGCTGCTCCGCGCTTGCGAGCGCGTCCGTTTTGCGACGGGGCGAGACGGGCAGGTACTGCGGCGTGTCGCTGTGCTCCATGGCGTGCAGCACGGCGGCATCGTCGAGCAGCAGGCCGGAGCGGCGCACAGCGCCGGCGCGCTCTCGGGCCGCCTCCTCCGGCGAGAGCCGGCGGTCGGCAGGGATGAGCACGTCGCGCGCCGGAACGTAGAGCACGCCGGCCGGCACGATCTCGTGCCCGTAGCGCGCAGGGCCGGAGCGCTCGAGCGCGAAGAGGTACAGCAGCATCTGCAGCCCCATGCCGTACCATACGTCCGAGAGCGAGAACGCCTTGCGCCCGGTCTTGTAGTCAACGACGCGCAGGTAGAGCTTGCCGTCGTGCAGCCAGCCGTCCACGCGGTCGGCCACGCCGCTCATGTTGAGCGTCACCTCACCGTCCGAGAGCGTGATCGGTGCGATCTGCTCGGGGTCTGCGAAGTTGAGTTCAAAATCCAGCGGCACGAAGTCGCCCGCGCGCAGCTCGTGCGCCATGTCGGCCACGACCTGCCGCACCTGCCGGCACAGGCGGCGGAAGAGGTAGGTAAAGCGCGCGGATTTCTCCCGAAAGTCATTGAGTTCGTCGTGGATGTAGCGCTGCGTCCAGCGGTCGGTAAACGCGCCGAGCTGCTCGTCCGTCACGGCGGCGAAGCCGCCGGCGTCCGTCGCGTCCTGCGCCGTGTGCTGCAGGACGTAGTGGAAGAACGTGCCGATCTCCGGCGGGTTGAACGCCGCCGGGCGGCGGGGCCTGGCTTTGAGCCCGTACTGCAGGAAGTAGGCGTACCGGCACGCGGAAAAGCGCTCGGCCTTCGACGCCGAGAGGTACAGCCGCTTGCCGTAGAGCGCGCGCACGCGCTCGGGCGAGAGCCGGCCGCGGGCGGTGTGGGCCGCGCGCGTGAGCGCGGCGAGCGCGGCGGGGTCGTGCTGCCGGAACCACGCGCGCGCCGCGACGGCGGCGGGATCGGTCGCCCCGCGCAGCGTGCGCCCGGCCAGCTCCAGCGCCGGGGCGGCGGCCAGCAGGCGCTGCGCGTCCGGGTTCGCGGGGCGGGGCAGCGTGCCGAAAAGCTGCGCGATGCGCGTGACGAGAAACGACGGGCGCGTGGGCGTGCCATTGCCGTCAAAGAGCGGGTAAGATACAGCGAGCGTCTCCGCCGGGAGCGTCACGCACTGGTAGATGAGGTTGTATTCGCGCCAGAGCGCGTCGTCCGTGCCGCCGCCGATGTCGAGCTCCAGCTCCAGCAGCTCGCGCCGCTCCTCGGGCGAGAATACGCCGTCCGGCTCGCCGGCGCGCGGCAGCCGGTCGTCCGACGCACCGAGCACGATCAGGTGCCGGATGCCGCGGCGGCGCATGCGGTCAAGGTCGCCGGCGGTCACGCGGTCGAGCGCGACGGGGATCGTGCCGATGTCGTAGCAGGCGAGCATGCGCACAAAGAGCGTCGCAAATGTGTCGGCATCCATCTCCGTGTCGCCGAGGATGGCGGCGAACTGCTCAAGCGCGCCGACCGTCAGCTCCCAGAGCTGGGCGTACTCGGCCGCGAGCGCGGCGCGCCCCTCGGCGCGCAGACTTTCGGCCAGCGCATCGAGCCGCTGCGCGAGGTGCAGCCGCTCGAGAAAATCCGCCAGCGCCATGGCCTGCGCCTCCGCCGTGGCGGCGGCGCTGCTCTCCGCGCCCAGCTGCCGCAGGGGCCCGGCCGCGCGCTGCCGCAGGTCATTGATCTCCTTCAGGCGGGCGGCGGATTCGTCCGTGTCCGGCGCGCCGTAGCCGTCCGGGTGCTGCTGCCACGGGGTCGGGCGTGTCCACGCGCTGCCGCGGATGGACCAGAGCAGGACGTAGTTTTCGAGCGTGTCCGTCTCCTCCGGCGTGAGCCCGGCGAGGCCCGTGCGCAGGTAGGCCGAGACGTCCTCGGCGTCCCAGCCGCCGGTCACGATGTCGTAGGCCGCGCGGATGAGCGCCACGAGCGGCTTTTGCATCAGGTCGGTGCGGCGGGCAAAATAGAGCGGCACGCCGTAGTAGGCGCACATGCGCTCGAGCGCGGGCGCGTAGTCGGAAAAGCCGCGCACGGCGATGGCAATGTCGCGCCAGCGGCAGCCCGACTGCACGATCTGCAGCGCGCGGGCGGCCGCCCATGCGCACTCGGCCGCGAGATCGTCCGCCGTGTGGACGGTGATCGTCTGCGCGGGATCGTCAAAGTGCGCGGAGGTGTAGGAAAACAGCTGCTGCTCGAGTACGCGCAGCGGCGTGTCGGCCGCGCGGGCGGGGCAGGACTCGACCGTGGCCTGCACGCCGCAGTCGTCCGCCATGTCGAGCAGGACGCGCGCCGTGCGCCGGGCAGCGCCGAAGATCTCGCTGCCGCCGGAGAGCTGATCGAGCGTGAGGCAGACCGTCACGTCCGCGCCGGCGGTCAGCAGCGCGCGCACGACGGCCAGCTCCTGCCGCGTGTAGTCGGTGAAGCCGTCGAGGTAAAAATGTCCCGTGCGGCCAAGCGTGCTCGCGGGGATGCGCTCGGCCAGGCGGGTCAGCCGGTCGGTGGGGTCTGCGTGCCCCTGCGCGGTCACGGCGTCATACGCCGCGAGCACGAGCGCAAGGTCGCGCAGCTTGTCGCCCAGATAGCCGGGGCAGCGCGCGGCCGTGGCCTCGAGCGCGTCGGGCGTGACGCACGCGGTCTTGAGCTCATCGACCGCGCCGAGGAGCGTCTGCTGCATCTGCGGCCGGCGGGCGGCCGCGCCGAACAGCCGCAGCCGCGGCGCCACCTGGCTCAGTGCCAGCGCCATGCACAGCAGCCGCCCGCCCTGATCGAGCAGCGGCGCCTCGCCCGCGCCGGTCTCGGCCGCGACGCGGCGCGCCAGCCCCGTGAAGCTCAGCACCTCGGCGTACAGACTCAGGCTGTCGCCGCAGGCGGCGCACAGCGCGCGCTCGGCCTCGTGGCTGTATTGCTCCGGCACGAGCAGCACCTGCCCCGGCGTGCGCGCCGCGACGGCTGTGCGGATGCGCCCCATGAGCAGGTCGGTCTTGCCGCTGGCGGCAGGGCCATAGAGCAGGTGCAGCATAAGATCCCTCCTTGCGATTTGGTTCGATGATAGCATATTTGCTGTCCCATTAAAAGGACACTTAAGCGGGGCTGCCTCGAGAAAAGCCCAAAAAACGAAAAAATTCCCAATTTATGATTGCGCATTGCGCGGATCTGTGATACCTGAAAGGTGTTTTCTGTGACGGTACCGGCGGCGGTCAGAGATTGCCGGAGTGCCGGAAATTGCGTGAATTGTGAGTGGATGATGTCATGAAATTCTTTTTCAATCTGCTTGGCAACATCATGGTTGCGATCGTTGTGCTTTTGCTGTTGGCCTTTCTCATTCCGAAAATTCTGTAATCGGCTTCCGGACGGCGGAAGTTACAGCTGCGATGGGCTGCCTGCTGGGAATACGCAGGCGGCCCTCTTTCTTTATTTGCGCTTTTTTGAGCGGAACGATGGGTGTGCCTTCTTTTGCCGCCTTACCACACCTGCCAGCGCAGGGCGAATGCGGCGAGATAGCCGAGCGAGGCGAGCGCGCTCAGGGCGGTAAGGACGCGCCCGGCGGTGCGCGCTCGCGTGCACTGCGCCAGTGCCAGCGGCACCGGCAGCAGCACGAGCAGGTAGCGCGGCGCGCTCAGCAGCCACGTCGCGCCGACGGCGACGATGTAATACGCGAGAAACCACGCCGTCTGGCTCGCGCGCAGCTTCGGCGCGGCCGCGGCCAGCAGGCCGAGCGCAGCAAAGCACGCGATCAGGTTCGGCAGCCAGAGGCCGAGCGCGTCGCGCCAGACGCCGGAGGTCAGACTGCGCAGAAAATAGTCCGTCTGATACGCGGCGGTGCTGAAAAACAGGCCCGTGCGCTGGTTCCAGTGCTCGCGCTGGTAGATGAGAAACTGAAACGGGTTTCCAGATACGCGCCAGTTGATATAACAATACGCCGCGAAGCCGAGCGGCACGAGCAGCGCGCCGACGACCTGCCGGGTGTCCACCCGGCGGCGCTGCACGGCGTCGTGCACGAGCTCCCACAGCAGCGGCACGAACAGCAGCAGCCCGAGCGAGCGCGTGAACGCGGCATAGGCTCCGCACAGCCCGCCGAGGATGGGCCGGCGCGTGCGGGCGAGGTAGAGCGCCGCGGCCGTCAGCAGCAGAAACAGACTTTCGCTCATGGGCGCGGCGAAGAAAAAGCACCCCGGCGCGAGCGCGAGAAAGCGCAGCGCGCGCACGGCGTCGCGGTGCGGCAGGTCGAGCCGCAGCAGCCGGTAGATCATGCACCCCGCGCCCGCGAAGCACAGCGCCGATGTGAGCAGCCCCGCGCAGATGTCCGAGGGAATGAGGCGCATCACCGCGCGCACCACGAGCGGGTAGCCCGGCAGGAACACGAGCTGCACGACGCGGTCGGGATCGCCGGCGGCGATGTAGCCGTCGCGCGCGATGTCAAGATAGTGCCGGCTGTCGGTGCAGCGCCAGAATTCGAGCGCCTGCGCGAGCGTTTCCGGCTGCCCGGCGAGGGCGCGGACGCTCCACGTGAGCAGGAGCAGGACGAGATCGAGCGCGAGCAGCGCAGCGAAAATGCGCGAGCCCATGTGCGCGGGTTCGGCCGCCGGAACGGCGGCGGGCGCATCGCCCTCACGCTGCCAGAAGTGCACCCACGCGGGCACGAACCGCAGCCCCACGGCGGCAAACAGCGCCGCGCTGCACCCGGCGGCGATGCCGCCCGGGACGGACAGACCCGGCGTGCGCACGCACCAGAGCACGAACAGTGCCGCGAGCGCGGCAAGGCCCAGCGCATCGAGCACGATGACGGCGCGGCGGGATCGCGGCTGCATGGCGGCACCTCCTGACAAGACGAGAATAATAAATTGTAGCACGTGCGGCGGGAAAAGACAATGCGCGGGCTGCGGTGGGGCAGCGCTGAAGGACGTTGAAAGCCTTCTCCTCAAGGAGAAGGCATCGCCAGGGGCGATGCATGATCTCATTCGAAGCGGGCCTTGCCCCCTCGGGCGCCCCTGCGGCTCAGACATCTTGGAATGATGCATGATTCGCGCCTCGATGAAATGCCTTCCGACGCATGGCGCAAAAACGGGGCTGACCGGCCGGTCAGCCCCGTTTCCTTTCCATAAAGTGTTATGCCACCTCGACGATGCCGCCGTCGAGCACGCGCACGGTCTGCCCCGTCTGCACGGCGGCGAGAAATTCGTCGCCCAGGCAGTCGATGACCGGCATATCGGCGTCCGTCCACACGGACGCGAGGATCGCGCCCGAGGCCGCCAGCGAGTCGATGTGCTTGGAAAAGAGCATGCACGCCGGCTGCTGCCCGGAGGCGCAGGCTGTGTAGAGCACCATGCCGCCGGTGGTCGAGCCGATCGTCTCCGGCAGGCACAGAGCCTTGCCGATCATCGGCTTTTTATACAGGTCGGGGTTGTTCTGGTCGCCGCATTTGACCTGCTTGTCGTGGAACATCAAGGCCATCTGATAGCTGGCGAGCGTGTTGAAGCCGCCGTGCGACACGAGGGCTTCCGCCTCGCACGTGCCGGGACAGATGACGCGGCCCTGAAACTGTTTCATATTAGTTGGCCCCCTTCGTAATCATGGTGATGATCTCATCCTCGGTGTAGTAGCGCGCGGTCGAATACGTGCGCAGCTTGTTCGACGAGGTGATGACGGGCATGGCTTTGCTGAGCGGGTTGTTCATGTACATGAGCGGGCAGATGTAGCTGAGCACGACGCCGGTGTTGCGCAGGCGGGGTGCGTACTCTGTCTTTTCAAATTCCTCGATAACGCCGGGTGCGGCGGTGAACACCGTCGGGATGCAGACCTTGCGCTGACCGTGCGCCCGGAGGCTGGCCTCGACGCGCTCGGTCGTGTCGATGAGCTGGTGGAGCGTCATGTGCGGGCAGCCCATGAAGCACAGCTTCGGCTTGGCGTTGAGATTCTTCCACACGCACGGATAGCTCTCGCGCACGCGCTGGAGCTCCGCGTCGTCGATGACGTACACGGGCGCACCGTCGCGGATGAGCGCCTCGCCCTGCTGCACGGCCTCGGGCGTGAGGTGCTCGATGTGGTACAGGCCCACGGCGCCGTTGGACGCGGTGGCTGCGCCGAAGTCCTTGAGATACGCGATGGCATCCTCATTGATCTCCGTGCCGATCCACTGGTCAAGCCCCTTGACATACGGCACTTTTTCCATGACCTTCATGCCGATGGCGGAGCCGAGCAGCTGCGGCTCGGGCTTTTTCGTCGTGCGCACCTCGACGATCCAGTCGGCCTTTCGTCCGTCGTCGGTCAGAAAACCGAAATACGGCACGCAGCCGGCGATAGAGCCCATGAGCTCGATCATGCCGGAGTTGCGGTTGCAGCGCGCGCCGAGCACGCTGTTGGCGTACACCACGGCGGACGACTCCGCCCACGAGAGCACCTCGCCCTGCTTGGGCTTGTTGCCCACCTCGTCGAGGTAGCAGGTGCAGGTGTAGTCCTTGTCGCTGAGGATGCCGAGCTTTCTCAGCTGGGCCTCGTAGCGCGCCTGCTGCTTATACATGAACTGGTGGAACACCAGATCCTGCAGCGGGTTCGAGGGGACGTTCTTGTCGAGCGGGAGCGGGTCGGCGGTGAATTTCTGCTCGGAAAACGCGCCGGCCTCGATCAGCTGGTCATACAGGTCATAGACCGGCTTCATGGCGTTGATGCCGAAGCTGATGACCGTGTGGCCGTAGGTGCTCGTGACGGGCACCATCTTTTCCGCGCCGAAGGCGTCGCCGTACATGACGAGCGTTTTCATGACCTTGGCCATGACGGCGCCCTTGCTGCCGTCGAGCACGGCCTGTTGTTCGGGTGTCAGTTTCATGGGGAATCGACCTCCTTGTACATACACTTTCTGTGAATTTCTTGACAAGAATTATAGCCCAATTTGGGCAAAAATGCAAGGGGCATTTGCGCGCAGCTGCGTGTGTGCGAAAAACCCCGCCGACCGGCGGGGTTTTGCTTATTTTCCCGCGCGGGCGGCCTTGGCCGGCAGCGGGATCTGCGCGAGGACGACGGCGAGGAACATCAGCGCGCAGCCGAGGTATTCGCGCGGGGTCATGTGCTGGTGTAGAATGATCGCGCCCGCGATGACGGCGAACACGCTCTCAAGGCTCAGCAGGATGGTGACGACCGTGGGGTTGGAGTCCTTCTGCGCGAGGATCTGCAGCGTGTAGCCCACACCGCACGAGAACACGCCCACATACAGCAGCGGCAGCGCGCACGAGAGCAGGGCGGCGGCGTCCACGTGCTCGAAAAACGGGATGCACACGGCCGACCACAGCCCCGCGAACAGAAACTGCACGCAGCTGAGCTTCACCCCATCGCACGTTGCACCGAAGTGGTCGATGACCAGAATGTGCACGGCAAAGCACACCGCGCACACGAGCACGAGCAGGTCGCCCGCGGCGAGGCGGAAGCTGCCCTTGATGCACAGCAGGTACAGGGATACGACCGACAGCACGACCGCGATCCATACCGGCAGGCTGACCTTGCGCCTGAAAAACAGGCCGAACACTGGCACGAGCACCACGTACAGCGCCGTGAGAAAGCCCGCCTTTCCGGCGTCCGTCCCGGCGGTGATGCCGGCCTGCTGGAAGTTCGAGGCGATGGCCAGCGCCGTGCCGCAGCAAAAGCCGCCGAGCCAGAGCTGTCTGCGTCCGGCGCGTTTTTCCGCCTCCGTGGGCTGCGGGCGGTCCTTATGCACGGCATGCAGCACCGCGATGAGCACCAGCAGCGCGAGCACGGCGATGAAATAGCGCACGGCGTTGAACGTGAATGTGCCGATCGTATCGGCGCAGACGTCCTGCGCGACGAAGGCGGTGCCCCAGATGAGCGCGGCCAGGATCGGGAAAACGACTTGACGGATCTGATTGTGTTTCATAGGCGGGACCCCTTGGCAATGTCGGCGGCAAATACAAAAGCAGTCAGACTTTCCTCGCCTGACTGCCGGTAGGTGCACACCTGTGTCCATAGCATAGTACAGGCGTGAACGCTTGTCAATCGGTTTTTTGCTGTAAATCGTGAAATTTCACGCCTTGTGCGCGCGGCCGCCGCTGTGCATGGCGGCGTGCTCCCTGGCGATCTCGGCGTAGAGCGCGGTGGCCGTCCAGGCGGCGTTCGTGTCCGTCAGCATGGCCTTGAGCGCGACGGGCGGGATGTGCGCGGCGCGCCATCCCTGCAGCATCCCCTCGAGCAGGCCGGGGCGAAAGTGCGCCATGACGAGCATCTCCCCCGGGAGCGGGGCGGCGGGGGCGTCCGGCTCGCGCGGCAGCACGCCGGCCAGCGCGCCGATCGTCTGGCCGAAGTCGGCCGGGTCGACCGCCTGCACCCGGATGCCGAGCCGCAGGCACACGATCTGCATTTTCCCGAGTTTTTTCGGGTCGATTTGATAGGCGAGTAGGGTGGGGGTCATATCAGATCACCTGCTTCCAGATCAGAATGAGATACACCACGGCCGCGCACTGCAGGCACAGCAGCGCGGGAAAGCCGAAGCGAAATTCCTTATGTTTCGTCTTGTGGTGGAACATGCGCATGCCCAGCGTGCCGCCGAGCGCCCCGCCGAGCGCGGCGAGGGCGAAGAGCGTGCCCTCCGCGATGCGCCATTTGCCCGCGCGGGCCTTCGCCTTGTCGATGCCCATGGCGGCGAAGGCGATGATGTTGATGGCGGCGAGGTAGAGAAAGAGATAGCTCATCGGCGGCCGCCTTTCCCGCGCGGGGGCTGCGTGCCCCTGCCGCCGGAGCGGGGCGCGCCCGGCTTGGCGGACGTTCCGGACCGGCCGGGTTTGCTGGATTTGGCGGACTTTCCGGCCCTGCCGCTCTGTGCGGCGCGGGCGGACGCGGGCTTTTTGCCGCCGCCGTAGACCTTGCCGTATTTGCGCTGGGGCGGCTGGGGTTCGGCGGGTCTGGCGGGCTTGCGCCGGTCGGTCATCGGGCGGACGAGACAGTCCTTGCCGAAGCCGATCAGATCCTCGCGCCCGGCCTCGTGCAGCGCCTGAATGACGAGCCGGCGCTTGTCCGGCCGGCGCCACTGCAGCAGCGCGCGTTGCATGTCCTTTTCATGCGGCGTCTTGGCGACGTAGACCGGCTGCATCGTGCGCGGATCGATGCCGGTGTGGTACATGCATGTGCTGATCGTGCCGGGG
Organism: Clostridiales bacterium; assembly: GCA_025757645.1. Taxonomy (NCBI): domain Bacteria; kingdom Bacillati; phylum Bacillota; class Clostridia; order Eubacteriales; species Clostridiales bacterium. Next base: position 715,009 of record CP107216.1, read on the forward strand.
GTGGGGTAAAAATCCTGCACCTGCTCGGGCTGGCGGCCGCGGCGGTTGAGATACTCCGCGAGGGCCACGGCGTCGGCGAGCGTGCTGCCGGGGTGCGAGCTCATGAGGTACGGCACGACGTACTGTTCCTTATCATACCTGTGGTTGAGCTGGCGGTATTCGTCCATGAAGCGCTCGTACGTGCCAATGTGGGGCTTGCCCATATAGTCGAGCACGGAGTCGATGCAGTGCTCGGGCGCGACCTTGAGCTGGCCGGAGATGTGGTAGCGCACGAGCTCACGGAAGAACGCGTCGTTATCGTCGCAGAGCATGTAGTCATAGCGGATGCCGCTGCGCACGAACACCTTCTTCACGCCGGGGATCTGGCGCAGCTTGCGCAGCAGGGCGAGATAGTCCGAGTGGTCGGCGTCGATATTCGGGCACGGCGTCGGCGCGAGGCACAGCCGGTTCGGGCACATGCCGCGCTCCAGCTGCTGGCGGCACGATGGGTGGCGGAAATTTGCCGACGGGCCGCCGACATCGGATACGTACCCCTTCCAGAGCGGGTGGTGCGTCATGGCCTCGACCTCGCGGATGACGCTCGCGTGGCTGCGGCTCGTGATCATGCGGCCCTGGTGGAACGCCAGCGCGCAGAAATTGCACCCGCCGAAGCAGCCGCGGTTGTGGATCACGCTAAAGCGCACCTCCTCGATCGCGGGCACGCCGCCAAGCGGCTCGTACATGGGGTGCCACTCGCGGGTATAGGGCAGCTCGGCCACGCGGTCGAGCTCCTTCGTGTCGAGCGGCATGGCGGGCGGGTTGATGATCAGATAGCGCCCCTCGCACGGCTGGATCATGGCGCGGCCGCGGATGGGGTCGTGCTCGGCGTATTCGGTGCGCGTGGCCTCGGCATAGAGGCGCTTATCATCGCGCACGTCCTCGAACGACGGGAGCGTGATGTGGTCAAATTTGCACACGGAGGGGTCACGTGTGATGTAGCCCGTGCCGGGGATGTCCGTCATCGTGCGCACAGACTGCTTTTTCTTCAGGCGGTGGGCGATCTCGATCGTCGCTGCCTCGCCCATGCCGTAGACCAGCAGGTCGGCCGGGGCGTCGAAGAGGATGGCGCGGCGGACGGAATCGTCCCAGTAATCGTAGTGTGCGAAACGGCGCAGGCTCGCCTCGAGCGAGCCGAGGATGATCGGCATGTCGGGGCCGAAGGCCTCGCGCGCGCGGTTGCAGTAGACGATGGCCGCGCGGTCGGGCCGGCAGCCGGAGCGCTTGCCGGGGGAGTAAAAATCCTCGCTGCGGCGGCGCTTGGCCGCCGTGTAGTGCGCGACCATGGAGTCGAGATTGCCTGCGCCGATGAACACGCCCAGCCGCGGCCGGCCCATGGCGCGGAAGGCCTCCGCGTCGTGCCAGTCCGGCTGCGCGAGCACGGCCACGCGCAGGCCCTCGGCCTCGAGCACGCGGCTGATGACCGCCGTGCCGAAGCTCGGATGATCGACATATGCGTCGCCGCCGACGACGAGCGCATCGTACCACCACCAGCCGCGCTCGTGCATCTCCTCGGCGGAGACGGGCAGAAAATCACACCGTTCCATGCGTCACCGTCCTGTGGATGAGCCGGCCCATGAGCAGCAGGTGCGCGCGCACGCCGGGGTCGCGCCCGATCTGCACGAAGCCGCTGCGTTGGTAGAACGTGATGGCCCGGGCATTGTTTTCCGACACGTGCAGGCGCACGGCCGTACGGTCGTGATTCTCATAAAACCAGAACGCGTAGCCCAGCAGCTGGATCGCCCAGCCGCGGCCGCGGTACTCCGGCAGCATATACAGCAGGCTGATCCAGCCGCAGCCGGACTGCTCGTCGCGCCCGGGGTCGAGCTCGACGAGGCCGACGACGCGGTCCCCGCTCAGGACGCGCACGACGGAGCCGGGATGCTCCTGCGCGTGCCGGGCGGCGCTGCGGGCATAGAGCTCGGGCACGAAACCCTCGTCCGTCTCGTGCACGTTGCGCCAGGCGTCCCGGTAGCACTGGAGGTAAAACGCCTCGTCGCGCGGGAAGCGCAGCGGCTCATAGCGCAGATCCTCCACGCCGCTGCCGCTGCCGCGCCACCAGGTCTGGCGGCCGAAGGTGCTCAGCGCGGGCGGGAGGTGGCGGTTGTCGTTATAATACTCCACGGTCGTGCGCTCGCCGTCGACGAGCAGCAGGCTCACGGACGTGTTGTCGCCGTAGGGCAGGGTGGCCATCTCGCTGTTCGGGATGCCCAGCACCGTGCACAGATAGGCGCGGATGGCCATGCCGTGGCTCACGAGGACGATCGTCTGCCCGTCGTGCCGCGCGGCGAGATCCTCTATGGCGCGCTTCATGCGCTTTTGCACGTCGCGGAGCGGCTCGCAGCCGGGCACGGACCAGCGGTCGGGGTCGGTGTTGAAATAGCGCATCTGCTCCGGGAATTCGTGCTCGATATCGCCCCAGGCGCGGCCCTCCCACACGCCCATGCAGATCTCTGTCAGGCGCGGCGTGACCACGGCCGGAATGTCATGATAGCGCGTGATCGCCTCGGCCGTTGCGCGCGCGCGTGACAAATCGCTGCAGTAGAGCGCGTCGATGTGTTCGCGGCGGAACCGCTGCGCGAGCGCATCGATCTGCTGCAGGCCGAGCGGGGTGATGCTCCCGTCCCAGCGTCCCTGAATGCGGCGGTAGAGGTTGCCCTCCGCTTCCGCGTGCCGGATCAGATAAATTTTCGTCATTGCGGGCCTCCAAAACTTGACCATAGTGGAATCATACAGTATAATAATCTGAATCCGCGCTTTGATTTCGCGCGGGAATGCATAAGTGCCTGTACGAGCGCATTATACCGTGTTTTCGCGGCGCGCACAAGTGCTTTGGAGGGTAAAGTGAAAGTAATCCACGTGATCAGCGGAGGCGATACCGGCGGCGCCCGGACGCATGTTTACTCCGTGTTGAAATATCTCAATCAGATCATCGACGTGCAGCTCGTGTGCTTCCGCGCCGGCGATTTTGCCGACGGTGCGGCCGCGCTCGGTATCCCGACGATGGTGCTCGGCAAGGGCTTTTTGGCAAACCTCAGGGCGCTCAGGCGGATCATCCGCGACGGGGAGTATGACCTCGTGCACTGCCACGGCGCGCTCGCAAACGTTACCGGAGCGCTGCTGCGCCGGCATTTGCATGTGCCGGTCATCAGCACTGTGCACAGCGACTACCGGCTCGACTATCTCGGCCGGCCGTTCGCCCGCGCCGTCTACGGTACGCTCAATACCTGGGCCCTGCACCAACTCGATTACCGCGTGTGCGTGTCCGACCCCATCCGCCAGCGGCTCATCGACCGCGGCTTTGAGCCGAACCGGCTCTTTTCCATCTACAACGGGCTCGACTTTTCCCACGTCGTGCCCAAGACCGACCGTGCGGCGTATTTCGCGCAGTTCGGCTATACCGTGCATGAGGGCGACGTCATCGCGGGCATTGCCGCCCGGCTCGACCCCGTGAAGGATATCCCGACGCTCCTGCGCGCAGTGGCGCTGGCCAAAAAGGCCTGCCCGCAGCTGCGCCTCGCCATTGCGGGCGACGGTAAGGAGCGCAAAAAGCTCGAGGCGCTCACAAAGGAGCTGAACCTTGAGGACAGCGTGTTCTTCCTCGGCTGGGTCAACGACCTCGACAGCTTCTACGGCGCGCTCGATATCAACACGCTCTCGTCCGTGTCGGAGGCGTTTCCCTATGCGCTGCCAGAGGGCGCGCGCGCGCATCTGGCCACCGTAGCCTCGAACGTCGGCGGCGTGCCGGCCATCATCGAGCACGGCGTGACCGGCCTGCTCATCGAACCCGGCGACGTGCGCATGCTCGCGGCCTATCTCGCGCGCTACGCGCTCGACGAAAACTACCGCCGCGAGATGGGCGAGGCGCTCTACCGGCGCGGCAAGGCCGACTTTTCCGAGGAGGCCACCGGCCTGCGCCAGCTGGAGATCTACCACGCGGTCTTCCGCATGGAGCGCAACCGGCGCGACGGTGTGCGCGACGGCGTGCTCATCTGCGGCGCCTACGGCTTCGGCAACACCGGCGACGACGCCATTTTGCAGGCTATCATCGGCGAGATGCGCCGCATCGACCCGCATATGCCCGTGACCGTGCTCTCCCGCCGGCCGAAGGACACGCGCAGCGCCTGCGGCGTCAACGCCTGCCACCGGTTTCATCTTTTTGCCATCCGGCGCATCCTGCGCCGCAGCCTGCTGTTTATCAGCGGCGGCGGCAGCCTCATGCAGGACGTCACGAGCCGGCTGAGCTTATGGTATTATCTCGGCACGATCCGCATGGCGCACCGCTGCGGCTGCAAGGTGCAGATGTACGGCTGCGGCATCGGCCCGATCGTTTATGAGCGCGACCGGCAGCTCGCCGCGCGCATCATCAACGACTGCGTCGACAAGATCACCCTCCGCGAGCCGGACAGCCGCGAGACGCTCAGCGATTTCGGCGTCACGGACCCGGAGGTCATCCTCGCGTCCGACCCCGCGCTCACGCTGCCGGCCGCAGAGCGCAGCCGCATCGACCGCATTCTGCGCGAGCACGATATGGACCCGGACGGCAAGTATATCGGCTTCGTGCTGCGCAAGTGGCCCGGCATTGAGGAAAAGGCCACCGTGTTCGCCGCCGGCGCTGTGTACGCCTACCTGAAATACGGCCTGACGCCGGTGTTCCTCAGCATCAATTTCCGCACCGACGGCGAGGCCAGCCGGCTCGTCACGGAGCATTTGAGCATCCCGTATTATATGATCGACGAGCAGATGTCCACCGGCGAGGTCATCGGCGTGCTCTCGCGCATGACGACGGTCGTGTCCATGCGGCTGCACGGACTGATTTTTGCCGCCGGACAGGGCGTGCCGCTCATCGGCGTTGCCTATGACCCGAAGGTCACGGCGTTTCTCGACTATGTCGAGCAGAATAACTATATGCAGTTCGAGGCGCTCAACGAGAAGGACCTGTCCGACCTGATCGATTCGGCCGTCGCGCTCGCCGGCAGAGGCGAGGAGCTGCGCCGCCGCACCGAGCTGCTCAACCGTCAGGAGGACAATAACCGCGCCACGGCCGCACGGCTGCTTGGGAAGGAGTAAACGAGCAAAATGATCCGCAGTGCTGTTCTGGTTTCCGGCAAGGGAACAAAATTGCAAAGTCTGCTGGACTCCGTGTTTTTCGGCGAGATCCCGGAGCTGCAGCTCGTCGCCGTCATCTCGTCCGACGCCAATGCCTACGCGCTCAAGCGCGCGCGCAACGCCGGCATCGAGACCGTCGTCGTCGAGCCGGCCATGTTCCCGAACGACACGTCGTACGACATGGCCATCCGCAACAAGCTCAAGGACATGGACATCGAGCTCGTCATCAACGCGGGGTTTTATCCCGGCGTCGGCCGCGAGACGGCCAGGAGCTTCCACAACAAGGTCATCGCGGTGCAGCCGTCGCTCATCCCGGCGTTTGAGACGCTGCGCGGCGACGCGGTGCATGAGGCGGTGCTCGCCCGCGGCCTGAAGGTCACGGGGGCGACGGCGTACCTCGTGGACGAGAACGGAGGCGTTGGCCCGGTGCTGCTGCAAAAGGCCGTGCCCGTGCTTGAGGACGACGATCTCACGACGCTCAAGCGCCGCGTGCTCACTGACGCGGAGTGGAAGCTGCTGCCTGAGGCGGTCAAGCGCTTCTGCGCCGGGAAGATCCGCCTGCACGGCGGCCGCGCGCAGCTGCTCGAGTGAAAAGATAAATCGATATGAAGCGAAAACAGCCTCGGACCGTAATTGGCCCGGGGCTGTAAAACTGTTGGAACCTGCGCGCAAGTGCAAAGCGGACAGAGCAGCGGGGGAGCTCGAGGGGGCAAGGCCCGCCTCGAATCCGATTTTGCTGTCCGTCTGTTAAAAAGTTCGGCACGGACTTTTTAACGGACGGACATCCCCGGATCGTGTCGATCCGGGGATGCTTTTTCGTTTGCTTTTTTCTTCAGCCGGCCATGAGGTGCACGCGGATGATGCCCTCGGCCGCTTTGAGCGCCGCCATGAACGCCTCCATCGTCGTCTGCATGTTCTCGGTCGCGGCCGTGATCGTCACCGGGGCGACGCCGCTCGTCGGAATGCTCTGGTTGATGGTGAGTATATTTGCGCCGTTTTCGGCAAAAATAGCAAGGACGGACGACAGCACGCCCTGCCGGTCGAGCAGCTCGAGGTTGAACGTCACGAGATGGCCGCGCGACATGTCCTGAAACGGGGACACGAAGTCCTTGTATTTATAAAACGCGCTGCGGCTGATGTCCACGCGCGCCACGGCGTCCGCCACCGTGCGCACTTGGCCGGTCTCGAGCAGCTCCTTGGCCTCGATCACCTTGGCAAAGATCTCGGGCAGGACGCTCGCCTCCACGAGATAGTATTTCGGTTTGCTGCCTGCGGCCATAAACAGCCCCTCCTTTGTTCGCGTGCTGCGGGCAAATGTTTTTCAGTACGACACAGTGTAACACATTTCGCGCGGCAGTGCAAGGATTATTCGGAAGGAGCCGATGAATTTTGGGTGGATTTCTCGCGTGCATCCTCGCCGGGGCGGCGATGAGCATTCAGGGCGTGATGAACACGCGCCTGAGCGAACACATCGGTACGATGGAGACCAATGCCTTCGTGCAGTGCGTGGCGGCGGTGCTGTCGCTGCTGGTGCTGGTGCTCTGGCGCACGGGCAGCTTTGCCGCGCTGGGCGCCGCGCCGAAATACTGCTGGTTCGGCGGTGTGCTGGCGCTGGCCATCACGGTCACGGTCATGCTCGGCATGGGCAGGCTCGGCCCGACGCTCGCCGTGGCGACGATCCTCATCGCGCAGCTTTCTGCGGCCGCGGCCATCGACGCCTTCGGCATCATGGGCACGGAAAAGCTCGCCTTCGGCTGGAGCAAGTGGGCGGGGCTCGCGCTGATGACGGGCGGCGTGCTGCTCTTTAAAATGAAATAAAATGAAATGAGGCGGCGAGCCACGCTCGCCGCCTCATGTTTTGCTTTTCTTACAGGCCGATGCTCGCCAGCAGGTCCGCGATGCCGGAGGACTTGATGAGGGCGAAGATCGCACCGATGTCGTAGTGCTCATACGCCGCTTCCCAGATGCGGTCGGGGCTGCCGCCGGTCGCAAGACCGACGCCAAGCACGATCTCGCCGACGATCAGGACGCACAGCGCGATGATGAGAATGGTTTTCCAGGCTTTTTTCATGCGGCGATCTCCTTTCTGCACCAGCGCTTACCCAGGCGCACAAGCAGCCGGACCCAGCCGATGACCATGCGGATGAACAGCCAGATGGCCAGCCAGATCACGACCAGCGCGATGGCGATCACGGCGGCGCCGCCGCCGAGCAGGATGAGCATATCCGCCACCATGGGCAGGCCGATGAAGGCCGTTGCGATCAGGCCCACGCCGCCGGCGCCGCACGCGACGCCGATGGCCAGCACGGCCAGATCCAGCACCAGCAGCACGGCCAGCACCGGCACGCCGATCACGATCGCGCCGAGCGTGTAGAGAACGGCCAGAAAGACGTTCGTCTTGTAGGCCGGCTCGTCCTCGTAATAGGCCTCGTCATAATACCCTTCCTCGCCGTCGGTGGCGTAGTTCGGGTCGTCATAGTCGTCGTCGCCGGCAGGCTGCTCGTCGTAGTAGCCGTCGTCGCCGGCAGGCTGCTCGTCGTAGTAGCCGTCGTCGCCGGCGGGTTGCTCGTCGTAGTAGCCGTCGTCACCGGCAGGCTGCTCGTCGTAGTAGCCGTCGTCCGTGGGCTGTTCGTCATAGTAGCCTTCCTCGGGCTGCTCGTCAAACGAGAACTGACCGTCGAGCACGGGCGCTTCGTCCGTTTCGGGCTCGTCGGGGTTCTCCAGCGGCTCCGGGAACGTGAACGACGGCGCGGGCTTTTGCGCCGCGGCCGCGGTCATCGGGCGGTACTGCTCGGCACGCGGGCGCGGCTGCGGCGTGCGCTTCGGCGCCTGCTCGGGCGCAACGACGGGCGCGGCGGCCGGCGTGACCTTGCCGCTGTCGGCATACCGGATGAGGGCAACGGCCACTTTCGTCGGGTTGCCGATCTCTTGAATGAGGCGCTCCTCATCGGGGGCGTTATCAAACATGTTCTCCATCTGCGCGATGAGCGCCTGACGGGTATTGTCGTCGGTGATCAGGCCGAGCAGGCTGCTGATCTCCGCCATGTAACTCTGTCTGTTAATAGATGGTCACCTCCAGGGGGTTCGATTGCATCTTGAAATAGCATCACTAATTTACATATTATATTGCACGAATGGTGTGCGGTCAAGCCCGAAATGCACTTTTCGACCGGATTCGGGTGCTTGACAGGCGGCCTGCGGCGGGGTATCCTGAGGAAAAAGGACCGGTTTTCCGAAAAACCGGAAAGGAGTGGAACGCATGGAACAAGAGCGCCCCTACACCGAAACGGAACCCGAAACCGCGGCCGAAACCGTCGAAACTGTGCCCGAGACGGCCGAAACGCCGGCCGAAACGGGCGAGCCCGCGCCGAAACAGCCGCGCGAGTCGTTTTTCCGCCGCCAGCGCCGCGAGCTTTCAGACGCCTGGCGCGAGATCTACTGCAACAGCCGCGCGCGGCGCATCCGCACGTGGCAGATCGCGGTGTTCGCACTGCTGATCGTGGAGGTGACGGTCATGGCCGTCGCGCTCAACCCGGTCTACTGGATCGGCACCGGCCTGCTCGTGTTCTGGTGCGTGGGCCAGCTGTTTGACCGCCGGCCGGCGCGGCACTCCGTCGCCGCGGTCGTGATGTACTTTCTCATCGCCGTCATGATCGGAATTTTCGCGGTGCAGGAGCTGCTTGGCGCTTGACAAGCGGCGGCGGATTCTATACACTATATAAGTTACCCCATACATTATGAATACGCCCGCGCGGGATCTCTGCGCGGCATACAGAGGAGTGTTGCGCTTATGGCCAAAGAAAAGAAGGTCGAGCAGATCACCGATATGGAAGTCGACTTCGCCCAGTGGTTCACCGACGTGTGTATCAAGGCGGAGCTCGTGGACTATTCCGATGTCAAGGGCCTGTTCATCATGCGCCCGTATGGCTACGCCATCTGGGAGAACATCCAGAAGATACTCGACGGCAAGTTCAAGGCGACCGGCCACCAGAACGTGGCCATGCCGATGCTGATCCCCGAGAGCCTGCTGCAGAAGGAGAAGGATCACGTCGAGGGCTTCGCGCCCGAGTGCGCGTGGGTCACGATGGGCGGCAGCGAGGAGCTGCCGGAGCGCCTGTGCGTGCGCCCGACGTCCGAGACGCTCTTCTGCCAGCACTGGAGCCACATCGTGCACAGCTGGCGCGACCTGCCGTGCCTGTATAACCAGTGGTGCAGCGTCATGCGCTGGGAAAAGACCACCCGCCCGTTCCTGCGCGGGCGTGAGTTCCTCTGGCAGGAGGGCCACACCCTGCACGCCACTGAGGCCGAGGCCCGCAAGGAGACGCTGCAGATGCTCGAAATTTATGCCGAGACCTGCGAGCAGGAGCTGGCCATGCCTGTCATCCGCGGCAACAAGACCGACAAGGAGAAGTTCGCCGGCGCCGAAAACACCTACACCATCGAGTGCATGATGCACGACCACAAGGCGCTCCAGTCCGGCACGAGCCACTACTTCGGCGACGGGTTTGCCCGCGCGTTCGATATCACCTACACCGACAAGAACAACCAGCAGGCCTATCCGCACCAGACCTCGTGGGGCATGTCCACGCGCGTTATCGGCGGCCTCATCATGACCCACGGCGACAACAACGGTCTCGTCCTGCCGCCGCACATTGCGCCGATCCAGGTCATCGTGCTGCCCATCGCGGCGCACAAGCCCGGCGTGACCGAGAAGGCCGAGGAGCTCATCGCGCGCCTGAAGGCCGCCGGCCTGCGCGCGCAGGGCGACTTCAGCGACAACAGCCCCGGCTGGAAGTTCGCCAACTGGGAGATGAAGGGCGTGCCGCTGCGCGTCGAGATCGGCCCGAAGGACATCGAGGCCGGCCACTGCGTCGCCGTCCGCCGCGACAACGGCGAGAAGATCACCGTCGCGCTCGATGAGCTGGAGGCGCGCATCCCTGAGCTGCTCGAGACCGTGCAGCAGGGCCTGTTCGACAAGGCCAAGCGCAACCTCGACGAGCACACCTATGCTGCGCACTCGCTGGCCGAGGCCAAGGAACTGCAGGAGAAAAACGGCGGCTTCATCAAGACCATGTGGTGCGGCGACCTCGCCTGCGAGCTCGAGATGAAGGACAAGGCCGGCATGTCCAGCCGCTGCATCCCGTTTGAGCAGGAGCACCTCGACGATGTGTGCCCCGTGTGCGGCAAGCCCGCCAAGTGCATGATCTACTGGGGCGTGGCGTACTGAGCGCTCCCAAAACAGAAAAACCAACCGCCCGCTGCGATCGCAGTGGGCGGCCTTTTTTCACTCGTTTTCGATATAGAAGATCTTGTGCAGTGTCTGCACCGGGAGCTTCACGATGCTGCGGTCATAGGTCACGAGACCGTTGAGCTCGTGCTCCACGTCGCTCAGCTGCGTGTACACCGCGGCGCTGAGGCCCTGCGCGATGGCGGGGCGGATCTGCTCGTCATAGAGCGCCTGGAGCGCGTACTCGAGCGAGAGCGGGGCGTCGCACGTCTTGTAGCCGACGCTCTTGCCGCCGATGGCGTGGCCCTCGACGCGGTGGACATAGCCGCCGAACTCCGACAGCAGCGTGGCGCGGCCGAGCTTATCGGGCTGGAACCTGTACTTCTGGAAATACACGTGCAGGCTGCGCACATCGCCGAAGCCCTGATCGTGCCAGCCGCTGGCCGGGTCGATCGTGCGCGTCTTGTCCACGGACCGGATGACCTGCACGGCCGTCTGGCTGTCAAACTGACCCCAGCCCTCGTTGAACGGCACCCACACGGCGATGCACGGGTGGTTGTAGAGCGTGGTGACCATGTCGCGCAGCTCGTTCAAAAACGCCTTGCGCGCCGTCACGTTCGTGCGGCCGAAGAGGGGATACCAGCTGTCGTCGAGATGCCAGCCCGTCACGAGCGGGGTGGAGACGATGAGCGGGTCGTAGCGCCTGCCGCCGCAGGGCATGTCCTGCCAGACGAGCATGCCCAGCCGGTCGCAGTGATAGTACCAGCGGTCGCACTCGACCTTGATGTGCTTGCGCAGCATGTTGAAGCCCATGTCCTTGGCCAGCTGGATGTCGTAGACGAGCGCGTCGTCGCTCGGCGCGGTGTAGAGTCCGTCCGGCCAGTAGCCCTGGTCGAGCAGGCCGTTGTGAAAATACGGTTTGCCGTTGAGAAACAGGCGGCGCACGCCGTCCTTGTCCGTCTCGACGCTGCACTTGCGCATGGCAAAGTAGCTGTAGACCGTGTCGTCCCCGAGCGTCACACTGAAGGGGTAGAGCGTCGGGTGCTCCGGCGACCAGGGGCGAAACGACTGCACCGGCACGTGCGCCGGCACGCCCGCGGGGAACGTGAAGCGCTTGCCCTCGAGGTCGATCGTGCACTGACCTTCGCCCGCGACGGTGATCTCCACCTGATGCGCGTCAAACAGCGGCGTCACGTGCAGGGAGCGGATGTAGTTCTGCGGCACGCTCTCGAGCCAGACCGTCTGCCAGATGCCGCTCTGCGGCGTGTACCAGATGCCGTGCGGGTGCAGCGTCTGCTTGCCGCGCGGGAGCTGGGACTTGTTCGTCGCGTCGCGCACGCACACAAGGATCGTGTTTTCCTTGGCCAGCACCTCGGTGATGTCCACCGTGAACGGCAGGTAGCCGCCCGTGTGCGTGGCCAGCTCCACGCCGTTGCACCACACGGTCGCGGTCTGGTCGACCGCGCCGAAGTGCAGCAGCACGCGGCCGACGTTGAATCCGTCCGGCAGCGTGACCGTGCGGATGTACCACAGGTATTCCTCCGGCTGCAGGACGTGCCCCACGCCGGACAGCTCGCTCTCGGGCGAGAAGGGCACAAGGATCGTGCCGTCGGCCTGCGCGGGCTTGTTTGCGCTCGTCGTGATCGCGTAGCTCCACGGGCCGTTGAGATTCAGGTAGCTGTCGCGCACCATCTGCGGCCGGGGATACTCCGGCAGGGGCTGCGCGCGGTCGAGCGTATCCGCCCAGGGTGTCAGCATAACGTGGCCTCCTTTCTGCCGGCGGCGCGCCGGCAGCGCATTTGCTATCTATTTTACAGGATTTTTCCGCGCTTGTTAAGCCCCGGACGCGGATTTTTTTCCGCGCCGCGGACCGCGGCGGCGAAAAATCCAGCCAATATGCACAAAATGTTGCAAAGTTTCCGGAAATGTTGGATTTGTCAGCTTTTTTGCAGGTTCGTTAATATTTAAATTAGTACAATTTGATGTTTTTCCGCCATTTTTGGTGGACGAAATTAGGTTGGCGTGCTAATATATGTGGGTCAAAAAATAGAGAGGTGATGCAAATGCCCTTTAAGTTTCATGGCGGAGTTCATCCCAACTACATGAAGGCGCCGGATGTCCCGGTGACCGTCATTGCTCCTCCGCCGCAGGTCGTGCTCCCGATGATGCAGCATATCGGCGCACCCTGCAAACCGCTGGTCGCGGTGGGCGATTATGTGAAGATGGGTCAGAAGATCGCTGACAATCCGGCACCCGTCTCCGCTCCCATCCACGCGACGGTCTCCGGTAAGGTGATCGCCATCGAGCCGAGACCCCACCCCCTGGGCGATATGATCCCCGCGATCGTGATCGAAAATGACTTCCAGGACACCCCCTGCACGGATCTCGCGCCCCTGACGCCCGAGCAGATGAAGGATCCCGAAGCCATCCTTGACCGCATCCGCGAGGCCGGTATCGTCGGTCACGGCGGTGCCATGTTCCCGACCGCGTTCAAGATCCGCGGCGGCCTTGGCAAAGTCGATACCCTCATCATCAACGGCGCAGAGTGCGAGCCGTACCTCAACGGCGACCACCTGACCATGAAGAACCACCCCGAGGAGCTGCTCAAGGGCATCGAGCTGGCGCGCATCGCGTCCGGCCTCGACAAGGCTTACTATGGCATCGAGAAGAACAAGCAGGACGCCATCGACCTGCTCCTGTCCAAAAACCCCGCGCAGTACGGCGTGGAGATCGTGCCGGAGAACGTCAAGTACCCGCAGGGCGCTGAGAAGATGCAGATCAAGGCCATCACGAACCGTGAGGTCAAGCCCGGCGGCCTGCCGTCCGGCGTCGGCTGCAACGTCATCAGTACCCAGACGGCTTACGCCATCTACCGCGCCTGCTACGAAGGCATGCCCAGCATCGAGCGTGTCCTTACCGTTGCCGGCAGCGCCATGGGCGATAAGTCCTACAACCTGCAGTGCCGCTTCGGCACGCCGTTCAGCTACATCGTCGAGCAGTGCGGCGGCTTCGTCGTCGAGCCGAAGAAGATCGTCCTCGGCGGCCCCATGATGGGCCTGATCGCCACGAATCTCGAGGCGCCCAACATCAAGGGCACCGCGGGCATCCTGTTCTTCACCGACAAGGAAGACCGCTCCGTCGAGAATCCGACGTGCATCCACTGCGGCAAGTGCCTGACCGTCTGCCCGATGAAGCTCGAGCCGCTGTACATGTATAAGTACTATCAGAAGCGCGACTTCGAGAATATGCAGAAGTATCACATTCTCGACTGCTTCGAGTGCGGCAGCTGCTCGTACAATTGCCCGGGCCGTCTGCCCCTGACCCATACCTTCAAGACCGCGAAGCTCCTCTTCGCCGCCCGCGCGGCCGAAGAAAAGGCCCGCGCGGAAGCCGCTGCAAAGGAGGCTGAAACGAAATGACACCGAAAGAATATACCTTTGACGCTGCCTATCAGCCTCAGGTTCGCGCCAAGCGCGGCACGCGCGAGATCATGCTCGACGTGATCATCGCCCTGCTCCCGGCGCTGTGCGTCGGCGTGTGGCAGTTCGGCGCGCAGGCGCTCATCCCGCTGGCCGTGTCCATCGTGTCGTGCGTGTTCTTTGAGTGGGCTTACCGCAAGCTCATGAAAAAGCCCGACTCCATCGGCGACCTGTCCGCCGTGGTCACGGGCATCCTGCTCGCGTACACCCTGCCGGCCAACTGCAAGTGGTGGCTGCCGATCATCGGCGCGTTCTTCGCCATCGTGGTCGTCAAGCAGCTCTACGGCGGCATCGGCAAGAACTTCCTCAACCCGGCGCTCGCCGGCCGTGCGTTCCTGCTCGCCTCCTACGCGCTGTTCATGACCACCTGGGTCGTGCCCGGCAGCCTGACGTCCGTCATCGGCGCGGACGCGACCACCATGGCCACCCCGCTCAGCTACATGAAGGCCGGCGAGGCGCTGCCGCAGTACTTCACTTATAAGTCCATGTTCCTCGGCACCATGCCCGGCTGCCTCGGCGAAGTCAGCGCGCTCGCGCTGCTCATCGGCGGCGTGTACCTGCTGTGCCGCAAGGTCATCACCTGGCACATCCCCGTGTCGTTCATCGGCACCGTCGCGCTGCTGACGCTCATCTTCGGAAGCAAAAACGGCGGCGGCTACACCCACGTCGAGTGGATGCTCGACAACCTCCTGTCCGGCGGCCTGCTGCTCGGCGCGTTCTTCATGGCGACCGACTACAGCACCAGCCCCGTCACCGCTCCCGGCCGCATCATCTACGGCGTCGGCTGCGGCGCGCTGACCGTGCTCATCCGCGTGTTCGGCGGCTTCCCGGAGGGCGTTTCCTTTGCCATCCTCATCATGAACTGCTGCGCATGGATGTTCGACAAGCACACCCAGCGCCGTCAGTTCGGCGTCAGCCGTGAGGACGTCAAGGCCAAGAAGGCCGCTGCAAAGGCTGCGAAGAAAGAAGCAAAGGAGGCTGCTGCAAATGGCTGAAAAGACTGAAAAGAAATCCGGCGGCGGCCAGATCATCAAACTCGCGCTCGTGCTCTTTGCCGTGTCCGCCATCATGGCGCTGGCCCTCGGTCTCGTCAATGAGCTGACGAAGGACACCATCGCCATGCGCGCGGCCGAGACGACCAAGAAAGCATATGCCAACGTCCTCGCGGCCGACGAATACACCGAGCAGGCCGATTTTGAGAACGATGGCACCATCACCAAGCTCAGCACCGCCACCACCGGCGGCCAGCAGGCCGGCTACGTCGCCGAGACCACGTTCTCCGGCGCGCAGGGCATGATCACCATGGTCGTCGGCCTGGACGATGATTATAACTGCACCGGCGTGTACGTCACCAAGCACTCCGAGACCTCCGGCCTCGGCGCCAAGGCGGCGGACACGAACGAAGGTGCCTGGCGCGACAACCTCGTCGGCCAGGGCGACGGTATGAAGCTTGCCAAAGACGGCGGCGACATCACCGCCATCTCCGGCGCGACGATCACGTCCCGCGCTGTCGTTACCGAAGTGCAGACCGTCATCAACGCGGCCAAGTCGCTGGGTTAAGGAGGGCTGAAACATGAATATCAAACAACAGTTCAAGGAAGGCCTCATTACCAATAACCCGGTCCTCGTGCAGCTCATCGGCATGTGCGCCACCATGGCCATCACGACTAGCCTCTTCAACGGCATCGGCATGGGCCTGTCCGTGCTCGTCATTCTGACCTGCTGCAATGTGGTCATTTCCCTCATCCGCAAAGTCATTCCGAACGATATCCGTCTGGCCATCTTCGTGCTGGTCATCGCGGGCTTCGTCACCATCGTTGACCTGCTGCTGCAGGCCTACGTTCCCGCGCTGAGCGCGTCCCTGGGCGTGTTCATCCCGCTGATCGTTGTTAACTGCATCATCATCGGCCGCGCCGAGGCGTTCTGCCAGAAAAACCCCGTCGGCCCGTCGTTCTTCGACGGCATCTTCCAGGGCCTCGGCTACACGCTCGTGCTCATCGCCATGTGCGTCATCCGTGAGCTGCTCGGCAAGGGCTCGTTCGGCACCGGCATCATCAACACCATCGACGGTGTCATCGGCACCGGCAACGGCATTCAGATCTTCCCGTCCGAGTACGGCGCGCTCGTGCTCACGCTCCCGATCGGCGGCTTCATCACCCTCGGCTGCCTGATTGCGCTCATGCAGTACGCGCTGCGCAAGTCTGCCGAGAAGAAGGAAGCCAAGGAAAAAGCGCTCGCAGCGCAGGAAAAGGAGGCGGCATAACATGAGTTCTACGACCAGTATTTTTGCCATCATCCTCAGCGCCGTGCTGACGAATAACTTCATCTTCTCGCAGTTCCTCGGCTGCTGCCCGTTCCTCGGCTGCTCGAGCAAGATCGACACCGCCGCCGGCATGGGCCTCGCCGTCACGTTCGTTATGGGCCTGGCGTCCGCCATCTGCTGGCTCGTCAACTGCCTGCTCGTCAAGCTCGGCTTGGGCTTCCTGCAGACGATCGCTTACATCCTCGTCATCGCCGCGCTCGTGCAGTTCATCGAGATGTTCCTCAAAAAGTCTATCCCGTCCCTGTACTCCGCGCTCGGCATCTACCTGCCCCTGATCACCACCAACTGCGCCGTGCTCGGCGTCGTGCTGCTCAACACGCAGTACAGCTTCGGCTTTGTGCAGAGCGTGGTCTACGGTGTGTTCGGCGGCCTCGGCTTCATGCTCGCCATCTGCCTGTTCGCAAGCGTGCGCGAGAAGCTCGAGTTTGCCGACTATCCGGAGAGCTTTGAGGGCTTCCCGATCTGCCTCGTCTCCGCCGGTCTGCTGGCCCTGGCTTTCATGGGCTTCTCCGGCATGAAGATCGGCTAAGGAGGGCTGAAATATGGATTTTACTTTGATTCTCGAAGGGATCGCCGTCCTCGGCATCATGGGCGCTGTTTTCGGCGCGCTGCTGGCGTTCGCCGCTAAAATCTTCCATGTGGAAGTTGACCCCAAGCAGGAGGCCGTGCGTGAGTGCCTCGCCGGCGCCAACTGCGGCGGCTGCGGCTACCCCGGCTGCGACGGTTATGCCGCTGCGGTCGCGGCGGGTCAGGCTCCGGTCAACTGCTGCGTCGCCGGCGGCCAGGAAGCTGCCGACAAGATCGCTGCGATCATGGGCGTCTCCGCCGGTGCGGAGGAGAAGATGGTCGCGTTCGTGCCGTGCTCCGGCGCGGAGGGCGTCGCCGTCAAGCGCTTCAACTACAAAGGGCCCCAGGATTGCCAGGCTGCCATGCTGTTCGGCGGCAAGAGCAACAAGGAGTGCCGCTTCGCCTGCATCGGCCTCGGCAACTGCGCCAGAGCCTGCAAGTTCGGTGCGATGCACATCGTCAACGGTGTTGCCAAGGTCGACCGCGACAAGTGCGTCGGCTGCATGGCCTGCGCTGATGCCTGCCCGAAGAAAATCATCGAGAAGGTGCCGTATAAGCAGGCTGTGCTCGTCGGCTGCCGCAATCAGGACAAGGGCGCCGTCACGCGCAAGATCTGCGACGTCGGCTGCATCGGCTGCATGAAGTGCCAGCGCGAGTGCCCGGCAGAAGCCATCAAGATCGAGAACTTCGTGTCCACGATCGACTATGACAAGTGCGTCGGCTGCGGCCACTGCGCCGATATCTGCCCGCGCGGCATCATTAACCTTATGGATCTGGTCAAGCAGTAAGCTGCCGGCCGGTCAAAAAACCAACAGACAGACGGACATTTCGGTGTCCGTCTGTTTTTTTGCGCACGGGAGTGCCGAACGTCCCTTTTCCTGCGGCGCGCGATGTGTTACAATAGAAAAAATACGCGCAAGGAGGCTGCCATGTACCAGACCCGACCCGATGATTACGCTGCGTTCCGGTGCCTGGCCGGGGCATGTCCGCAGACGTGCTGCGCCGCGTGGGAGATCGTTGTCGATCCGGACGCGCAGGACGCTTACCTGCGCCTGCAGCATCCGCTGGTGGCAAAGCTGCGGCGCGTGCTGCGCGTAGACAGCGAGGGCGATACGTACTTTGCGCAGACGGACGGGCGCTGCCCGTTTCTGTGTGCCGACGGCCTGTGTGAGCTGCAGCGCACGCTCGGCGAGCAGAGCCTGTGCCGTACGTGCCGGGATTTTCCGCGCTGGGAGGTGCTGCTGTGCGACCGGGTGGAGCAGGGGCTATCACCCGCGTGCCCGGAGGCCGCGCGGCGGCTGCTGGAGCGCTCCGCGCCCCTGCGCTTTGTCTCCGCGCCGCTGCCGGACGACGGGTATGTGCCCGGCGCGCGTGAGCGGCGGCTGACGGCCGCCGTCACGGCGGTACGCGACCGGGTGCTTGCGCTGCTGGCGCGGCCGGGGCACACGGCGTATGAAAATCTCGCGGCCGCGCGCGCTTTCGCGTGCGCAGCGCAGCGCCTGCTCTGCCGGCACCGCATCACGGCGCTGGCCGCCGGGGATGTGCCGGGGGTGACGGTCGATGCAGCGCCGGAGCCCATGCCGCCGGCGGCGCTGGCGGCGGCGTTCGCGTCCCCGGAGCCGCTCGATGCCCGCTGGCCGGAGCTGCTGCGGCGCGCGGCGGCGCTCCCTGCCTGCCCGCCGCCCAGAATGACGCCCATGCAGCAGACATGCCTCGCGCAGACGATTGTCTGGCGGCACGGCATGGACGCGCTCGACGACCGTGACGTGGCCTTTCCCGTGCGGTATGCCGCGGCGACGCTGCGGCTGCTCGACTGTCTGGCGGCGGTGAGCGGCTGCACGGACGCGCAGCTCGTCGTGCTCGTCACGCGCGAGGTGGAAAATGACCCCGAAGCCCTGTCCCGGCTGCGCGCCGGGCTAGAACCAAAAATGAATGCTCAGGAGGCACTCGACCATGAAAAAATGTGATTGCAAGATCATGAACACCCTCGGCAAGTACCAGAAAATCTGGCCGTGGATCGGCGTGGCGGGCTACGCCATCGACGGCGCGGAGGCCGTGCTCAAGCACACGAAGTGGGGCAAAGCACACTACAAGCTGCGCATGCTCATCCACGGCGCGGGCGCGGGGCTGCTGTGCCTCGGCGCGGGCGTACACACGGTGCAGGCGTTTGCAACGGGCAAGACGGACGTGCCCGCCGTCGTCAGCGGGTCGGTCATCGGCTCAGGCATCCTCGGCCTGAACTACACGCACGCCGCGGCCAAGAAAATCGGCCCGAAGCAGGCGCGCGTCATGCACCGCGTGTTCTGCGGCGTGACGGGTCTCGGCATGGCGATGCACATTTTCGCCGTCAAGCAGCCGAAGGAGTAAGATACGCGGGGAAGAAAGCAGACCGCAGCCGCAGCGGAACTGACCGCTGCGGCTGCGGTTGTGCTGCGCGCGGATGTGTGGTAAGATGAGACACAGCGCGCCGGGAGGCGGAATTTACGGGAGGAATGACCATGACTGAGAAGGAGAAAATGCTGCGCGGGATGCTATATGACGCCGACGACAGCGCGCTCTGCGCCGACCGCGTGCGGGCCAAGGAGCTGTGCCATGCCTACAATCAGCTGCGGCCCTCAGACGCGGCCGGGATGCGGGAGCTCCTCCAGCAGCTTCTGGGGAAAACGGGCGAGACGTTTTGCGTGACGGCCCCGTTCTGGTGCGATTACGGCTACAACATCCGGCTCGGGGAGCACTTTTACGCCAACCACAATCTCGTCATTCTCGACTGCGCCGCGGTGACGTTCGGCGAGCACGTGTTCGTGGCGCCGAACTGCGGGTTTTACACGGCCGGCCACCCGATCGACGCCGAGTGCCGCGAGCGGGGGCTGGAGTATGCTTACCCAATCACCGTGGGCGATCATGTGTGGATCGGCGGCGGTGTGCAGGTCATGCCCGGCGTCACGATCGGGAGCAATGTCGTGATCGGGGGCGGCAGCGTCGTCGTCAAAGACATTCCGAGCGATTCGGTCGCTGTCGGCAATCCGTGCAGGGTCATTCGGCCGATCACGGAGGCGGACAAACAGACCTGCTGGGACAGATAGCGCGCGGCTGCATGGCAAGAGGAACGCAGGACGCAAATCAAAATGCAGAGGCCAGACAAAATGCAAAAAGAAAAGCGGTTTGAGATCGTATATCAGGAAGGCGGCTTTATGAGCGCAAAAACGATCTATGTGGACAAAGAGACCGGCGTGAATTATCTCTTTATCGTCAGCGGATATGCGGGCGGATTGACGCCGCTGCTGGATGCAGAGGGGAAACCCGTCGTCACCCAAGAAACGGCTGACTGAGAAGATCGCGCTTTCTTGTCCGGCGCGAAGCGGCGCTTTGATCGTGCGTACACAAACCCCCGCCCGGCGTGACCATTCGGTCACGCCGGGCGGGGGTTTCTTTGATGGGCCGGGGCTCACCCGGTGGTGACATAGCTGCCGGATTCCGGCGCCTTGGCAAGAAACGGCACGAAGCGCGTCGCGGCGTCAAAGCTGCTGTCGGCCGCGATGGCGCTCTGGAGCGTGGCGACGTTATCGGCCGAGGCGAACACGCACACGCGGTCAAACAGCTTCGGGAACACCGCCATGTCCTGCCCGGACTGCGCGGCCCTGCTTTGCAGGATGGAGTCCGCGCTCACGACGGCGCTCACGCGCAGGCCCGTGGCGGCCAGGTTCGCGCGCAGGTACTTTGCCAGCGACACGACCGCGTCCGTGCGCGAGGGCGTGCCGCTCTGGGACGCATATTTGACCTCCGTGTCGGACAGCGGCTGCTGCAGGTACGAGAACGTGACCTCGTCAAAGCCCAGGTCGTGCAGCTCCTTGCAGAGGCTGACGAGGTAGGTGCGGATGAACGTGTTGTACGGGTCGACCCAGCCGCCGGAGCTGTCGGTGTACTCGCTGCCGGACGCGGTCTGCAGCGCGGTGGCGGCGTAGCGTTCGGCCATGAGCGTGTCGACGCACGTGCTCACGACGGCGACGAGGTAGATGTTCTGCCCCTTGACGGTCTGGATCGCGTCGGCAAGCTCGGCCGTGCCGTTGACGCCGTAGGCCGCGGCATCCGAGACGCCGGACTTCCAGCTCAGCGTGCCGCCGGGGGCTTTCATCTGCAGCACGAGGGCGTTGCCGCCCGCCGCCTTCACGGCGGAGGCCGCGCGCGTGAGCCCGTCGGGCGTGATTTTGTCGGCCGTCAGATACTGCCCGTGCAGCTCGGTGAGGCCCTTGCCCGCGTCGGAGACGATGCCGGAATAGTCCGGGTCCTCGAGCACGAGCTCGGTGTCGACCGTCTCGGGCTGGCCGCTCTCGGTGACGGGGGCGGCCGTCTCCATGATGGGGAAGACGACGTGCAGAGAGCCGTCGCTGTCATAGACAATGTATTTCTGGCCGGCGAAGAACAAAATCACCGCCAGCACGATCAGCCCGGCGAGGATCCACAAGATCACCGGCCAGGCCTTGCCCCGGCTGCGCCGGGCGCGGTAAACGTCGTTGCGATGGGCGCGCATCGGCACACCTCCTTTGGGTCAGGCGGCGTCAGCCGCGGTTTTCAATGTCGCTGATGAGGGCGATGCGGCGCGCGTGGCGGCCGCCCTCAAACTCGGTGTTGAGGAACGTGTCCACGATCTTGAGCGCGAGGCCCGGGCCGAGCACGCGCGCGCCCATGGCGAGGATGTTCGCATCGTTGTGGCGGCGGGTCATCTCGGCGGAGTAGCAGTCGCCGCACAGGGCGGCGCGGATGCCCTTGACCTTGTTGGCGGAGATGGAGATGCCGATGCCGGTGCCGCAGATGAGGATGCCGCGCTCGCACTCCCCGCCCGCGACGGCGCGGGCCACGGCCTCGCCGTAGATGGGGTAGTCGCAGCTCTCTTCGCTGTACGTGCCGAAGTCCTTGTAGGCAAGGCCCAGCTCGTCGAGATGGCGCATGACCTCCTGCTTGAGGGCAAAACCGCCGTGGTCACATCCGATCGCAATCATAAACAATACCTCGATTTCTGTAATTTCCCCGGCGTTAAAACGGCCAGTCCGGGAGCCATTTGAGCACATTCCATGCATAGTCGCGCGGGATCGTCACGCCCGTGAGCACGGGGTAAAACAGCGCGAAGAGCACGCCGTTTGCTGCCGTGAAGGCATACACGATGCCGAGATAGCCGCGCTGCCGCAGCCGGTCGAACACGTACCCGAGTGCGAGCACGAGAAAGAGCGTCGCCGCGAAGTAGTGGTATTCGAACGTCAGGCGTGAGATGAACACCCACGGCAGCACCTGCGCCAGATAGCCGACGAGGAGAAACAGCGCCGTGCGGTCGCGCTTCGCCGCGCGGTATGCGAGCACCGGCAGCGCCAGCAGTCCGCCCCAGCACAGCAGGGGATTGACGAACGCGCCGATGGTCGACACCGTCCCGTCGCCATACGACAGGTAGTAGAGGATCGGCCGCAGGTCGAGCAGCCACTGCCACCAGCGCGAGGAATACGGATGCGTGGCGACAAGGCCGGAATGATAGGTAAACATGAAGCGCTGGTTTTCCAGCACGATGGCGGCGTATTCGCGCGTGAAGTACATGCCCGCGCCGTGCAGGCCGCGCGCCGCGCCGTAGGGGTAATAGCTCGCATAATAGATCATGCCCGGCACGAGCACGAAAAACACAAGGCAGAAGCCGATGTTGCCCAGCAGGCGGCGGAGATACCGGCGGCCGTCACCGGCCCGGTGCGCCTGCACGCCGGCAAAGATCCAGTGCAGCGCCCAGAGCACGCCGAGGCCCGCCCCGGCATAGAGACACGTCCACTTCGTGGCCGCGCCGATGCCGAACGTGACGCCGCAGGCGGCGAGGTGGCGCAGCCGCCCCTCCGTGAAGTACCGGTACAAAAACAGGTACATGAGCAGGATGAAAAACGTCGCAAAGCTGTCGATCGTTGCAATGCGCGTCTGCGTCAGGTGCATGAAGTCGAACGCCAGCAGCGCCGCGCCGCACAGGGCCACGCGGTCGTCGCGGAACATCCGGCGCAGCAGATCCCACATCAGCGGCAGCATGGCCACGCCGAAGAGCGTGCCCATGAAGCGCCAGCCGAACGGCGTCATGCCGAAGAGCACGATGCCGAGCGAGAGGATCTCCTTGCCGAGCGGCGGGTGCGAGACTTCATACGGATACACGCCGCGCAGGTGCTCATAGGCCGTGCGCGCGTGGTAGATCTCATCAAAATACGTACTGTTGTAGTACGTGGACGCGGCGGGCACGGTGTCCGCTTCGTCGCAGAGCGCGTCCGCGCTCGCAGGGCCGGTGATGGCGCGCACGCCGATGCGGCTGCCCTGCGGGTCGTAGAGTGCGAGCTCGCCGAGCTCCACGTGCGCGCTCGCCGTGATGCGCACATAGGCCGCCGCTGCGGGCGCAGTGTCGGCCATTTCCGGCTGAAGCCACTTGAAGAGGTCGGCGTAGCCCTGCGGCATCGTGCCGGCGGGCGTGAAGGTCACGCCGTCGGTCGAATAGGCGAGGGTGTATTCGCCGGTCGACAAACCGGGGTAGTACCACACGGCGAAAATTTCACTCTCGCGCTCGAGCGCGAGCACGGCGGATTCCCCCGCCTCGAACGAGCAGAACTGCTGCGGGTCGCGCGCAGAGCCGAGGCTAAAGAACGCTGCGACGGCGTACACCGCCGTCAGCGCCGCGATGCCAAGCCCGCCGCGGCGGCCCGTGCGCCGGGGGATAGGGCCGCGTGCGGGCAAAACCAGATGCGCCAGCAGCGCGAGCGTGAGCGTGATGGCGGCTGCGAGCAGAATGTACCGGAGCGCTGCCATACGCTGCCCCTCCCTTCGCCGGAATGCCGGATGGTCTATATTATAGTACAGCGCGGCGGCCCTGTCCAGAAAAGAATCCGCCGGAGGGGCGGCAGCACTTGACAACTGTCCGGAATAAAGTTAGAATAATGTGATTATATTTTTGGCGGCGGATGGAGCGCCGACACGAATATCGTTATGTTCCCGGCGGGTGCGCTTGATGGCCCGCCTTTTCCAACTTGAAAAAATATCGTAGAAAAAATCTGAAGAAACGGAGGATCACAATTTCATATGTCGTTACCAATAGCACTCGGTTGTATCATCGCAGCGCTTGTGGTTGGTTGTATCCTTGGCGGACTTTACCGCAAAAAGGTCTCGGAGCGCGAGATTGGCAGTGCGGAAGAGAAGGCCAAGCAGATCATAAATGATGCCTATAAGAGTGCCGAGAGCAAGCGGCGCGAGACCCTGCTCGAGGCCAAGGAAGAGATCCACAAGAGCCGGACGGAGTACGAACGCGAGGTCAAGGAACGCCGCGCGGAGCTGCAGAAGCAGGAGCGCCGCCTCCAGCAGAAGGAGGAGACCCTCGACCGCAAAACGGACACGCTCGACAAAAAGACGGACGCCCTCAACCAGAAGATCGCCGCGATCGACACCAAGCAGAATGAGATCAATCAGCTCAAAAAGACCCAGATGGAGCTGCTCGAGAAGATCTCCGGCTATACGGTCGAGGAGGCCAAGGCCTTCCTCATCAACAGCCTGAAGGACGACGTCGTGCATGAGCAGGCGCTCATGGTCAAGGAGGTCGAGGCCCAGTACAAGGATGAGGCCGATACCCGCGCCCGCGAGATCATCGCCACCGCCATCCAGCGCTGCGCCGCCGACCATGCCAGCGAAGTGACCGTGTCGGTCGTGCCGCTGCCGAACGACGAGATGAAGGGCCGCATCATCGGCCGCGAGGGCCGCAACATCCGCGCCATCGAGACGCTCACCGGCTGCGACCTCATCATCGACGACACGCCCGAGGCCATCACGCTCTCGAGCTTCGACCCCGTGCGGCGCGAAGTCGCGCGCATCGCGCTCGAAAAGCTCATTCAGGACGGCCGCATTCACCCCGCCCGCATCGAGGAAATGGTCGCCAAGGCCCAGAAGGAGGTCAACGCCACCATCAAGGCCGAGGGCGAGCGCGCCGTTTTCGAGACGAACATCCACGGCCTGCATCCCGAGCTTATCAAGCTGCTCGGCCGCATGAAGTACCGCACCAGTTACGGCCAGAATGTGCTCAACCACTCCATCGAGGTTTCGCACATTGCCGGCCTGCTCGCTGCCGAGCTTGGCGTCGACGTGGCCACCGCCAAGCGCGCCGGCCTCCTGCACGATATCGGCAAGGCCATCGACCACGAGGTCGAGGGCAGCCACGTGACCATCGGCGTCAACATCGCCCGCAAGTACAAGGAGTCGGAGGAAGTCATCCACGCCATCGAGGCCCACCACGGCGACGTGGAGGCCCACACCGTCGTCGCCTGCCTCGTTCAGGCGGCCGACGCCATCTCCGCTGCGCGCCCCGGCGCCCGGCGCGAGAACATCGAGAACTATGTCAAGCGTCTCGAAAAGCTCGAGGAAGTCACCAAGAGCTTCCCCGGCATCGCCAACTGCTTTGCCATTCAGGCCGGCCGCGAGATCCGCATCATGGTCAAGCCCGAGGAGGTCTCGGAGGATCAGATGGTGCTGCTCGCGCGCGACATCGCCAAGAAGATCGAGGACGAGCTGACCTACCCCGGCCAGATCAAGGTCAATCTCCTGCGCGAGACCAAGGCCATCGACTACGCGAAGTAAACCAGATCCCGAATCCCCAACGCCCGCCGGATATCCGGCGGGCGTTCGTGCATTTGCTGCCTTTTGGCGGCGGTGGGCGCAAGTGCCGGTTTCCCAACAGATGCATCAAAAAATCCATAAAAAACGAATCTGTTACAAAAAGGAAAGAAATACTTGACAAAAACGGTCGATTTATGGTAATATTTTTCTGGAACTGATAAAAATTGTTCAAAAACACGAAAGGAGAGTAAAATTCATGATTTGGGATTGCCCGTTTTGCTTCCTCGGATGGCTGCATGATCAGTGGGGCTGGGACCACGAAATGGCCGAGAAGTTCAGATCCATGTGCCCGAACAAGTAATTCATTTTTTGTGTGCTGTTAACCGGTAGCACGCTGTCAGCCCGCCCGGGGCTGAGCCAACCTTACGAGGCCTGACGCTTTGCGTCAGGCTTTGTTTTTTTGCCCGGTTTGACAGCCCGCGCGCGGGTGTGTAGAATGGGCGCAGAGACCGAAACGGACGGGCGGGGAGATGCGATGAAGCAAAAGTGGCATAAACTCTATGACAATACTGCGACTTACTATATATTTGGCATAGTCATGCTGATATTCGGGTCATTAACGGCGCTGAACATTTGGATATACAGGGAATGCAATGTTGTTTCAGAAAAAATCGCACTTATGCTTATATTAGATGTTCCAGGGGCAGCATTTTTCATCTTGGCGAATAAGCCGCAGGCATTCAGTCGATTTTTAACGCGCTGCAGCTTTGATGCCGAAGGCATCCATTGCCGGAGCCCGCGTTGGGGGCGCTTTACGCTTCGGTGGGATGAAATTCGTACATATGGCTTTGGCGTGAATTCATTTTCGTACATGTCTGCATCATTTTTGCATTTCTCACGGAACGAGGTGGAGTATGTGCCGAAAAACGGCATGGAGCTGCTGCGGATCGGCCGTGACCGGATCATTTTTCAGTATCGGGAGTCCATCTGGGCGGCGCTGACGGAGTATATGCCGAAGGACATGATCAAGCGGCTGGACGATGTGATCCGCAATGAACGCGGCGGGCATTTCCGGCGCAGGCCCGGCGCGTGAGCGGGCGAGCCTGCTGCACCGTGGATAGAGAAGAAAGCAGACAGCAAAAAATCCGGCGCCCGCATCGCGGGCGCCGGATCTTGCTTTGTCTGTTGTTTTGCAGGGGCAGGGGGGAATCAGTACATACCGCCCATGTCCGGGGCAGCCGGAGCGGCCGGAGCGGCCTTCTCGGGCAGGTCGGCCACGAGGGACTCGGTGGTCAGAACCATGGAGGAGACGGACGCGGCGTTCTCGAGCGCGCTGCGGCAGACCTTGGTCGGGTCGACGATGCCGTTTTCGATCATGTCGCCGAAGGTGTCGTGCGCGGCGTCGTAGCCGTAGTTGACGCTCTTGCTCTTGCTGACCTTGTCGAGGATGACCGCACCCTCAACACCGGCGTTGGCCGCGATCTGGCAGATCGGGGCGCGCAGAGCGGCTGCGATGATGTTCGCACCGGTCTTCTCATCGCCGGAGAGCTTGGCAGCGGTCGCCTGTGCGGCCTTGCTGGCCACGACATACGCCGTGCCGCCGCCGGCCACGATGCCCTCTTCGACGGCTGCGCGGGTCGCGTTGAGCGCGTCCTCGATGCGCAGCTTCTTTTCCTTCATCTCGGTCTCGGTTGCAGCGCCGACCTTGATGACCGCAACACCGCCGGACAGCTTTGCCAGGCGCTCCTGCAGCTTCTCCTTGTCGTACTCGGAGGTCGTCGTCTCGATCTGGGCGCGGATCTGTGCGATGCGGCCCTGAATGTCGTCCTTGGCCCCGGCACCCTCGACGATGGTCGTGGTCTCCTTCGTGACCTTGACCTGACGCGCGCGGCCCAGCTGAGCCAGCGTGGTGTCCTTGAGCTCCATGCCGAGGTCGGTCGAGATGACCTGGCCGCCGGTCAGGATGGCGATATCCTGCAGCATTTCCTTGCGGCGGTCGCCGAAGCCGGGGGCTTTGACGCACACGCAGGTGAACGTGCCGCGCAGCTTGTTGAGGATGATGGTGGCCAGCGCCTCGCCCTCGATGTCGTCGGCGATGATGACGAGCTTCTTGCCCGCGTTCAGCACGGCCTCGAGCACCGGCAGGATCTCCTGAATGTTCGAGATCTTCTTGTCCGTGATGAGGATGAGCGCGTCGTCAATGACGGCTTCCATCTTGTCGTTATCCGTGACCATATACGGGGTGACATAGCCCTTGTCGAACTGCATGCCCTCGACGACCTCGGAATAGGTCTCGGCGGTCTTGCTCTCCTCGACGGTGATGACGCCGTTCTGGCTGACCTTCTCCATCGCCTCGGCGATGAGCTGGCCGATGTGTTCGTCACTGGAAGAGATCGCGCCGACACGCGCGATGTCGCTCGTGCCGCTCACGGGCTGGGAGTTCGTGCGGATGGCGTCGACAGCCGCGTCGGCCGCCTTCTGGATGCCGCGGCGCATAACCATCGGGTTCGCACCGGCGGCCAGGTTCTTCAGACCCTCGCGGATCATCGCCTGCGCCAGAACGGTGGCGGAGGTGGTGCCGTCGCCCGCGACGTCGTTGGTCTTCGTGCTCACTTCGCGGATGAGCTGCGCGCCCATGTTCTCAAACGGGTCCTCGAGCTCGATCTCTTTTGCGATCGTCACGCCGTCGTTCGTGATCAGCGGAGCGCCGAACTTCTTGCCCAGCACCACGTTGCGGCCCTTGGGGCCGAGGGTAATCTTGACGGTATCTGCAAGCTGATCCACGCCGCGCTGCAGCGCCTTGCGTGCTTCTTCACCATAAATGATCTGTTTTGCCATAATGATAGCCTCCTAAAATCAAAGCGGTTGGATTACTCGACGACAGCCAGAATGTCGCCCTGACGCACGATGGAATATTCCTCGCCGTCCACTTTCACGGTGGTGCCGGAGTACTTGCCGACGATCACGCGGTCGCCCGCGGCCACGGTCATCTTCACTTCGTTGCCGTCCACCATGCCGCCCGGGCCGACTTCGACGACCTCGAACATCTCGGGCTTCTCCTGCGCGGATGCTGCCAGGATCAGGCCGCTCTTGGTCTTTTCCTCTGCCTTGAACTGCTTGAGGATCACACGGTCTGCCAACGGTTTGAGTTTCATAATCTATATGCCTCCTAATATTGAATACAAAAAAGCGATGCGTTAGCACTCAATTCCTCGGAGTGCTAACGCATCATACTATACCACAATTTTTCGGATTATCAAGCCCCTGGCGAAATTTTTTTGTAAACGTTTTGTGACCGCGTTTTTTCGTCAGGCGTGGACAAATTCGCGCGTCTCGTGGCCGCCCGTGGTCTCGGGGTGGAAGAAGGCCATGTTCGCCGGCACGAGGAAGTTCACGCCGCCGGGGATGAGGTCGAAGTTTACGTGCTTGCTCCAGAGCGCCTCACCGTCGATGTTCACGACGAGATCCTGCTCGCTGTCGATCTCAAGATGACCGCCCTCGAGATGGGTGATGAATTTTTCCAACTCACGGTAGCGGCCCTTGGCGTACTTGCCGACGAGCCGGATGAACTGCAGGCGCGACACGTCGCGCACGACGAGAAACTCCAGCTTGCCGTTATCTGGCCGGGAGTCGGTGATGGGGTTGAAGCCGCCGCCGTAGAACCGGCCATTGCACGCGCAGATGAGCGACGTGCCTCCGCTGTAGTCCATGCCGCAGCCGCGCACGGTCAGCGGCTGGGCGATGCCCTTGAAGAGGTTGGCCACGACGGACAGCACATAGCTGTCGTGATATTGGTGCACCTCGGTGCCAATGCGCGCGTCGATGCCGACGGAGCAGATGTTGACCGCGTAGCGCCCGCAGCACTCCATCACGTCGAGCGGACGCACTTCGCCGCGCACGAGATCGCTCAGGTCGAAAAAGCGGTCCTTTTCCTCGCCGAACATTTTGATGAAGTCGTTGCCCGTGCCGCAGGGGAAGTGGGTCACGGCGACGTTATCGTGCCCGACGGCGCCGTTGACGCACTCGTTGAGCGTGCCGTCGCCGCCGCAGGCATATACCCGCAGCTCCTCGCCGGAAGCGGCCTCGGCCTTGATCTTCGCGCACGCATCCATGGGCGCGGTCGTGATGTAGACCTCATAGGCGTCCGCGCTGCCCTCGAGCGCGAGGCGCGCCTGCTCGGCCACGTATTCATGCCGGTCCTTGCCGCCGGCGACGGGGTTGACGATGAACAGATGTTTCATAGCTCCATTCCTGCACTTTCGACAAAATAATACCATTACTATACCCCGGTCGGCGGGGACGCGCAAGAGGGGAATCGTGAATATTTGCGATTTTTTAACTACCGGTGTGAAATATATGCGGCCGTGCGTCGGATATGCGGCTTCACACGTCTTTCGTGTACTGGAACAGGTCACAGCGGAGCGTGCCGTTGTAGAGCTTGCGCTTCTTGTCTGCCGGGCGGCCGAACGCGCGCTCAAACTCCGTGTGCGAGCTCAGCAGGTAGAGCCGCCAGTGCTCCGTTTTGGCATAGGCCGCGCCGAAGGCGGTGTAGAGCGCCTCGGCCTCGCGCTTTTCCATCAGGCGCTCGCCGTAGGGCGGATTCGTGACGATAACGCCGCGGTCGGTCGTGCGGTCAAATTCCCGCGCGTCCGCCACCGCGAAGGTGATGCAGTCGTCCACGCCGGCGCGGCGGGCATTGTCGCGCGCCATGGCGACGGCGCGGGGGTCGATATCCGAGGCAAAGATGTGATACTCGCCGTGAAACTCGCGTGCGCGCGCTTCCTCGCGCGCCTGCGGCCAGACCCCGGCCGGCAGCCACGCCCACTGCATGGCCGCAAAGTCGCGGCTCAGCCCCGGTGCGCGGCCCTTGGCGGCCAGCGCCGCCTCGATGGCGATGGTGCCGCTGCCGCAAAACGGGTCGCAGAAATCGCCCCGGCCGCGGTAGCCCGCGATGTCCACGAGCGCGGCGGCCAGCGTCTCGCGCAGGGGCGCGGCCACGTGCGCCGGACGGTAGCCGCGCTTGTGCAGCGGCGTGCCGGTCGTGTCGAGATAGAGCGTGGCCGTGTCGTGCACGAGCGAGAACTGGATCTGGTACAGCGCGCCGGTCTCGGCAAACCACGTCACATGATAGCGCTGCTTGAGCGACTCGACGACGGCTTTTTTGATGATCTTCTGGCAGTCGGGCACGGAGTGCAGCGCCGACTCCAGACTGTAGCCCTTGACGGGGAAGGCCGCGTCCGCGGGCAGGTACTGCGCCCACGGCAGGGCCTTCACGCCCTCGAAGAGCGCGTCAAACGTCGGGGCGGGGAAGCTGCCCAGCTCGAGCAGCACGCGCTCGCCGAAGCGGCAGCGGAGGTTCATGCGCGCGATGTCCGCGTCCGTGCCCGTGCAGCGCACGCGGCCGTTTTCGGGCATGACGCCGCGCAGGCCCATGTGGCGCAGCTCGTTGCCGAGCGGGCCCTCGAGCCCGAACAGGCACGGCACGCACAGTTTGTGCTCAGGCATCGGGCGTGTCCTCGGTTTCGTCAGATTTTTCAGGCTCGGCCGGGGTTTCCGGGGCTTCCGGTTCGGCCGGGGTTTCCGCTTCCGGCTTGGCCTCGGGCGTTTCCTCCGGAGCGGTCTCCGGCTCGGCTGCGGCCTCCGGGGTCTCCTCCGGTGTGGTTTCCGGGTCGGCCGGGGTCTCAGGCGTCATGTCCACGAGCTCGAACGTGATGTCCGGCAGCTTCTGCTCGTCATACTTGCCGCAGAGGATGCGGATGAACACGACGATGGCATAGATCAGGCAGGCAACGGCCGCGACCGTCAGCCCCTCGACCCAGCCCTGCGGGATGCCGCCGACGTAGTCCACGCGCACGATGGCGTCGGGCAGGTAGTCGGCCGCGTCGTCACTGTCGCCGATCGCGCCGATCTTCTGCAGATAGTCATGGTTGTCCGTGTACCAACTGTAGATCTCGGACGAGACGGCCTCCGGCATGGCCTTGACCGTGCCGGTGACGCGGATGAAGCTGTCGATGGAGTAGCTCTGGCCCTGCAGGACGCTGGTGGTCGCATTGGCAATGGTCTTGACCGAGGCGTCCCACCGCGCGGGGAAGCGGAAGGCCACGAGCTGCCCGCCGATGGGCACGACGGCGTACTGCGCGCTGCCGCCGGCGGGGTCTTCGAACGTGTCGAGGATGAAGATGATGTCGTGCTGCACGAACGTGCCGGGGTCGGCGTCGAACGTGCCTTCGATACTCTGCGCGCCCTTAGCGATACGGAACACGCCGAAGCCGGAGGCCGCCAGCAGCACCACGGCCGCCAGCACGCCCGCGATGCCGCGCCAGAGCGCGTGACGCCAGCGTGCGCCATGCTCGGCCTTCTGCGCGGGGGCGGCTGTTTCCGGGGCCTCTGGGGCCTTCGGTGCTTCCGTGCCTTCCGAAGCCGGGGCGGTTTCCGGCTGGGTAGTCTGTTCGATGTTTGTGGTTTCCGGCGCGGCCGTATCGGGGGCCTGCTGAGCCGGGGTCTTGTTTTCGTCCATGAGGAACTCCTTTCTCAGATCGTGGCGGCGGTGTCAAGCATGGCGTCGAGCACGCAGCAGGCGAGCGCGGCCTCCATGACCGGGATCGCCCGCGGGGCGAGGCACGGGTCGTGCCGGCCGTTGATGCGCAGCGGCGTCTCCTCCATTGTGGCCAGGTCGACCGACGGCTGCTCGCACGCGATCGACGGCGTCGGCCGCAGGGCCATGCGCACGACGAGCGGCATGCCGTTGGTGATGCCGCCGTTGATGCCGCCGGCATTGTTCGAGGCCATGGTGATGTGCCCGTTTTTCAGGCGGATGGGGTCGTTGGCTTCGCTGCCGCGCATTTCGGCGAGGGCGAAGCCGCGGCCAAACTCCACGCCCTTCACGCCGGGGATGGCATAGAGCATGCCGGCGATGCGGCTCTCCATGCCGCCGAAGAGCAGCCCGCCGACGCCGGCGGGTACGCCCGTGACGACGCACTCGAGCTCGCTGCCGACGGAGTCGCCGGCGCTGCGCGCGTCGAGAATGGCGCGCTTCATGTCAAAGTTCAGCTCCCTGCCCGTCGCCTGGCCGACGCGCACGGCGTTGGCCGTGATCGTGATGCCGCGGCGCTCAAGGATCTGCCGGCAGACTGCTCCGGCGAACACGAGGCAGGCCGTGAGCCGGCCGCTGAACGGGCCGCCGCCGCGCAGGTCGGCGTGGCCGCCGAAGCGCACGGTCGCAGCGTAGTCCGCGTGGCTCGGGCGCGGGATCTCCGGGTGGTAGGCCGCACTGTTCTGGTCCTTGTTGCGGAAGATGGCCGAGATCGGCGCGCCGGTCGTCACGCCGTTGAGGATGCCGCTCATCACGAGCGGATCGTCCGTCTCTGAGCGGTGGGTCGTCAGGTCGGACGAGCCGGGGGCGCGCCGGCGCATCTGGATGCGCACGGCGTCCATGTCGATGGCCTCGCCGGCCGGGACGCCGTCGAGCACGACGCCGATCGCCGGGCCGTGCGACTCGCCGAAGATCGTCACTTTTACGCGTTCGCCATAGGTATTCATGCGTTTGCCTCGCTGTTCGTTCAAAATAAAGGATACAGATAACCATACAACATTTTTCCGGTCTTGTAAATGCCTTTTGCGTGCGCGCGGGGGTCATGGGCGCGCGGATTTTACAGATTGGACATGAAAACGCCGTGCCGGTTGTTTTATAATAAGAACAAATTGTGAAAATGATACCCGGCGCGCAAGTGCGCCGGCGAAGGAGGCAATATCACATGAGCCAGAAAGTGCTCGTCGTGGAGGACGACAACAACATCGCAGAGTTGCTGCGTCTGTACCTGCAGAAGGACGGGTTCGAGGTCTCACACGCGGCCGACGGCGGCAAGGCCGTCGAGATGGCCAAGGAGATCCAGCCCGACCTCGTGCTGCTCGATATCATGCTGCCCGTCATGGACGGCTGGCAGGTCTGCCGCGAGCTGCGCAAGACCATGAAAATGCCCATCATCATGCTCACCGCCAAGGGCGAGACCGAGGACAAGGTCTCCGGCCTGGAGATGGGCGCGGACGACTACATCGTCAAGCCCTTCGAGGTCAAGGAGCTGCTCGCGCGCGTGCACGCCGTGCTGCGCCGCACCGGCGACGACGGCAAGCCCAAGAGCAAGAAGCTCACGTTCGACAAGCTCGTCATCAACCTCGACTCCTATGAGCTGATCGTCGACGGCAAGAAGATCGACACGCCGCCCAAGGAGATGGAGCTGCTGTACCACCTCGCGGCGACGCCCAACCGCGTCTACACCCGCAACCAGCTGCTCGACGAGGTGTGGGGCTTTGACTACTTCGGCGACAGCCGCACCGTCGACGTGCACATCAAGCGCCTGCGCGAGAAGCTCGAGGGCGTGTCCGACAAGTGGGCGCTCAAGACCGTCTGGGGCGTGGGCTATAAGTTCGAAGCGGAAGAGACGTAAGTGAAGAGTATTTATTTCAAAAACTTCGCCGCGACCGCCGTCATGGTCATGTTCAGCTTCCTCATCCTCGGCACGGCGTTCGTGTTCCTCGGCCGCAGCTATGTCATCAGCGAATACCGCGACAACATGGTCTCCAACGCCGAGGAGGTCAGCCACGCCGCGCAGGCGCTTGTGCGCGACGGCGAGCTCTCGAACTGGGACCTGCGCATGGTCATCAGTACCCTGGCGCAGTCGACCGGCAACCACATCTTCATCACGGATACCGATGGGACGATCGTGTCCTGCTCGTGCCGCAACATCGCCTGCGAGCACCTCGGCCGCTCGGTCGGCTCGGCGCAGCTGACGCAGCTGCGCAGCGACGGCAAGCTCAACCTCATCACGAACCTCGGCGGGTTTTATGCCTCGCCGCACTACGTCGTCGCGCAGCCAATCACCATCGGCACGGACGCGCGCGTGATCGGCTACGTGTTCGTGGCCACGAACAGCGCCACGATCATCGACGGCTGGCGAACGTTCGTGTGGGTGTTTCTCGCCGCGTCTGCCGCCGTGATGATGATCGCGCTGCTGCTCTCGCTCGTGACGAGCAAGCGCATGGCTCAGCCGCTCGACGAGATGGCAGTCGCGGCCAAGAAGTTCGCCCACGGCGACTTTTCCGCCCGCGTCACGGACGACGGACGCACCGACGAGGTCGGCGCGCTCATCTCGGCCTTCAACACCATGGCCGACTCCCTTGAGACGAGCGAGCAGCGCCGCAACGCCTTCATCGCCAACGTCTCGCACGAGCTCAAGACCCCCATGACCACCATCGCCGGCTTTGCCGACGGTATTCTCGACGGCACGATCCCCAAGGATCAGGAGGACAAGTACCTCGCCACCATCGCCGACGAGACGCGCCGGCTCTCGCGCCTCGTGCGCAGCATGCTCGACATGTCGCGCCTTGAGAGCACGGGCGAGGATCTGACGCGCCGGCGCGAGTTTGACATCTCGGAGAAGATCGTCAGCACCATGCTCAGCTTTGAGGCGCGCGCCAACGACAAGCAGCTCGACGTCGATCTGCAGCTGCCCGAGGACTCCATGCCGGTGCTCGCAGACCCGGACGCCATCACGCGCGTGCTCTATAACCTGATGGACAACGCCGTCAAGTTCGCCGCGCCCGGCAGCACGCTGCGCGTCTCGCTCTGGAAGTCGGAGGGCAAGGCCTACGTCTCCGTGCGCGACCACGGCGAGACCATCCCGCCCGACGACCTGCCGTTCATCTTCGACCGCTTCCACAAGTCCGACCGCAGCCGCAGCCTCGACCGCGACGGCGTGGGGCTCGGACTGTACCTGGTCAAGAGCATCCTCGACGCGCACGGCGAGGACATCGCCGTCACGAGCCGCGACGGTGTGACGGAGTTCGTGTTCACGCTCACGCTCGCAAAGCCCGCGCCCAAGCCTACCGCCAAGCCCGAGAGCACCGGCCGCCGGGGCGGGCGCAAGAGTTCATGATTTGTTCGCGGAATTCATAAAATGTTTGTTTTCCATTCATAAGCAGCACAAAATCACGTGCTATCATCAAATCGTTCCTTGGGAGGGACACCACAATGTACGACAACGTCCGCAAACCGGAGTCCGACTGGTATGAGGCCGGCTACACCGCGCCCCGCACCGATGCCGCAGGCACCGGCTGCTACGACTCCTACTGGAGCCCGTCGCAGGCCGCCGCGCCGAAGAAAAAGCCCCATCAGGGGCTGAAGATCACGATGATCATCCTCGGCGTGCTCGTACTCATCATCGCGTCCTGCTATGTGTTCGCCGGCCGCGGCCGGGATTCCATCTCCGTCGACGGCGATCCGGGCCAGCACGGCAGCGTGACGCTCCCCCGCGAGGACACGGACGATGACACCACCGTCACCGGCAAGAATGAGCTGCCGACCGCGCCGACCGACCCCGGCGTGACCATGACGCTCCAGCCCGCCGGGGGCAGCGCGCTCACGCTGCAGAGCGTGTATGCCAAGTGCCTGCCGTCCGTCGTCGGCATCCATGCCGACATCCGCCGCGGCGAATACAGCACCGGCACGGGCATCGTGCTCACGGCCGACGGCTACATCGTCACGAATACGCACGTGCTCGACGGCGCCAAGGCCGTCACCGTGACGACCTCGGACGGTACCGAGTACACCGGCAAGCTCGTCGGTGCGGACGCCGTGAGCGACATCGCCGTGCTCAAGATCGAGGCGCAGGGCCTCACGCCCGCCGAATTCGGCGACTCCAGTTCCCTGCAGGTCGGCGACGACGTCGTGTCCATCGGCAACCCGCTCGGCGAACAGCTGCGCTGGACGATGACCAACGGCATCATCTCCGCCATCAACCGCGACATGGTCTATAACGGGCACAGCATGACGCTCCTGCAGACCAATGCCGCCATCAACGAAGGCAACTCCGGCGGCCCGCTCATCAATATGTATGGGCAGGTGATCGGTATCACGAACATGAAGGCCCTGTCCACGGGTGTGGAGGGCATCGGCTTTGCGATCCCGACCGCGTCCATCCGCCCGATCGTCAATGCGCTGCTCGCAGACGGCCGCGTTTCAGGCCGCGTGAGCATCGGCATCACCGTGGGCGCTGTGTCTTCCGCCGCTTCCGAATACTACGATCTGCCCGATGGGCTGTATATCAGCGCCGTCGCCGAGGGCTCGGACGCCGAAAAGCAGGGCATCCAGTCCGGCGATATGCTGTTGGCCGTCAACGGTCAGGCCGTGACCACCACCTATGATGTCAGCGCCGCGAAGGACGGGCTGAAGGTGGGCGACACCGTCACGCTGACCATCTACCGCGACGGCAAAACGTTCGACGTCGACGTCAAGCTCGTCGATACGAACGACA
This sequence comes from Clostridiales bacterium, assembly GCA_025757645.1. Lineage (NCBI taxonomy): Bacteria > Bacillati > Bacillota > Clostridia > Eubacteriales > Clostridiales bacterium. The sequence continues at coordinate 751,660 of CP107216.1, forward strand.
TCTCTTAATTTGCTAGTTTCTCCCTCCTCATATTCTCCTCTCTATTGAACGAACCCCAGATGGGTAAAACCATCTGGGGTTTGTTCTATATTTGTTAGGATGGTGCTGCTGCGTTGCGGAATTGAGCAGCGGGGAAGCCCGAGGGGGCAAGGCCCGCCTCGGGTGGAATGACACGCGCTTGCGCAGCAAGCCGACGAACCCCAGATGGGTAAAACCATCTGGGGTTTGTTCTATGTTTGGGTAAAAATGATGCTGCTGCGCTGTGAAATTGAGCCGCAGGGGAAGGCTTTCCAGATCCGGACCTTCCGGCGTCCACGGTGATGCACTGCACCCCGTCACGCCAGCACAGCCGTGAAGCAGTGCCACTCCTCGAGCGTGTCGTGCGCCGTGACGGTGAAGCCCGCGCGCGTGAGCGCGGCGGCCACCTCGTCCTCGCGCCCGTCGATGATGCCCGAGCACACGAACGTGCCGCCCGGGGCGAGAAACGCCGGGGCGAGCGCGGCCAGCGGGATGATGACGTCGGCCACGATGTTCGCCAGCACGATATCATATCCCGTGCCGAGACGGCGGCGCAGACCGGCGTCGGCAAGAATGTCGCCCGCGCAGACGGTGAACTTGTCGTCATAAAACCCGTTGAGCGCAGCGTTGGCTGCCGCGACCTCCGGGGCTTTGGGGTCAATGTCGCAGCCGGTGACGTGCGCGCAGCCGAGCAGCAGCGCGCCGATGCCGAGAATGCCGCTGCCGCAGCCGAGGTCGAGCACCGTCTTGTCCACGCCGGCGCAGTGCTCGAGCGCGGCGAGGCACATGCGCGTCGTGGCGTGGCTGCCCGTGCCGAAGATGAGGCCGGGGTCGAGCCGCAGCGGCAGGCGGCCGTCCGCCGGCGCGTCGAGCCACTCGGGCACGACGACGAGCCGTTCGCCTGTCTCGATTGGCTGATAGTACTGCCGCCAGTTATTTTCCCAGTCGCTGTCGCGCACGGTTGCGGTCGTCAGCTCACGGCCGATACCGGCGCGGATGGCGGCCAGCTGCGCGCGGCCGTCGTCATCGTCGGCAAGGTAAAACTTGATGCGCGACACGCCGCGAAACTGCGCCTCGAGCGCGTCGTCCACATAGTCCCAGTACTGATGGTTCTGCTCCAAAAACTGCTGAAAATCCGTCTCATCCTCCACGACCATGCCGCCCGCGCCCAGCTCGGCCAGCTGCGCGCAGACGTCGTCGATCTCGTCGCTGCGGGTGGGGACGGACACTTCGATCCATTGCATTGGGCATTGCCTCCTTTGTGCGTTTTCCTGCGCCGATGATAGCACAGCGGGGCCGGGAATGCAAGAACGCGAAAAAGGTCCCTGCGGCAATGCCGCAGGGACCTTATGGGATCGGGATGCTGCTTACTCCGCTTCGTCGGAGATGAGGCCGTAGCCGCCGTTTTTGCGCCGGTAAACGACCGACACGGCGCCGTCGGCCGCGACATCGCGAAAGACGAAGAACGTGTGCTCGAGCAGGTCCATCTGCAAGATCGCTTCCTCGACGCTCATGGGCTTGATGGGGAAGCGCTTGCGGCGCACGACCTCGAACGCACCGGCCTCGACCGTGTCGTCCGCGGGGACGTACTCCGGCTGCACCTCGCGCTCAAACGCGCCCTCGCGCAGCTTTTTGGCCAGGCGGGTCTTGTTCTTGCGGATCTGGCGCTCGATCGTCGCCACGGCGGAGTCGACGGAGGCGTACATATCGCTCGTCGTCTCGTGGGCGCGGAAGAACGTGCCGTTGTTCTTGATCGTGATCTCGGCCGTGAAGCGGCCGCGCTCCGTGCTGAAGGTGACGTTTGCCTCGCTTTCGGTGCGGAAGAGCCGGTCGATCTTGCTGACCTTTTTCTCCGCGTACGCACGCAGGGAATCGGACGGGGCCATTTTCTTTTCGATGAACGTGAACTTCATAAAACGCCACTCCTTTCAGGTTTTCCACTCCGGGTCGCCCCGGATCTGTTGACTACAGTGTAACCGGTTTTGCGGCAAAAAGAAAGGGACATTTTGTGAATCTTTTTCCATGACCGCATCGCCGGTCGTCTTGGCGTTGGCCGGGCCTCAGCCCTTCTTGGCCTCTGCCTTGGCGAGGAACTTGTCCGCCATGATGAGAAAGCGCTCGTGCGTGCCCTGACCGATCGGGCCGGCGTCATCCTCCGCCGTGACGCGGAACACGAGGCGGCGGCGGTCGACCTCAACGAGCTCGGCCCTGGCCGTGACGTGCATGCCAACGGGCGTCGCTGCGTCGTGCGACACGTCGAGCTTCGTGCCGACGCTGCTCTGGCCTTCCTCCAGGCCATCGGCAATGGCGTTGCAGGCGGCGTTTTCCATCAGGGCGATCATATACGGCGTGGCGAACACCGGCAGCGCGCCGGAGCCGACCGCGGCCGCGGTATTTTCAGGCGTCACGACGGTCGAAGCAGTGCCGACGGCGCCAACGGAAATGGACATCGGAAATCTCTCCTTTACCTTTATGAGTACCCCCGGCTGACGGCTGGGGGTAAGGGTAGTTTAACATGGATTCCGGAAGAACGCAACCCAAATTGCGCGCCCGCGCCCGGCCCGTGTTAACGTTGTGTCATTCCTTGCAGGACGGTGGGCGCGGTGCTATAATATAAAATTGTCCGATCGGGCCATTTCCGGCCGGGCGCGTCCCGCCGAAGCCATCGGCGGAGATCATTTGGCTTCCGCCATCGCCATTGGCGGAGCAGGGAGGAAAAACAATGAAAAACACCGAAAAAACCATGGACAAGATCGTCGCTCTGTGCAAGAACCGCGGCTTTGTGTACCCCGGCTCCGAGATCTACGGCGGCCTCGCCAACTCCTGGGACTACGGCCCGCTCGGCGTGGAGCTGAAAAACAACGTCAAGCGCGCCTGGTGGCAGAAGTTCGTGCAGGAAAACCCCTACAATGTCGGGCTCGACTCCGCCATCCTCATGAACCCGCAGGTCTGGGTGGCTTCCGGCCACGTGACGACGTTCAATGACCCGCTCATCGACTGCAAGTCCTGCAAGATGCGCCACCGCGCCGACAAGCTCATCGAGGGCTGGCTGGCCGAGAACCCCATGCCCGACGTGAACGTCGAGGCCATGACCAACGACGAGATGGTCGCCTTCATCCGCGAGCAGAAGATCCCCTGCCCGGGCTGCGGCAAGAGCGACTTTACCGATATCCGCAAATTCAACCTCATGTTCAAGACCCACCAGGGTGTGACCGAGGACACGGCCGCCGAGGTGTATCTGCGCCCCGAGACCGCGCAGGGCATTTTCGTCAACTTCAAGAACATCCAGCGCACGACGCGCCGCAAGATCCCGTTCGGCGTCTGCCAGATCGGCAAGAGCTTCCGCAACGAGATCACGCCGGGCAACTTCATCTTCCGCATCCGCGAGTTCGAGCAGATGGAGCTCGAGTTCTTCTGCGAGCCGGACACTGACCTTGCGTGGTTCGACTACTGGCGCAGCTTCTGCCACGAGTGGCTCAAGGGCCTGAATATGCACGATGAGAACCTCCGCCTGCGCGACCACGAGAAGGAGGAGCTGAGCTTCTACTCCAAGGCCACGACCGACTTTGAGTATCTGTTCCCGTTCGGCTGGGGCGAGCTCTGGGGCGTCGCCGACCGCACGAATTACGACCTGACCCAGCACCAGAAGTTCTCCGGTCAGGACATGGACTATTTCGACCAGGAGAAAAACGAGCACTACATCCCCTACGTCATCGAGCCGTCGCTCGGCGCGGACCGCGTGACGCTCGCCTTCCTGTGCGAGGCGTATGACGAGGAGGTCGTGGACGCGGCCAAGAACGACACCCGCGTCGTCATGCACTTCCACCCGGCGCTCGCGCCGTTCAAGTGCGCGGTGCTGCCGCTGTCGAAAAAGCTCTCCGAGCCCGCGACCGAGCTCTACCACAAGCTGCAAAAGCGCTTCATGTGCGACTATGACGAGGCAGGCTCGATCGGCAAGCGCTACCGCCGCCAGGACGAGATCGGCACGCCGTACTGCGTGACGTTCGACTTTGAGTCCGCAGAGGACGGCTGCGTGACCGTGCGCGACCGCGACTCCATGCAGCAGGAGCGCATCCCCATGGAGCAGCTCGAGGACTACATCGCCGCGCGCATCCGGTTTTAAACCATGCCGAAGATCGTCCCGCCGCCGGACCCGACCGTGAAGGAAGAGCCCGGCGCGCAGATCGCCCGCTGGCTCGGGCCCGTGGGCGGCGGCTTCGTGCTGCTGCTGTCGGTGCTGATGATCGTGTTTTGCCTCACGCGGGGCGCAAATCCCGTGCCGGGCTACACCCCGCCGCACGACAGCGAGTACTACGCCCAGCACCTCGACGAGCTTGCGCAGGAGCTCAATGAAAATGTCCTGCCCGTGCTCGACGAGACCGCGCACGCCGAGGTGGGGGAGGACACCGTCACCGTCACGGCGTCGGAAAAGGAATACGTGCCCGTGCGCGGCGCGGTGCTGAAGTTTTACGATGCGGCGCTCTTTACATTTGAAAAAGCAAATCAGAATTAGAGAAAAGGAAGAATCAACATGAAACACGGATTTATCAAGGTTGCAGCGGCTGCTCCCGAGATCCGGGTAGCAGATCCGATGTTCAATGCGGATGCCGTCATCCGCGCCATGGACGAGCACGCACGCCTCGGCGTGAAGGTGCTCGTGTTCCCGGAGCTGACGCTCACGGGCGCTACCTGCGGCGATCTGTTCTACCAGAACACCCTGCTCGCAGGCGCGGCGGCCGCGCTCGAAAAGGTCGTCCAGGCGTCCGAGGGCAAGGACATGCTCGTGTTCGTCGGCTTGCCGGTCGCGCAGGGCGCGAAGGTGTATGACGCGGCGGCTGCCGTGTGCAACGGTGAGCTGCTCGGCGTCGTGCCGGCCAGCTGCCCGGGCGACAAGCACTTTGCCCTGCCCGGCGCGCTGCTCGACGACATTCAGATCGGCTCGCTCGGCCCGGTCGATTTCCACCCGCAGCAGCTGTTCCAGCACAGCGCAGTCAGCGAGCTGAACGTCGCCGTGCTCGTCGGCGCGGACGTGTCCGCCCCGGTGTCCCCGGCCGTGCGCCACGCGCTCGCCGGTGCGACCGTGCTCGTCGAGATGGCGGGCTTCCCGATGGCGACGGACTCCGCCTGCCGCGTGACCACCGCCGCGCGCGCCGAGAGCGCGAAGCTGCACGCCGGCGTCGTGCTGGCGGCTCCCGGCTTCGGCGAGTCGAGCACCGACGCGACGTATTCCGGCCTGTGCCTCGTCGCCGAGGACGGCAAGGTGCTCGAGAGCGCCGAGGACGGCTGCTCCGACGTCGTGACGGAGCTGGACGTGCAGCTGCTCATCGCCGCGCGCCGCAAGGACGCGACCTTCACCGGCGATGCTGCGTCCTACGTCGTCACCGAGTGGGGCGAGGGCGTGGAGGAGACCGTACTCACCCGCCCGTTCGGCAAGTACCCCTACCGTCCGGACGACCCGGCCGATTACCACGCCGCGGCCAAGCGCCTGCTGCACATGCAGGCAGCCAGCCTCGTGCGCCGCATGCAGTATGCCAATCTCAAGCACCCGGTCGTCGGCATTTCCGGCGGCGTGGACTCCACGCTCGCCGTCATCATCTGCGCCGAGGCCGTGAAGATGATGGGCCTGCCGGCCGACTACGTCACCGCCGTGACCATGCCGTGCTTCGGCACGACCGATCGCACGAAATCCAACGCCATCATCGTGTCCGAGCAGCTCGGCGCGACCGTGCGCGTCATCGACATCGGCGAGAGCGTCATGCAGCACTTCAAGGACATCGGCCACGACCCCGAAAACCGCAACGTCGTGTACGAAAACTCGCAGGCGCGCGAGCGCACCCAGATCCTCATGGACGTGGCCAACGGCTTTGCCGACGGCGGCATCCATGTCGGCACGGAGGACATGAGCGAGTTTGCCGACGGCTGGTGCACCTACAACGGCGACCACATCTCCATGTACGACGTCAACGCCGGCTCGACCAAGACCATGGTGCAGATGGTCGTGCGCTACGTCGCCGAGACGACGGACGACAAAGTGCTCGCCAAGGCCCTGCTCGACGTGCTCGACACGCCGGTCAGCCCCGAGCTGCTGCCCCCGACGCGCAACGGCGAGATCGCCCAGAAGAGCGAGGACTCCGTCGGCCCGTACAACCTCCAGGACTTCTTCCTGTACTACCTGGTCGATCACGGCTTCGCGCCCGAGAAGGTGCTGCGCCTGGCCGACATCGCCTACGGCGACGAGTTTGACCATGCGACGCTCAAAAAGTGGCTGCGCAGCTACTGCCGTCGCCTCTTCAGCCAGCAGTTCAAGCGCTCCTGCCTGCAGGACGGCCCGACGCTCAACGGCTTCAGCTTCTCGCCGCGCACCGGCTTCAGCATGCCGTCCGACGGGTCGGATGCCCTGTATCTGGCGACCGTGGATGCGCTGAAGTGATCCCGTCATAAAATTTTGTCATGGGCGGACGTGCAAACTTTGCGCGTCCGCTCTTGATTTTTTGTGCCGGATTGGGTAAGATACTCCTGCGCTATATCCCGCCCGGAGCGGGAACAGCAGCTTAGGAGGTATAAAAAATGAACAACAGCAATGGTAAGACCCGGCGTCTGGCTGGGCTTGCACTCTTCACCGCCATCGTCGTCGTGCTGCAGCTGCTCGGCAGCTTCATTAAGGTCGGCCCGTTCGCCGTGTCGCTCGTGCTGATCCCGATCGTGGTCGGCGCAGCCGTTTACGGCGTCAGCGCCGGCGCGTGGCTCGGCTTCGTGTTTGGCGTCGTCGTCACGATCGCCGTCGTCACCGGCGCCGATCAGGGCGGCTACATCATGTTTTCCGCGCGCCCGGTCATGACCGTGCTCGTCTGCCTCATCAAGGGCACGGCGGCAGGTTATGTGGCCGGTCTGCTCTATCGCGCCATCGGCAAAAAGCACCCGCTCGCGGGCGTCATCGTCGCGGCCGCGGCCGCCCCGGTCGTCAACACCGGGCTGTTCGTGCTCGCCATGGTGCTGTTTTATCAGCCGCAGCTGCAGGCATGGGCCGGCGGCACGGCTGTGGCAACGTATGTCGTTACGGGTCTCGTGGGCGTGAACTTCCTGCTCGAGCTGGGCGTGAACCTCGTCCTGAGCCCGACCATCACCCGGCTGATCGCGGCCGGCAAGAAAGGCCCGGTGGACTGATATGCTGCTGGCTCTGGACGTTGGCAATACGAATATTGTGATCGGTTTTCTCGACGAGTCCGGCATCCGCAACATTGCCCGTCTGGAGACCGACCGCGACAAGACCGCGCACGAGTACGCCATCTCGCTGCGGCAGGTGATCGAGTTTTCCGGCATCGCGCCGGAGAACATCGACGGCGCGATTTTGTCGTCCGTCGTGCCGCCGATCAACGGCGCGCTCATCGCCGCCGTGCGCATGATCGCGGGCATCCGCCCGCTCGTCGTCGGCCCCGGCATGAAAACGGGGCTGAACATCGCGCTCGACAATCCCGCCACCATGGGCAGCGACCTCGTCGTCGGCGCGGCCGCCGCGCTGGCCATCCACGACCCGCCGCTGATCATCATCGACATGGGCACGGCCACGACCATGACCGTCATCGACCGTGAGGCGCGCGTGCTCGGCGGGGCGATCATCCCCGGCGTGGGCATCTCGCTCGAGGCGCTCGCAAACGGCACGTCGCAGTTGCCGCACATCTCGCTCGACGCGCCGAAAAAGTGCATCAGCACCGACACGGTCGAGGCCATGCGCTCCGGCAGCGTCTACGGCACGGCGGCCATGCTCGACGGCATGATCGAGCGCATGGAGGCCGAGCTCGGCGAGCCCGCCGCCGTCATTGCGACCGGCGGCCTCGGCGGCTGCATCATCCCGTACTGCCGGCGCGAGATCACATACGACAAGAACCTGCTGCTCAACGGCCTGTGGGCCCTGTATCAGAAAAACAAGCGCAAGCGTTAAGTGCGCGCACCGACGCGGCGGCGTCACGGAGCTGTTTCCGTGACGCCGCTGTTGTTTTCCCGCCGCGGCGCGCCGCAGGAAAATCGACCGGAATGTCCCTTGACCGTTTCCGTGATTTCGGATATGATAGATAGATAACAACACGAAAGGAGGTGCGCGCGTGCGCAAAGACTGGTTTGAGGACGACAATGAGATCCGCCTGCTGCACCGCGGCAAGCGCCGGCTGCTCGACATTGTGTTCGGCCGTACGATGGTCATCACGCTGCTGCTCGTGCTGCAGATCGCCATCATGGTGCTCGGCGCGCACTATCTCGGCCGCTACTACCCCGCGCTGACGATCGTTTTGCGCGTGATGAGCGTCGCGGTCATCATCTACCTCGTCAACAAGTCCGGCAGCGCGACGACGAAGATCACCTGGATCATCCTCGTCATGGCGCTGCCCGCGTTCGGCGTGCTGCTGTACCTGTTCGTGCAGCTCGATATCGGCCACCGCTACGCCAACCGCCGCGTGCAGGAGAGCATCCTGAGCACCGTGCAGTACGTCCCGCGCCAGACCGAGCTCATGGCCCGCCTGCGCACCGAGCTGCCCGAGGTGCACAACCTCGCCGAGTACACGCTGCGCTCCGGCGACTACCCCGTGTATGAAAACACTGCCGTCACCTACTACCCCATGGGGCAGGACAAGATCGGCGCGCTCATCGAGGCGCTGCAGTCGGCCGAGCACTTCATTTTCCTTGAATATTTCATCATCGAGGAGGGCGACGTCTGGGGCCGCATCCTGAAGATCCTGGAGGAGCGGGTGCGCGCCGGCGTCGAGGTGCGCGTGCTCTATGACGGCACGTGCACGTTCTACCGCCTGCCGTACGGCTATCCCAAGCGCATGGAGGCGCTGGGCATCCGCTGCAAGATGTTCGCGCCGCTGCGCCCGCTCGTGAGCACGTATTACAACAACCGCGACCACCGCAAGATCGCCGTCATCGACGGGCGCGTCGGCTTCACCGGCGGCGTGAACCTCGCCGATGAATATGCCAATCTCGTGAGCGTCTACGGCGTGTGGAAGGACACGGCCGTGCGTCTCGAGGGCGAGGCCGTGCGCTCGCTCACGCTCATGTTCCTGCAGATGTGGGGCATGGACGAGCGCGAGCCGGACACCGATTCCTACGGCCGCTATCTCAATGTGCCCCTGCGCCCGCTGCCGGGCGCGGGCGGCTACGTCCTGCCGTATGCCGACAGCCCGCTCGACGACGAGCGTGTGGGCGAGTGCGTATATCTCGACATTCTCAACCACGCCGAGCGCTATGTGCGCATCTTCACGCCGTACCTCATCCTCGACGAGACGATGGTCATGGCGCTCACGTTCGCGGCCAAGCGCGGCGTGGACGTGGAGCTCATTTTGCCGCACGTGCCGGACAAGAAGTTCGCCTTCGCCCTCGCCAAGGGGCACTACCGCGAGCTGCTCGACGCCGGGGTGAAGATCTATGAGTATACGCCCGGCTTCGTGCACGCGAAGGTGTTCGTCAGCGACGACCGCAAGGCCGTCGTCGGCACGATCAACCTCGATTACCGCAGTCTGTACCTGCACTTTGAGGACGCGGTGTATCTCTATGACTGCCCGTGTATCAAGGACATCGTGGCGGATTTTGACGCCACACGCGCCCAGTCGCAGATCGTCACGCACGGCGACCTCGCGCGCATCCCGCTGCACACGCGCATCGCGGCCGCGCTGCTGAAGCTTGTCGCGCCGCTTATGTAAGCGGTTGTTTGAAGGAAAGGGGAACATCATCATGTCAAAATGCTATCTGCTGTTTGCCGAGGGGTTTGAGGAGTGCGAGGGTCTCGTCACGCTCGACATCCTCCGCCGAGCCGGCCTGGAGGCATACACGGTGTCCATTCAGGACGCACACACCGTCGTCGGCGCGCACGGCGTGCCCATCACGTGCGACCGCACGCTGCCGGAGCTGCTGGCAGCGCCGCCGGAGCTTGTCGTGCTCCCGGGCGGCATGCCGGGCACGACGAATCTGGCCAAGAGCCCGGCCGTGGAGGCGCTCGTGCGCCGCACGCTCGAGCACGGCGGCCGCGCGGCCGCCATCTGCGCCGCGCCGAGCGTGCTCGCGCAGTACGGCCTGCTCGCCGGACGGCGCGCCACGTGCTACCCCGGCTTTGAGAACCGGTGTACCGGCGCGCACATGGTCGATGCCGACGTCGTTACCGACGGGCCGATCACGACCGGCCGCGCCCTCGGCGCAGCGATGGCGTTCGCGCTCGAGCTCGTGCGCCTGCTCACCGACGAGCAGACCGCCGCGCGCACGGCCGAGGAGATCGTCTGGCGCACGTGACGGTTGACAACGCGCGCGCAAGTGCGTAAAATAGACAGGATAAAACCATCGTGAGGTCGCCGTCATGGATGAACTGAAACTCATCTTCGCCAGCAACCTGATCCGCCTGCGCACGGCCGCGGGCATGACGCAGGCCGAGCTCGGCGAACAACTGAATTATTCGGACAAGTCGATCTCCAAGTGGGAGCGCGGCGAGGCCATTCCCGACGCGGCCGTGCTCAAGCGCATGAGCGAGATCTTCGGCGTCACGGTCGATTATCTGCTCGACGAGCACGATGCCTGGCAGCCGGCACCCGATCCCGCCGACGTGCGCGACCGCAGCCACGCCTCCATCATTCAGGTCGCTCTCACGGGCATCGTCACGCTGGCGGTGCTGGTGTTTGTGGTGCTGTGGCTGTGGCTGGGCAAGGTGGAGTGGGTCGTGTTTCCCTGCTTCGTGCCGGCGGCGCTCATTACGTATCTTGTGCTCAACAGCGTGTTTTTTAACGGACGGGGAAACCTTTATGTCGTGCTCGGCCTTGTGGCGAGCGTGTTCGCCGTGGGCTACCTCGTGCTGCTGCGCTTCGGGATGAATTTCTGGCAGCTTTTCCTCATCCTCATCCCGGCGGAGGCCGTCGTGTATTTCAGTTTCAACATCCGCGCAAAGCATTGATATTGCAGACATTCTATGATTTGTAGAGTGCGTCTTTCGGGGCGTAGAGCAGGGCAGGGCCGTGTTCTACGCCCCGGTTCCATTTTGTAGGTTGCGCAATGCCGGCACGGCAGGTATGATACCACCATATTCATGTTGAGAAGGAATCACACCTGCCCGCCCGACGGGCAAATCGAAGGATGCAAAGGAGACCGACAAAATGGCCGATTTCGTACTGAGCTGCTGCTCCACCGCCGACCTGACCAAGGAGCATTTCCAGCAGCGTGACATTTCGTATATCTGCTTCCACTATGCGCTCGACGGCGTGGATTACCCGGACGATCTGGGCGAGACGATGCCGTTTGACAAGTTTTACGCCGCCATGGCAAACGGCGCCGAGACGCGCACCTCTCAGGTGAACATCTCGGAGTTCGTGGACTATTTCACCCCGTTTCTCGAGCAGGGCAAGGACATTCTGCACGTCTGCCTGTCCTCGGGCCTGTCCGGCGTGTCGAACTCGGCGGAGAACGCTGCGCGCATCGTCCGCGAGCGCTATCCCGACCGGAAGATCTACATCGTTGACTCGCTCGGCGCGTCCTCGGGCTACGGCCTGCTGATGGACCGCCTGGCTGACCTGCGCGACGAGGGCGTGTCCATCGACGGCGTGCGCGACTGGGCCGAGGCGCACAAGCTGGAGCTGCACCACTGGTTCTTCTCCACGGACCTGACGTTCTATGTCAAGGGCGGCCGCATCTCGAAGGTGGCCGGCGTGTTCGGCGGTCTGCTGGATATCTGCCCGCTGCTGAACATGGATAACCTCGGCCGGCTCATCCCGCGCTCCAAGATCCGCGGCAAGAAGCGCGTCATGAAAGAGATCGTTGCCCGCATGGAAGAGCATGCGCAGGGCGGCCTCGACTACTCCGGCAAGTGCTACATCTCGCAGTCGGCGTGCTATGACGACGCGCGCGCCGTGGCCGACGAGATCGAAAAGAAGTTCCCGAAGCTCAACGGGAAGGTCGAGATCTACAGCGTCGGTACCACCATCGGCAGCCATACCGGCCCGGGCACCGTGGCCCTGTTCTTCTGGGGCGACGAGCGCAAGGACTGATTGGTCGATAAATTCCCCCCTTTATTTTTCCCATCCCAAACAAAATCCCCTGACCGTTTGGTCAGGGGATTTTGTCGTGTTTGGGCTGGAACTTGCGGCGCTGCCGGTCAGATCTTCGGCACGGGCGTCGGGCGGGCATCGTCCCAGACAGTCTTGGTATCGAACAGGTCGTCGAGCAGATTCGACTGGTAGTACATCCGGTAGCCGTCGATGTTGCGCCGGCCCTGACGGACATACCCGTCGTGGATCTGCACCCAGTGCTCGGCCGAGTCCACGTTGCAGAAATAGCGGAAGCCCAGGCCGTAGAGCGTGTCAAACTTTGCGCCCTTGTAGGCCTCCACGCCGGCAATGTCGCTGCCGAAGGGGTAGAGCAGCACGTCGGTCTCGCCGATGACGGCCGCAATCTGATCGTTCCACTTCTGCGCGTCGCTGGCCAGACGCTCGGGCGAAATGTCGCCGTAGGTCAGGTGGCCGTAGCTGTGGCTGGCGATCGTGTAGCCCTCGGCGCGCAGGGCGTCGGCCACGGCGCGCGCGTCCGTGCACGCCTGCGCAAAGGCCTCGTCGCCGAGCTTTTCCTTATAATCATTGCTGATGCGGTAGCCGAACGCGCCCTGATACCCGGTCACGGCGATGGTCGCGCGCGCGCCGCGATAGGAAAAGTCCGGGTGCTGGTCCAGGAAATCATCCAGCAGCGGCACGAGGTCGTAGCTGCCGTAGAGCGTCTGGCCGTCGGCGTCTACGTATTCGCACGTGAGCTTGCCGTCTTTCACCAGCAGGCGCGAGGCAAAGCCGTCGCCGCCTTTGTCGGGCTTGCCGTCGCTGTCGCTGTCGGTCATATATTCGTAGTAGCACACGTCGTCCTGCGATAGGACGATGGGCTTTTTCCCGGCGGGGAGGTAGATGTCGCCTGCGACGTATTTCGTCGAGCCGTCGGCCTGCTGCTGCGGCCCGGCGACGTCGTGGATGTCCACGAGCACGAAGCCCCGCTCGTACAGGCTCTGCAGCACGGCGTTGAACTCCTTGATCGTGGCCATGAACTGGTTGTAGCCGCCCTGCTCGGGGTCGCCGTCAAAGGCGCGGGCAGTGTCCGCGATGAGCGTGTGGAAAAAGATGTGCGGAATGGTCGTGGGGTCAGCGTAGCGCACGGCCTGCGCCTTCTGCGCCTCAAAATCGGCCTTGGCCTGCTGCAGCTCCGGCACGTTCTCCCACCCGGCAAAGCCCGTCACGGCGGCGATGGCCTTGTCATAGTCATACTGCGCGGCGAGGTGCTTCGCCTCCGCGAGCACGGTGTCCTGCTCCGTGACCTGCGCGGTGGGCGTGGCCTGCGCGGCGGGATCGTTTTTGGGCGCGCGGTCATGCCGGCTCACGAGCACGAGCACCAGCACGGCCACCAGCACGATCACGACCAGCACGGCCGCGAACACCAGCGTCGACTGGCTCGGGCCGCGGCGCTGCGGCGCGCGGCGTCTGGCCGGGCGCGGCCGGTCGGCCGCGTCCGGCTTCGGCGTGTGTGCATCGCTGTCGGGCCGCGGGGTGCGGCGGGGGTCGGTTGTCTGCATACGAAGTCACCTCCGGGAGACCATTCGGTTTCCGAAAATCTGTTAATTACTGCCTTTACTATACGCGCTCCGGCGGGCATTTTGCAAGCGTGCGCGTAAAATTCAGAATTGTTAAGGATCGCGCCCGGCCGGTTGTTACCCGGCGGGCGTGATGTCTTTGAGCGTGCCTTTGTTCGTGATCTGGCTGTAGGAGAACGACAGGTGGAACGTGCCGTCCGGCTGCGTCTCAACGACGGCAAGCTGGTCGGCCGAGCACTTGACGTGCAGCGCCGTGCCGCCCTTCGTCACGGTCAGCAGACCGCCGTCGTCGGTCGCGGCGTACTGGTCGATGGTGTAGTCCCCAGTGCCGGACACGCGGTTCATCCCCACGAAGCCGCCGTAGGTCAGCAGACCCAGAATGGCGACGATGACGATGATGCGGATAATGGTGATGACGGTTTTCTTCATGCGCACACCCCCTTTCCTGCCAGTGTAACAGGCCGGGCGGCATTTGGCAAGTACCCGTTGAGAATTCCGCTTTACAAGACACGATGTCTGGCATATACTATTCTAAACTGGGTAGGCAGCACCATGCGCCGCCCGACGAGAGAATCCGAGAAAAGAGAGAAAAAGAGAAAAATGAATCTGTCCGTTGTTTTTGCCAAGATGGCCATGCTGGTTCTCATCATGCTCCTTGGCTACCTTTGTGCGCGCATCGGCATCACAGGGCCGGAGTTTAATAAGCGCGTGACGCCGCTGGTGATGAACGTCCTGCTCACGGCGACGATCCTCAATTCCGTGCTGAGCGTGCCGGATTTCACCGGCCGCGACATTGTCGATTACGTCCTCGTGCTGACGGCTGCGACCGTTTTGCAGATCGCCGCGGCGTGGTTTCTGCCGCGGCTGCTGCGCACACGCGGCGAGGACGTGGGTGCGACGCGGCTCGTGACGGCGTTTGGCAACGTGGGCTTTGTGGGCCTGCCCGTCGTCGCGGCGATCTTTGGCGATGAGATGGTCTTTTTCGCCTCGCTGGCGAACATCCCGTTCAACCTCGCGCTCTATTCCATCGGCGCGGCGCAGCTCTCTGGCGGCGCGGGCGCGCGCTTCGACTGGCGCAAGGTGCTCAATATGCCCGTCATTGCGACGCTGCTGTCGGTCGTGCTGCTGCTCTCGCGCATCCATGTGCCCGCCGTCATTGCCGACACGATCTCCACGCTCGCGGGCGCGACGATCCCGCTGTCGATGCTCATCATCGGCACGTCGCTCGGCGCGATCTCCGTGCGCGCCGCGCTCGCCGACTGGCGGGTCTACGTGGTGTCGGCGGTGCGGCTGCTCGTGTGCCCACTGCTGACGTGGTTGGTGCTGCGGCCGTTTGTCAGCGGCGCGCTGCTCGGCATTCCGGTGCTTCTCGCGGCGTGCCCGTCGGCCATGGTCGTCACGGCGCTGTGTCTGCAGTATGACCGGTCGGATGCGTTCGCGTCCAAGTGCATTTTTCTCAATACGATCCTGTCCGCCGTGACGATCCCGCTGCTGATCTGGCTGCTGTTCTGACCGGCGCGTGGGTGCTTTTTTCGCTGGTATTGTGCCCCTTGACTCCCTTGTGCAAAGGGAGCTGGCAGCCGTCAGACTGACTGAGGGATTGATAAATCGGCCCTTGCATGGATTTGTATTTACAACCCCTCCGTCAAAAATCTTCGATTTTGCCACTGCCCCTTGCACAGGGGAGGCATTGCCGAACGGCAATGTAGAATCCTACTCCCGCATATTCCTGATCGGAGGTTTTCCCCATGATCGATCCTTTGATGTTCATTGCGCTGCTGCCGGCCGTTGTGCTGGTGGTGTATATCTACCGAAAGGACCGCACGGACAAAGAGCCGCCGGCCCTGCTCGCCAAGCTCCTGGGCTACGGCGCGCTCTCGTGCCTGCCGGCCATCGTGGTCGAGCTCATCCTCAGCGCCGTCATCGAGCGGCTGAACGTGCGTAATGTCTACCTCGGCTATTTTCTCGAGGCGTTCGTCGTCGCGGGCCTGACGGAGGAGACGTGCAAGTTCCTCTTCCTGCGCACGACGTGGCGCAGCCCGGCGTTCGACTATCAGTTTGACGCCATTGTCTACGCCGTCATGGTCGCGCTCGGTTTCGCCGCGTTCGAGAACGTGAAGTACGTCTACAGCTATGGCTTCGCCACCGGCCTCGTGCGCGCGGTCACGGCCGTGCCCGGCCACGCGATCTTCGGCGTGTTTATGGGTTATTTCTACGGCTATGCCAAGCTCTCCGACTACTGGGGGCGCGATGAGGACAGGAAGGCCTACCTTGCGCTGAGCGTCGTCGTGCCGATACTGCTGCACGGGTGCTACGACTTTCTGGCTTTCGCGCAGGAGGGCGACAGCCGCTTCACGCTGCTGTTTTATGCGTATCTGATCGCGCTGTACGTGTTCGGCATCCGGCGCGTGAACCGCTCGTCACGCGACGACCGCCGCGTCACGCGCGAGACGGTGTTTGACTATTTCCGCCGCATGCAGTACCCCCTGCCGCCGCAGTACCGCGACCGGAACGACGACTTCTGGCGCTGAGCGGCGAGCAAATGCAAAGCCGCCCCTGTCGAACATGACAGGGGCGGCTTTTTGTTATTCTGCGTCCACAAACTGCCGGAACGCCGTCGGCAGCGAGATCTCCTCGCGCAGCTCGTCCGGCGTGGCCCAATGGTAGCGCGGCGGCATGGCCGAGCACTCGAGCGTGTAGCAGCGCATCGTCCAGACGATGTGCGTGAAGATGTGCCTGCCGTCGCGCGCGCTGCGCAGCCGCACATCGCCGAGGCCCTGCCCGCTGGCGTATTCGCCCGCCTGCCGCTCGTCGAGCAGGCCCGGCGTGTTCGGCAGCTCCCAGAGCCCGGCGAGCAGGCCGTGCTCCGGCCGCCGCTCGACGGCGAGCCGGTCGCCGCAGCGCAGGCAGAACACGGTGTAGTCCTCGGCGCGCTTGGCGCGCTTCGGCGCCTTGACCGGCAGGGCAGCCGCCGTGCCGTGCGCACGGGCGAGACACAGCGCTGCGATGGGGCAGACCTCGCACTGCGGCGCGCGGTTCGGGCCGCAGACGGTCGCGCCGAGCTCCATGAGCGCCTGCGTGAAGTCGCCGCAGTGCCCGGCGGGGTAGCACGCGCTCAGCGCCGCGGTGAGCGCGGCCTTGTGCGCGGCGGAGTCGATGGGCGTCGCGTCGTCGAGCACGCGCGCGCACACGCGCAGCACATTGCCGTCCACGGCGGCGGCCGGCCGCTCAAAGCAGATCGAGGCGATCGCCCCGGCCGTGTATGGGCCGATGCCCGGCAGGGCCAGCAGATCCTCCACCGTGTCGGGCCAGACGCCGCCGCGCGCCGCGACCTCCTGCGCGCAGGCCTGCGCCTTGCGCGCGCGGTTATAGTACCCCAGCCCCTCCCAGAGCTTGAGCAGCTGCGCTTCCGGCAGCGCCGCGAGCGCGAACACGTCCGGCGCGGCCGCGAGAAAGCGCGCGTAGTACCCGCGCACGGCCTCGACGCGCGTCTGCTGCAGCATGATCTCTGAGAGCCACACGTGGTACGGTTCGCGGTCGGCGCGCCAGGGCAGCGTGCGTGCGTGCGCCTGAAACCAGACGAGCAGCGGCTGTACCGTCTGGGAAAGTCTGTGCGTGTCCATGGCTGCACCTCCCGAAAAAAAGTCTGCGCCCATTATAGCAGAAATCCCGCGGCGCGCAAAGCCCGTATTTGCCCGCCGCATTGCCCCAGTGGTGCGCAAAAAACCGGCCGCAGTGTGCACTGCGGCCGGCTTTCTATGTTATTTACTCAGCGTTTTTTCTTGCTGCCGAAGATGCCGCTGCGTCCCTCGCTGACCGATTCGTTCATCGCGTCGGCATAGGCGCGCAGGCGCTCCTTCTGCTCGGATGTCATGTTCTTCGGCACGGTGACCGTGATCGTGACGAACTGGTCGCCGCGGCCGCCGCCCTTGCTCTGCAGGTACGGGATGCCCTTGCCGCGCAGACGGAACACACTGCCCGGCTGCGTCCCCTCGGGGATGGTGAGCTTGACGCGGCCGTCGATGGTCGGCACCTCGATCTCAGCGCCGAGCGCGGCCTGCGCGAACGACACCGGCATCTCCATGAGCACGGAGTTGCCGTCGCGCTCGAAGAGCGGGTGCGGCTTGACAAAGACCGTGATGAGCAGATCGCCCGCCGGCCCGCCGTCCAGCCCGGCGTTGCCCTTGCCGCGCAGATTCAGCGTCTGCCCGTCGTCGATGCCGGCCGGGATCTTGACCTTGATGGTCTGATTCTTGCGCACGGCGCCGCGGCCGCCGCAGCGCGGACACGGCTGGTGGATGATCTTGCCGTGGCCGCCGCACTTCTTGCACGCGCCGCTGGTCTGCACCACGCCGAACGGGGTGCGCTGCGTGGTGCGCACGCTGCCGGTGCCCTTGCAGTCCGGGCAGACCTCCGGCGTCGTGCCGGGGGCGCAGCCGGTGCCCTTGCAGTCCGGACACTGCTCGACGCGGCCGACGTTGATCTCCTTCTCGCAGCCGAACGCCGCCTCTTCAAAGGTGATATTCAGGCGCACGCGCAGGTTTTCGCCCCGGCGCGGGCCGCTGCGCTGGGTCTGTCCGCCGCCGAAGCCGCCGCCGAAGATATCCCCGAAGATATCCCCGAAGCCGCCGCCGAAAATGTCGTCAAAGCCGCCGAAGCCGCCGAAACCGGCGCCGCCGGGGCCGCCGGCGGACGGGTCGAACGCCGCATGGCCGAACTGGTCATACTTCGCGCGCTTGTCGGGATCGGACAGCACCTCGTAGGCCTCGTTGATCTCCTTGAAGCGCTCCTCGCATTCCTTATCGCCCGGATGCAGATCCGGGTGGTTGGCCTTGGCCAGCTTGCGGTAGGCTTTTTTGATCTCGTCCTCGGATGCACCCTTTTCGACACCGAGCACTTCATAATAATCTCGTTTTTCAGCCATACATGAACCTCAACTGTCTATGGATTCCCCCCGCGCGGGGGTCAGAAAGCTCCAAATGCGGGCGCGCTTGTTCGGCGCGCCCGCTTTGCTTTGCCCGTGACGGGGGCGGGGTGTTTACTTCTTGTCGTCGTCAACGACGGTGTAGTCCGCGTCGTAGTACTGCTGGCCGTCGCTGCCCTTGGAGCAGTCGCCGCTCTGGCAGTTCGGGTCACAGCCCGGGTTTGCGCCCGGCTGGCCGCCCTGCGGGTTGGCCTGCTGGTACATCTTCTCGCTGAGCTTGTAGAACACCTGCGTCAGCGCCTCGGTCGCGGCCTTGATGGCTGCGGTGTCGCTGCCCTTGAGGGTCTCCTTGAGCTCGTTGAGCTTGCTCTCAACCTCGGCCTTCTCGGCCGCGTCGACCTTGTCGCCCAGCTCCTCGAGCGTGCGCTCGGTCTGGTAGACCATCTGGTCGCCCTGGTTGCGGGTGTCGATCTCTTCCTTGCGCTTGGCGTCCTCGGCGGCGTACTGCTCCGCCTCACGGACGGCCTTCTCCACGTCCTCCTTGGACATGTTGGTCGAGGAGGTGATGGTGATGTGCTGCTCCTTGCCGGTGCCGAGGTCCTTGGCGGAGACGTTCACGATGCC
This sequence comes from Clostridiales bacterium, assembly GCA_025757645.1. Taxonomy (NCBI): domain Bacteria; kingdom Bacillati; phylum Bacillota; class Clostridia; order Eubacteriales; species Clostridiales bacterium. The sequence continues at coordinate 770,817 of CP107216.1, forward strand.
GTTGGCGTCGATGTCGAACGTGACCTCGATCTGCGGCACGCCGCGGCGGGCCGGGGCGATGCCGTCGAGCTGGAAGCGGCCGAGGCTCTTGTTGTAAGCGGCCATCTCACGCTCGCCCTGCAGGACGTTGACCTCAACGGAGGTCTGGTTGTCGGCCGCGGTGGAGAACACCTGGCTCTTCTTGGTTGGGATGGTGGTGTTGCGCTCGATGAGCTTCGTGAACACGCCGCCGAGGGTCTCGATGCCGAGGGACAGCGGGGTCACGTCGAGCAGGACCACGCCCGCGACGTCGCCGCCGAGCACGCCGCCCTGGATGGCAGCGCCGTCAGCCACGCACTCATCGGGGTTGATGCCCTTGAAGCCTTCCTTGCCGGTGAGCTTCTTGACCATTTCCTGCACGGCCGGGACACGGCTGGAGCCGCCGACGAGCAGGACCTTCGTCAGGTCGGACGCGCTGATGCCGGCGTCGCTCATGGCCTGGCGCACCGGGCCTGCGGTCTTTTCGACGAGGTGGGCGGTCAGCTCATTGAACTTGGCGCGCGTGAGCGTCACGTCCAGGTGCTTCGGGCCGGTCGCGTCCGCCGTGATGTACGGCAGGTTGATGTTCGTGCTCGTCACGCCGGACAGCTCGATCTTCGCCTTCTCGGCAGCTTCCTTCAGGCGCTGCATGGCCACGCGGTCGCCCGAGAGGTCGATGCCTTCGCTCTTCTTGAACTCCTGCACGAGGTAGTTGGTGATGCACTGGTCAAAGTCATCGCCGCCGAGGCGGTTGTTGCCGGCCGTGGCCAGCACTTCGATGACGCCGTCGCCGATCTCCAGCACGGAGACGTCGAACGTGCCGCCGCCGAGGTCGTAGACCATGATCTTCTGGTCGGTCTCCTTATCGAGGCCGTAGGCCAGCGCGGCCGCCGTCGGCTCGTTGATGATACGCTTGACGTCGAGGCCGGCGATCTTGCCGGCGTCCTTCGTCGCCTGGCGCTGCGCGTCGGTGAAGTAGGCCGGCACGGTGATGACGGCTTCGGTCACGGGCTCGCCAAGGTAAGCTTCTGCATCAGCCTTCAGCTTCTGCAGGATCATGGCGCTGATTTCCTGCGGGGTGTACTTCTTGCCGTCGATCTCTACTTTATAATCCGAGCCCATCTCGCGCTTGATCGAGCTGATCGTGCGGTCCGGGTTCGTGACGGCCTGACGCTTTGCCACCTGGCCGACCATACGCTCGCCGGTCTTGGAGAACGCGACGACGGACGGGGTGGTGCGATGACCTTCCGCGTTGGGGATAACGGTCGCTTCGCCGCCCTCCATGACGGAGACGCAGCTATTGGTAGTGCCAAGGTCGATACCGATAATTTTACTCATAATGATTTCCTCCTGTATTGAAAGCAGATTGTGTATACGAATTTATATGGGATCAGTTTGCGACTTTCACGACGGAATACCGCAGCACGCGGTCGCCGATGCAAAAGCCCTTTTCAAACTCCTCCACGACAACGCCCTCGCCGTAAGCATCATCCTCGATGTGCATGACGGCGTTGTGGCGGTTGGCGTCAAATGGTTGGCCGACGGCTTCGATCGCCGTCACACCGAGCTGATTGAGCGCGGTGTTGTACTGGTTCATGATCCCCTCAAGGCCCTTGCGGGCGGGATCGTCTGCCGGGGTCTGCGCCAGAGCGCGGGACAGACTGTCGTACACCGGCAGGAACTTTTTGAGCGTGTCGCAGCGGACGTCCGCGTAGATCGCTTCGCGCTCGCGGGTGCTGCGGCGGCGGTAGTTGTCATATTCGGCGAGCAGGCGGAGGTACTTGTCTTTCTCCGCCGCGAGATCGGCTTCGATCTCTTTTTTCGTCTCTTTCTTTTCTTTGGATTCTTTTTCTTTTTTGGCTTCCTTCTTGTCGGCCTTTTTTTCGGCCTTCTTGACCGGGGCCTCTTCGGTCTCTTCGGTCTTGGCGGCCGTGTCGGCCTTTACGTCTTCAGCAGCCGGAGCCGTTTCCGGCGCCGTCTGCTTCGGGTCGTTCGTTTTCGTGCTCATCTGTATCGTCTCCCTTAATGATCAGCTTGTTGTCCAGCCCGGGGGGCGGAAGCGTGCCGCCGCCGAGCAGCTTGGAAAGGCCGGCCGCAATGAAGCTGAGCTTCGCGGCGACCTTGGAATAGTCCATGCGCGTCGGGCCGACCACACCGATCAGACCGCGCATATTTTCGCCCGCGTCATACGTTGCGAGCACGACGCTGCTGTCGCGCAGCTCCTCGGCCACATTTTCCGGGCCGATGAGCACGCGCACCTCATTGTCGCCGCCGAGCTGTTCCATCGGGATGTCGAGCAGGTTGCTGCCGTCGGACAGGTAGCTCATGAGGCGGTGCGCCTTGTCAGGGTCGCGGAACTCCGGCTGGTGCAGCAGCTGCGACTCGCCGACGAGGTACGTCTGCGCGGCGCCCGCGCCCGTGAGTACCTCGATGGCGAAGGCCGCGATCACGGCCGTGATGCCGAGGTTGTCCTGCGCGGCGCGCTCCGCCGAGCGGATCAGCACCGGGGTGATGTCGCTCTCGTGGATGCCCGTGAAGTGGGCGTTGAAGACGGTGGCCAGCTTCTGGATCATGCTCTGCTCGGCCGAGACCGGCAGGTGCACGAGCTTATTTTTCACCGTGTCGTCGCTCAGGAGCAGCACGATGATGAAGCTGTTCGCGTCGAGATAAATGAGGTCGAAGCGGCGGATCGTCACGCCGGCGCTCGTCGTGAGCGTCACGGCGGGGTAGTTCGTCAGCTGCGAGGCGAGACGGCTCGCGTCCGTCATGAGCTCGCCGCGCTGGTGGCGGCCCGTCAGGCTCTGCGTGATGGCCTGCGTCTCTTCGGCGGTGAGGTCCTTGTGCTCCATGAGCTCGTTGACGTACATCCGGTAGCCGAGCGGGGTGGGCACGCGGCCCGCCGACGTGTGCGGCTGCTCGAGATAGCCCATGGCGACCAGCTCCGCAAGCTCGTTGCGGATCGTGGCCGAGGAACAGCCGAGGTCCGCGCTCGCGGCGATGGCCTTTGAGCCGACCGGCTCCGCCGTGCGGATGTATTCCTCGATGACCGCGGCAAGTATTTTCTTTTTGCGGCTGCTGATGTCCATGATCTCCTCCGCTGGCACTCGGAGCTGCCGACTGTTGGCACTCCTGACCTTCGAGTGCTAATTTACACCCGGCCGGTCGGAAAGTCAAGGCCTTTTCCTATATTATTGATAGATTGTTCATAATTATTTTTCCGACTGTTTCGGGGTGGGGAAATGGGCGGTTTTGCGGCGGCAAAACCGGGCGCGGGACGGCATCAACGCACCGCCGGCGGCGCTGAGATTTTTGGGCAGGCTGGATCGCTTTCTCTGCAGGAAGGTCTGGACGCACAGAAAAAATCCGGGCGCGGCGGGCTGACCCGCCGCGCCCGGAGGGCGCTGTTCTATCCGGACTCAGTTCAGGAAATCGCGCAGCTTCTTGCTGCGGCTGGGGTGGCGGAGCTTGCGCAGGGCCTTCGCCTCGATCTGGCGGATGCGCTCGCGCGTGACGTTGAACTCCTTGCCGACCTCCTCGAGCGTGCGGGTGCGGCCGTCGACGATGCCGAAGCGCAGCTCGAGCACCTTCTTCTCGCGCGGGGTGAGCGTGTCGAGCACCTCCATGAGCTGCTCCTTGAGCAGCGAGAAGCTCGCCGCCTCGCTCGGCTCGGAGGCGTCCTCGTCGGGGATAAAGTCGCCGAGGTGGGAGTCCTCCTCCTCGCCGATCGGCGTCTCGAGCGAGACCGGCTCCTGCGCGATCTTGAGAATGTCGCGCACCTTGTCGACCGGCATGTTCATCTCCGCCGCGATCTCCTCGGCGCTCGGGTCGTGGCCGAGCTCCTGCAGGAGCTGACGGGAGACGCGGATGACCTTGTTGATCGTCTCGACCATGTGCACGGGGATGCGGATGGTGCGCGCCTGGTCGGCGATGGCGCGGGTGATGGCCTGCCGGATCCACCACGTGGCGTAGGTGGAGAACTTGTAGCCCTTTGTGTAGTCGAACTTTTCGACGGCCTTGATCAGGCCGAGGTTGCCTTCCTGGATGAGGTCGAGAAACAGCATGCCGCGGCCGACATAGCGCTTGGCGATCGACACGACCAGACGCAGGTTTGCCTCCTCCATGCGGTGCTTGGCCTCCGCGTCGCCCTCGGCCATGCGCTTGGCCAGTTCCTGCTCCTCCTCCGGGGTGAGCAGCGGCACTTTGCCGATCTCCTTGAGGTACATGCGCACCGGGTCGTCGGTCGAGAACGTGTCGGCCATGGCCTCGGTCTCGTTCATCTCTTCCTCGGTGACTTCCTCGATCTCCTGGAGCTCCTCGAGCTCAGGCAGCGCGTCCTCGTCCACCGGGGGCAGCGCGTCGTCGCTGAGCACGTCGATGTTCAGGCTCTCGAGCCGGTCATAGAACTTTTCCGTCTCCTCGCTCGAGAGGTTCATGTCCTCGAGCACCATGAGATCCTTGCTCGAGAGTTTGCCCGCCTTTTTGCCCTTTTCCACGAGCTCGTTGAGCTTTTCTTCCGTGGTCTTTTCCGATTCCGGCTTTTCGGCTACGGGCTTGTCCTCCGCGGGCTCGTCCGCGGCGGGAGCGGCTTTGGTTTCCGCCTGCTTGGCGTCGTCGGCTGCGAGCAGCGCGTCGGCCATGGCGTCGAGTTCTTCAGCCGAGAGGTTGTTAAGTTCTTTCTGTTCCATCTTTACCACCATACCCTTTATGTTCTTTGAGTTGCTTTGCAAAGGCCAGCAGGTCTGCCTCCGACGACGCTGCGCCGGCGGTGGCCTGGGTCTGTAGGATGCTTATGTAGTCGTCGAGCGCGCGCGCACCGTTTGCCAGTTCCGCCGGCTGCTGGATGATGCCGGTCAGCAGGGCCAGCTCGTCCGGGCTCAGCTCGCCCGAGAGCGCCGCGATCTGCACCGTGCCCGTGCCGCCGTGGGCGAGCAGGACGGTGTAAATGTGCCGCAGCTCCGGCGAGGAAAACTGCGCCGCGTCCGGCACGTTCGCCCGGCCCCGGAACAGGCCGGGGTCGAGATACAATAATTTAATGATGCCCTGTTCGGCGGCCGCCGAGCGGGGATTGTCGAAGCGGATGCTCCGCCCGGGCGGCTGCATCGCCGTCGCGGGGCGCAGCAGGTCGCGCTCGCGCTCCTTGCGCGCGCGGCTGAGCCGCCGCTTGCGCTGGCGCTGCACCTCGTCGGTCACGACTGCGGCGGGCATGCCCGCCGTCTCCGCGACGCGCATGGCGTACACCTCGCGCTCGACGCTGCCGAGCAGCTCGGCCACCACGCCCGCCGCCTCCTTGACGAAGGCCACGCGCTGCTCGTCGACCTGGAGGTCGTATTTTCGCTGCACCGCGCCGAGCCGGTAGTCGATGTGGTTTTCCGACTGTTCGAGCAGGTTTCGGAATGCGTCCGCGCCGAAGGTCTTGATATATTCGTCGGGGTCTTTCGCCCCCTGCATCTGCAGGACGCGCACGCGCACCTCGAGCTTTTCGAGGATGCCGATCGCGCGCTGCGACGCCTTTTGCCCCGCGCCGTCGTTGTCGTAGGCGATGACGATCTCGCTCGTGTAGCGCGAGAGAAGCCGCGCCTGCTCCGGCGTGAGCGACGTGCCGAGCGAGGCGACCGCGCTGTCAAACCCCGCCTGATGCAGGCTCGCCACGTCGATGTTGCCCTCTGCCAGTATGATATACCCGCATTTCGACTTTTTAGCCAAATTGAGCGCAAACAAATTGTGGCTCTTGCTGAAAACGATGGTTTCCGGGCTGTTCATGTACTTGGGTTCTCCGTCGCCGAGGATGCGCCCGGAGAAGCCGATGACGTTGCCGCGCACGTCGATGACCGGGAACATGAGCCGGTTGCGGAACGTGTCGTACACGCCGCCGGAGCGGCCGTGGCGCACGAGCCCGCCGTCAAACAGCTCCTGCTCGGAGTAGCCGAGCGCCTTCATCGCGCGCACGAGGCTGTCCCACGTGTCGGGCGCGAAGCCCAGGCCGAAGCGCGTCACGGTCTGCGCCGTGAGCTGCCGGCGGGCGAGATAGTCCCGCGCCGGCTGGCCGGCCGGGGTCTTGAGCTGCGCGTGGAAAAAGCGCGCCGCGTCCCGGTTGAGCGCGAGCAGGCGCTGGCGCTTTTTCGCGCCGGGGTCGTCCGACTGCTCGGGCAGCTGCATGCCCGCGCGGTTGGCCAGAAACGCTACCGCCTCCGGGAACGAGAGGTTCTCGATCTCCATGATGAAGCTGATGACGCTGCCGCCCTTTCCGCAGCCGAAGCAGTGGTAGATCTGCTTATCCGGCGAGACGGAAAACGACGGCGTTTTTTCGCTGTGAAACGGGCAGAGCCCGAAGAGGTTCGACCCGCTCTTTTTCGTCAGGCGCACGTAGCCGCTCACAACATCGACAATGTCGTTGCGCTCGGCGAGCTCCTGCAGAAAGGATTCCGGAAAGGCCACGTGCGTCACCTTCTTTCTGTGGTTTCCGTTGTATGTACTTCCTTATTTAATGGTCCAGGCGGCGGGGATGAACAGTTCCGAATACACCTCCAGCGCATAGCTGTCGGTCATGCCGGACACATAGTCGCACACCGCGCGCTGCGGCCCTTCGTCGTCCGCGATGGACTGATAGACCACCGGGAGCTCGTCAATGTGGTTGACATAATATTCCCAGATGCTCCCGAGGATATTCTGCACCTTGCGCTCCTCGCCCTTGGCGATGGGGTTGTAGTACACGCCCTCGTACATGAAGGTCGTGAACACGTCCACGGCCTCGCGCATATCGGGCGACATGCGCAGCTCGCCGTCGCCGCTGTGGGCGATGATGTCCGTGAGGATGGAGTTGATGCGCACGCTGTTGCGCTCGCCCACGCGCTCGCGCACGATGGCGGGCACGTCCTCCGGCTGCACGATGCCGCCGCGCATGGCGTCGTCGAGGTCGTGATTGATGTAGGCCACGCGGTCGGCCAGGCGCACGACGTCGGCCTCGAGCGTGCCGCGCGGCTGCCCGGTCGTGTGGTTGAGGATGCCGATGCGCGTCTCGTTGCAGAGGTTCAGGCCGCGGCCGTCGCGCTCGATGCGGTCGACGACGCGCATGCTCTGCTCATAGTGCCGGAAGCCGACGCCGGTATAGATCGCGTTGAGCGCGCGCTCTCCCGCGTGGCCGAACGGCGTGTGGCCGAGGTCGTGCCCGAGACTGATGGCCTCGGTGAGATCTTCGTTGAGTTCGAGCGCGCGGGCGATCGTGCGCGCGAGCCGCGCGACCTCGAGCGTGTGCGTCAGGCGCGTGCGGTAATGGTCGCCCTCCGGGCGCAGGAACACCTGCGTCTTGTGTTTCAGGCGGCGGAACGATTTCGAGTGCGTGATGCGGTCGACGTCGCGCTGGAAGCACGTGCGCATCTCACACGGCGGCTCGGGCGTCGGGCGGCCGGTGGACTGCGTGCTCAGCAGGCCGTGCGGGCCGATGAGCAGCGCCTCGGCGGCCTCGCGTTTTTCTCTTGGGCAGGGCACAGGGATCCCTCCATTTCCACATAAAATCCATGGTTGCGGCCGGAGCGCCTTGCGCCATTTCCGGCTGCAATACTCTGATACGACATTGCCGTGCATTTCCCTCTTTTTTTTGAAAAAATGCAGAAAAAAAGTTTCCAAATCGAGTGCCAATTTTTTCACGATCGTTTTTGGCCTGCAAGCGCGGTAAAGATCCGCAGAAAATGGATGCGGATAGATATTCGTCAAGCAGAATGTTTATGCAATATTTTGGCTGGGATTCCGTGTGCGTTCGACGCGCACCTCATCCGTCGCGGCGTGGCTGCCGCGATGCCTTCCCCTCAAGGGGGAGGCATCGCCAGAGGGCGATGCAGGATTTCATCCGAGGCGGGCCTTGTCCCCTCGGGCTTCCCCGCGGCTCAAATATTTCAAAACCGTCGATCATTCGCGCCGCAAGGGGGAAGGCAAAAGGTGCGCAGCGGCACGAAAGCCCTCCCGATTTGGGAGGGCTTTGCGATACTTATATACGCCTATACTCCGGCGTGCGGCGCGCACAGGTATTGTGCACACGCGCTCACAAGCCCGCGCCGGCGAGGGGGACGGCGCGCTCCGTCTCGCCGACGGGGCGCACGGCGCAGCGGCCGGCGGTCAGGTCGCGCACCTGCGCGGCAAAGGCCTCGCCGGCTTCCTCCGGCAGCAGGGCGCAGACCGTCACGGCGGCGGCATACTGCGTCTCCTGCACGACGCCGCCGAGCGCGGCGACGGCCGCGCGCACCGGCTCATAGAGCGCGTAGGGCGTGCTGACCTCGCAGGCGAGCCAGCGGCGCACCTCCGAGATGCCGGCGTCGGCGAGGGCATCGGCCGCGGCGGCGGTATATGCCCGCAGCAGGCCGCCCGTGCCGAGCAGCACGCCGCCGAAGTAGCGCGTGACGACGCAGACAACGTTCGTCACACCCGCGCGGCGGAACACCTCCAGCATTGGGATGCCGGCCGTGCCCTGCGGCTCGCCGTCGTCGGAGTAGCGTTCGGTGCCGTCGCGCAGCAGGTAGCACCAGCAGTTGTGCCGCGCGTCGTGATACTGCTTTTTGCACGCGGCGATGATTGTACGCGCCTCGTCCTCGGAGCCGACCGGCCGCACGAGGCCCAGAAAGCGCGAGCGTTTGTCCACGTACTCCGACGCGCCGGATTTCGTGGGAATGCGGTAGCTGTCCATATTACCCCTCCTCGCCCGCGATGACGAACGGCTCGAACCGCGTCCACTGCTCCGGGTGGATGATGACCTCGAGCGCGATGCCGTCGTCGCGGTAGTCGGTGTGCAGCACGGCACAGTCGCGGTGCAGCGTTTCGAGCAGCGCGCCCTGCGCATACGGCAGCAGCAGCGTCACATGGTGGTCGGCCCGGCCGAGGATGGCGCGCACGCACTCGGTCAGCTCTGCCGCACCCTCACCGCTGCGGGCCGAGATGCACACGATGTTTTCCCCGTGCGGCAGGATGCCGAGATAGGCATCGCACTTATTGAACACGCGGATGCACGGCGTCTGCGCCGCGCCAAGCTGGTCGATGAGCCGGTCGACGACCTCCGCCTGCGCCTCCCACTCGGGGTTCGAGAGGTCGATCACGTGCAGGAGCACGTCGGCATACGTCAGCTCCTCGAGCGTGGCCTTGAACGCCTCGACCAGGTGCGTCGGCAGCTTGCGGATGAAGCCGACCGTGTCCGAGAGCAGCACCTCCTGCGCGGCGTCGATGCGCCAGCGGCGGGTCGTGGTGTCGAGCGTGTCGAACAGGCGGTCGTTGGCCGGGATGTCCGACCCCGTCAGGCAGTTGAGCAGTGTGGATTTTCCGGCGTTCGTGTAGCCGACGAGGGCCACGACCGGCAGGGCGTTTTTCTCGCGGCGGCGGCGCTGCGTGCGGCGGATCTTGCGCACGTCCTCGAGTTCGGCCTGCAGCTTCTGGATCTTGCGGCGGATGTGGCGGCGGTCGGTCTCAAGCTGCGTTTCGCCCGGGCCGCGCGTGCCGATCGGCGACGAGCCGCCGGAGGCCGTCTGCCGTACGAGGTGCGTCCACATACCGGTCAGGCGCGGCAGAAGGTACTGGTACTGCGCCAGCTCCACCTGCAGCTGGCCCTCGCGCGTCTGGGCGCGCTGGGCGAAGATGTCGAGGATCAGGCCCGAGCGGTCGAGCACGCGCACGCCGAGTTCCTCCTCCAGCACGCGCATCTGCGACGGGGAGAGCTCATTGTCAAACACCGCGAGGTCGCAGTCGTTGGCGACGATGCGTTCGTGCAGCTCCGCCACCTTGCCCTCGCCGAGGAAGGTGCGCGGGTCGGGCGTGGGCTTATTCTGCAGCAGCGTCACGACGGGCTGGCCGCCGGCTGTCTCCACGAGCGCGGCCAGCTCGGCAAGGGAAATGTCCGTTGAGCGCTCGCGTTCGTCCATGCTCGCCGCGGCGAGACCAGCCAGCGCGGCGCGTTCGATCTTCTGTTTGGTAGATTGCATAGGGGTCATCCTTTGAAATGAATATTTATCGGGTTTGCGGCCGGAAATGCCCGGCGCGGCGGGGCGCTTGTGTCACGGGTACGGTGTGTGTACGTCACGTGGCACCGTACCATACCGTACAGTACCGTACCGTACCACACCGTGTCTTACCCTGCAGCAGGAACACACGGCAAAGCATATCTTACCCTGTCTCTCTCAAAGAAAGCCAGGGGGAAAGAAAGCCGCTGTGGGAAACCAGCGAAAATGTGGAAAACTATGTGGAAAGATTGTGGAAAACTAGAATTATGCAAAATCAGCAATTCTCGCTTGACAAGTAATGCAAAAGCATACTAGACTGGAAGTGGGGCAAACGACCGGCCTGCTCACGACGAGGGCAGCGGCTCGGCCGTTTCGGAAGCGTCCGGCAGTGCCGGCGCGGCGAAGCGCTGCACGCCCCAGATGCCGACGAGGATGGCGGCCGAGGCCGCGGCGCTGACCCAGCCGAACGGCTCGTGCAGGAGGAGCACTCCGGCGAGCACGGATACGACGGTCGAGAAGTTGATGAGCGCTGCGGTGCGCGCGACGGGCAGCACCTCCAGCGCCCGGTTGAGCGCGAGGTAGGACAGCACCGAGGCCACGACGCTCAAAAACACGATGGCGAGCGCAAACGGCGCGTGCGTCATCGGCAGCACGACGGCGCTCAGGTCGTGCCGGTGCTCGAGCACGGACAGCACCCCGAACGCGGCGGCGTCCATGCCGCAGGTGATGTACGTGCACTCAAAGGCGGTGAAGCTGCCGGAACAGGCGCGGCAGGCCACCATGTAGCCCGCGCCGGCAAAGACCGTGCCGAGCAGGATGAGAAAGCCGAGAAAGCTGCCCGCGTCGATGCCGGTGGCGTAGACGGCCAGCACGATCACCCCCGCGACGGAGAGGACCGAGAACACGACCTGCCGCCACGTGGCCTTTTCGTGCAGGAAGATCGCCCCGTAGACGAGCGAGCACAGCGGAATGAGCGCGACCATGACGCCGGAAAACGACGTGCTCGTGAGCTTGAGGCCATACTGCTCGCAGGGGAAGTAGAGCACGGGCTCGAACAGGCCCGCCAGCAGCACGGGCCAGAGCTTCCGAGAGCGAAAGCGCACGGGGAAGCGTCCCGTCAGGCGCAGCAGGTTCAGCACCAGGAATGCCAGCGCGAAGCGCCAGAACAGCAGCACGAACGGCGTGCCGTAGTCCTGCGCGATGCGCGAGGCGAGGAACGTGAAGCCCCAGATGAAATACGTGAACGCGGCGAGCCAGAACGCGCCCGCCGCCGAGAGGGTGCGGTGCAAGGGGATCAGCCTTCTTTCTCGGTGGTGAAGGTGAGGTCGACCCCATCGGAGCGGCAGACGATCGTGCCGTTAAGGTCCGTGCGGTAGACGGTCACGTCCGCGTCGCGCAGGCGGCTGAGCGTGTCGTCGTGCGGGTGGCCGTACTCATTGTCCGCGCCGCAGCTGATGACGGCGTACTTCGGCTGCGCCTCGTACAGCAGGCGGTAGCCCGTGGAGGTGCGGCTGCCGTGGTGGCCGGCCTTGATGACGTCGCAGCGGACGTCCTCGCCCGCGTCAAGCACGTCCGTCTCGCTCTCGTACTCGGCGTCGCCGGTGAAGAGGAAGGCGTTGCTGCCGTAGTCCACGCGCAGGATGAGGCTCTGGTTATTGATGTCGCTGTAGTGCTTTTGCGGGCCGAGGACGGTCACGGTCGCGCTGCCGAGGGAGAACGTGTCGCCCACGTTCGGCACGGTGATGGCGAGGTTTGCCGTTTCGGCCGCGCGCATGACGCGCTGGAACGCGCCGTTGCTGCTCGAGGTGACGGAGCTGTAGAGCGTGCGCACCGGGAAGGCCGCGATGACGGCCTTCATGCCGCCGCAGTGGTCGGCGTGCGCGTGCGTGCAGACGAGGTAGTCGATGGCCGTCACGCCGTGCTGCTTGAGGTAGGCCGTGATCTTGTTGGCCTGGTTGCCCTCGGCCGCGTCGATGAGCATGACCTGCCCGTCGCACTGCAGCAGCGTACAGTCGCCCTGGCCGACGTCGAGATACGTCACGGTCAGCCCGTCGCCGGGCATGGCCGTCGCGGTGACGCCGGGCGCAGCCGTGGCGCTCGGGTCGGCGGCTGCGTGGTCGCGGCCGTAGCCGAACCACGTGGCGAGGACCGCGATGATGAGCGCGAGCACGATGGTGATCAGATGATTTTTGGCCTGCGAATTGCGGCCGCGAGTGGGTTGGGCCATGGGTCACATCTCCTGTTTGATGATAAAAGCGTGGGGGTGTCGGCAACCCCTCCGTCACGGCGCAAAGCGCCGCGCCACCTCCCCTTGCACAGGGGAGGCCAGGACTGCGCGCACCTGCGGCGGCGTGCGTTGTGCTCTGACTGCATACCGCCACCTCCGCTCCGAACCGGCGTGCCCCCCGTTTCCTGCGCTGGGAATGCCCGCGTCGGGCGGGGAACGCAAAAATGTCTGCGTAAGCGAATACGCAGACATTTTCTCATATCCCAGGTGAAATTGCAACCCCGCGGCTGTCCGCTGCATGGGACAGTGCGGGGGCTTCCGGCCGGGTTTTTATCCGTTTTCGCGCCAGAGTTTTACCGCGCGGATGCGCGCGTGGGCACGCGCGCGGGCCGCCTCGGCCGTGGAGACGTTCATCTCCATGCCGCGCACCTCCAGATCCGACTCGGCCCGGCGCAGCGCCGCCTCGGCGCGGGGCAGGTCAATGTCCGGCGCGGGCTCGGCCGTGCGGGCGAGCACGGTCACGGTGTTGGTGGCGACGTTCACCGTGCCGGGGCTCACGGCGCAGTAGTGCTCCGCGCCGCCGGAAGTATAGCGCACGACGCCGCTCACGAGCGCGCCGAGCAGCGGCGCGTGGCCCGGCAGGATGCCGGCCTCCCCGTCGGCGAGGGGGAGCGTGACCTGTTGGGCCTGCGTGTCCACGGCCGCGCCGCCGGCCGTGACGATCTCCAGATGCAGTGTGTCCGCCATGGCGCACCTCACTGCAGCGCGTCGCGCTTGCGCAGCACGTCGTCGATCGAGCCGCAGAACAAAAACGCCTGCTCGGGAATGTCGTCGCACTCGCCGCCGAGGATGGCCTCGAAGCCGCGGATGGTCTCGTCGAGCGGGACGTACTTGCCGGCCATGCCCGTGAAGTTTTCCGCCACGTGGAACGGCTGCGACAAAAAGCGCTGGATGCGCCGCGCGCGGTTGACGGCGGCCTTGTCCTCCACGCTCAGCTCGTCCATGCCGAGCACGGCGATGATGTCCTGCAGGTCCTTATACTTTTGCAGCACGCGCTGCACGGCGCGCGCGGTGTCATAGTGCCGGCGGCCGAGAATGTCCGGCTCGAGGATGCGCGAGGTCGAGCCGAGCGGATCGACGGCCGGGTAGATGCCCAGCTCCGAGATGCTGCGGTCGAGCACGGTCGTGGCGTCGAGGTGGGCAAAGGTCGTGGCCGGGGCAGGGTCGGTCAGGTCGTCGGCGGGGACGTAGATCGCCTGCACGCTCGTGACCGAGCCGTTGCGCGTGGAGGTGATGCGCTCCTGCAGCTTGCCCATCTCGGTGGCGAGCGTGGGCTGATAGCCGACGGCGGAGGGCATGCGCCCGAGCAGGGCCGACACCTCGCTGCCCGCCTGCGTGAAGCGGAAGATGTTGTCGATGAACAGCAGCACATCCTGCCCGGACTCGTCGCGGAAGTTTTCCGCGATCGTCAGGCCCGAGAGCGGCACACGCAGACGCGCGCCGGGCGGCTCGTTCATCTGGCCGAAGACGAGCGCCGTCTTGCTGATGACGCCGGATTCGTTCATCTCGTTCCAGAGGTCGTTGCCCTCGCGCGAGCGCTCGCCCACGCCGGCAAAGACGGAGTAGCCGCCGTGCTCGTAGGCGATGTTGCGGATCAGCTCCATGATGAGCACGGTCTTGCCGACGCCTGCGCCGCCGAACAGACCGATCTTGCCGCCCTTGGCATAGGGCGCGAGCAGGTCGACGACCTTGATGCCGGTCTCGAGCAGTTCGGTCGCGGGGGCGATGTCCGTGAAGGCCGGGGCCTCGCGGTGGATGGGCAGATATTCCGTGGCGTTGACGGGGCCTTTGCCGTCGATCGGCTCGCCGATGACGTTGAACATGCGGCCGAGCGTCGCCTCGCCGACGGGCATTTTCACGCTCGTGCCGGTGTCCACGGCGACGCAGCCGCGCTGCAGCCCGTCGGTGGAAAAGAGCGAGATGCAGCGCACCGCATTGTCGCCGAGCTGCTGCACCGCCTCCATGACGATGCGGCGCTGGCCGGCGTGCACCTCGATGGCGTTGTTGATCTCCGGCAGCTTTCCGGCCGGGAACTGCACGTCCACCACCGGGCCGATGACCCTTTTGACGATACCGTTTTCCATACGTTCTCCCTTCGTGGGACGCGGCGCTGCCGCCGCGGTGTTAGTCCGATTTGTCCGATTTTTTCAGCGCGGCGCTGCCGCCGACGATCTCGGAGATCTCCGTCGTGATCGCGGCCTGACGCGCGCGGTTGAACTCCAGATTCAGGTCCTCGATGAGCTCCGCCGTCGAGTCCGTGGCGGCGGTCATCGCGGTCATGCGCGCGGCGTGCTCGCCCACGCGGGCCTCGAGCATCACGGCGTAGACCGTGTTGTTCAGGTACAGCTCGAGCACGTTGTCGAGCACGGTCTGCGCGTCCGGCACGAACAGATAGTTGTTGTTCGCGGCGGGCGCGTCGGCCTCCGGCGCGGCGGGCAGCAGCTGCCGGTGCGTCGGCGTCTGGTGCAGCACGGAGTCAAAGTGCTGGTAGACGAGGTGGATCTCGTCCGCCTCGCCGGTGCGGTAGAGGTTTTTGAGTTCCTCGGCGATCTCGAGCGCCTCGGCCATGGTGGGCGTGTCGCTCAGGTCGGAGAAGATCTGCCGCACGGGCAGGTCGGTGCCCGCGAGCACGTCGCGCCCCCAGCGGCCGCACACGATCACGGAGCAGGGGCGCGCCTCGGCGCGCACGAGCCCCTCGAGGTGGCGCAGCAGCAGCTGGTTATACGCTCCGCACAGCCCGCGGTTGCCCCAGAAGACCACGTAGCACACGCGGCCGACGTGCCGCCGGGGCGTGAGATACGGGTGCTCAAAGTTCGCGTCGCCGGCGAGCAGGGCGTTGAGCACGGCCTGACTCTTGTCCGCGAACAGGCGCACGCCCGCAAGGCTCGTCTGCGTCTTGCGCAGCTTCGACACCGCGATCATCTTCATCGTGCGGGTGATCTGCTGCGTGCTGTTCACGCTGCGGATGCGCGCGCGGATCTTATGCAGGTTCGTCAAGGGGCGTCAACTCCTTTCTGCCGGCGGCGGGGATGATGGTTCATAGATTCTTCAGGGTCTCGGCGGCAAGCTCGCGCAGGCGCTCGAGCGCCTCGGGCGGGAGCTTTTTGCCGCTGTGCACAAGCGCGTGCAGCTCCGGATACGTCCGGTGGATGCGCGCGAGCAGGGCGTCGGCGTAGCGCGGCACGTCCTCGACGGCGATCGTGTCCGTGTACCCCTCGCCGGCGGCGAAGAGCACAGCGACCTGATCGGCCGCGTCCATGGGCGCGTACTGCGGCTGTTTCAGCAGCTCGGTCATGCGGCTGCCGCGCGCGAGCGTGTCGCGCGTGGCCTTGTCGAGATCGGAGCCGAACTGCGCGAACGACGCCAGCTCCCGGTACTGCGCCAGATCCATGCGCAGCCGGCCGGCGACCTGCTTCATCGCGCCGAGCTGCGCCGCGCCGCCGACACGCGACACGGACAGGCCCACGTTGATGGCCGGGCGCACACCGGCATGGAACAGATCCGTTTCGAGGAAGATCTGCCCGTCGGTGATGGAGATGACATTCGTCGGGATATAGGCCGAGATATCGCCCGCCTGCGTCTCGATGATGGGCAGGGCGGTCATGCTGCCGCCGCCGGCTTCTTCGCTCAGGCGCGCGGCGCGCTCGAGCAGGCGGGAGTGCAGGTAAAACACGTCGCCGGGGTAGGCCTCGCGTCCGGGCGGACGCTGCAGCAGCAGGGAAATTTCACGGTAGGCCACGGCCTGCTTCGACAGGTCGTCGTAGACGATGAGCACGTCGCGCCCGCGGTACATGAAGTACTCGCCGATGGCGGCGCCCGCGTAGGGCGCGATGTAGAGCATGGGCGCGGTCTCGGATGCGTGCGCGCACACGACGGTGGTGTAGGCCATGGCGCCGCGGTCGCGCAGTTTCTGCACGACGCCCGCGACGGTCGATTCCTTCTGGCCGATGGCGACGTAGATGCACAGCACGCCGGTGTCCTTCTGGTTGAGGATGGCGTCGATGGCGATGGCGGTCTTGCCGGTCTGGCGGTCGCCGATGATGAGCTCGCGCTGGCCGCGGCCGATGGGCACGAGCGCGTCGATGGCCTTGATGCCGGTCTGCAGCGGGACGCTCACGCCCTTGCGCGCGATGACGCCGGGCGCGGGGCTCTCGATGGCGCGGCGCTCCGTCGTGCGGATCGGGCCGAGACCGTCGATCGGCCGGCCGAGCGCGTCGACGACGCGGCCGGTCATTTCTTCGCCCACGGGCACGGACATGATCTGCCCCGTGCGGCGCACGCGGTCGCCCTCCTGCAGGTGGCCGTAGGGCCCGAGCAGGACGACGCCGATGTCCTCGCGGCCGAGGTCCATGACCATGCCGCGCAGCGTGCCGTCAAAGGCCAGCAGCTCGCCGGCCATGGCGTCGGCCAGACCGCGGATGCGGCAGATGCCGTCCGACAGGCTCGTGACGACGCCGGACTGGAACACGTCGATGCCGACGTGCGTGTCCGCGAGCTTGGCGCGGATGCAGTCAGCGAGGTCGGGCGTTTCCTGCGTGGTGTGCAGGACGCTGTTGGCCGCGTCCTGCTCGAGCAGGTCGAGCGCGTGGCGCAGCGTGCCGTCATAGTGCGTGTCGCCGATGCGCAGGCACACGCCGCCGATCAGCTCCGGGCGCACGGTCGTCATGACGGTGACGTGGCCGTAGGCGCGCGTGAGCGCGTCGGTGAGCGCGTCGAGCGCGGCGGCGCTCAGGGGCTCTGCCGATTCGACCGTCACGGTCAGCGTGCCGGTCTCGGCGAGGGCGAGCGCGTCGCTCGGCTGGGTGGTCAGGTGCTCGCCGATGTGGGCGAGAAAGTCGTCAACGAGACTCGCGCGCGCGGGTGCGAACGCATCCTGCGCCAGCACGCCGGCGGCGGCCGCCGTGATGCGGCCGATGGCCGCGTCGCTCACGCGGTCTTCCATGTCGCTGCGCAGCTGCGCCTCGGTCTGCTGCGCGCTGCGGCGCACGGCCTCGGCCTGACGGGCGGTCTCGGCGTCGGCGGCCGCGGTGTTGGCCGCGGCCTGACGCTGCGCGTCCGCAAGCTGGCACTGCGCCTGCGCGTCGGCCGCCTGCTGCGCCTCGGCAATGTCCTCGGCGGTGTGGCGGGCCTGATCCTGCGCGTCGGCCGCGCGGCCGAGCGCCTCGGCAATGCGCTCTTTCCGGTCGCGGAAGAGCTTGCGGATGCGCTTGCGCGTCAGGAAAAACAGCGCGCCTGCCAGCAGCAGGAAGTTGAAGACGGGGCCGATGGCTCTCAGAAATTCCATGGCGTCGGCGCCCCCTTTCGATTCATTTCATTCATGGTTCAGCCCTCATGCGCGGGGGCGACCCATTGGCGGATCTGCGCGGCATTGCGCTCGGCTGCGTCGCTGCCGAGCAGCCCGCCGGTCAGTGCCGTGACGAGCTCGGGCAGTTTCGCGTCCACGGCGGCGGCCGCGGCGGTCTCTTCGTCGCGCACACGCGCCCGCATGGCGCGCGTGGCCTGCGCGGCCTCCTGGTGCGCGCTCTGCAGCGCCTGGGCGCGCGCGCGCTCGGCCGCGCTCTTGGCCTCGGCCAGCAGCGCGTCCGCCGCGGCGGCCTGTTTGCGCTGCGCCTCGCTGCGTACGCGCGCGGCCGCGTCGAGCTGCTGCTGGGCGGTGCGCCCGGCGTTGAGCCCGTCCTGAATGCGCGCGTCGCGCGCGGCCATGAACGACACCAGCGGGTCAAACAGCAGCTTTTTCAAAACCACCAGCAGCACGAAAAAGCAGATCACCGTCCAGATCAGTTCGGAGATGTTGATGCTCAAAGCGTGTGCCTCCCTTGTTCCGGGCTTCTCAGCCGAGCTTGCCGATCAGCAGAAACGCGATCAGCAGGCCGTAGATCGTCAGCGATTCGAGCAGGCCCATGGCGATGATCATGTTCGAGCGGATGGTGCCGGCGGCCTCGGGCTGGCGCGCGATGGCGTCCATGGCGTGGGCGGCGGCCAGACCCTGGCCGATGCCGGGGCCGATGGTGCTGATGGCGATGGCGAGCGCGGCGGCGATCGCAATGATTCCGGTTGACATAACTCTTTTCCTCCTAATGTTTCTTAACGATCGAATCTTCTTTCCTTGCGTGGTTATGGGATGCAGGGCGTCACTCCTCGATGGCTTCCTCGATATAGATCGACAGCAGCATCGTGAACACGACGGCCTGGATCAGGCAGAACAGCAGGCTCAGCACCTGCATGAGCAGCGGCAGCACGAGTGGGAAGAGGTTGCCGAGCTCGTGCGTGACCATTTCCTCGCCGTAGAGGTTGCCGTACAGTCGCAGCGCGAGGGAAAACGGCCGCACGATCTGCTCGATGAGGTTGAGCGGCAGCATGAGCAGGAAGGGCTTGATGAAGCTCTTGAGATAGCCCTTGAGCCCGCGGCGCTGGATGCCGACGGTGTGCGTCATGCAGAAGGCGATGATGGCCAGGCCCGCCGTGACGGACAGCGTGGCCGTCGGCACGGTGAACACCTGCCCCGCGCCGGGCAGCAGCCCGATGTAGTTGGACACGACGATGAAGATGAAAAACGTCGCCATCATCGGGAAGTAGCGCCGGGCATTGGCCGGGCCGAGGATGCCGCCGTAGAAGCCCTGCAGCTTTTCGACGGCCATTTCGGCGGCGTTTTGCAGCGGGCCGGGCACGTCGCGCAGCCTGCGCGTGGCCAGCCACGACAGCAGCGCCAGCACGGCGATGATGACCCACATGGTCACGACCGCGCCGGTCACTTCCAGCGGGCCGATGGAAAACAGTACATTCGTCTCACCCATTGGTGTCGTCCCTCCGTTCGTCCGCCGGGTCAGTGTCCGGCGTGGATTCCTGCGCAGCGTCTTCGGGCAGCTCGGCCGTCTCCGCGTCCGGCACTTCCACGCCCTCGGCGGGGATGGTGTCGTCCATTTTCCGCGCGAGGATCCACACGCCGGCGATGCTGCCGCCCGACAGGCCGACGGCCGTGCCGATGAGCGTGCCGGCCAGGGGCAGCGGCACGACCTTGCGCAGCAGGTACACGAGCACGAGCGCGGCGAGGTTGATGACCTGCCGCAGGCCGCTGGTGCCCATGACGGTGGCCTGGCTCTGCTTGGCGCGCTGCAGGCTGCGGCGCGTCAGCAGCGTGTTGCCGGCGGCCACGAGCAGGCCGAACACCAGTCCGGCCACGCCGCCGAGCAGATATTGTCCGATCGACATTTGCTGTCCCTCCCGATCTGCGGAAAACCCCGGCAATGCCGGGGCAATTTCTTAGCGAAAACTTAGCGGATACTTAACAGTATTCTACTATATCATGATGACGAAAAATTGCCAATACCTAATTTAATGATTTGAATAATTTTGTTGAATTCTACAAATAGCAGCAAAATGCCCCGGAACGCGCCATGCCGCTTCACAAACCGGGGGAAATAGTATATACTGTGGGGCAGAAAAAACCGCGGGTCCCGGCATCCCACAGGGCACCCCGCGGCGAAAAATCTTCCGAAAAGAGGGATACAGTATGAAATACATTCTCGTCATCGGCGACGGCATGGCCGACCATCCGCTCGACACGCTCGGCGGCCGCACGCCGCTCGAAGCATCGAAAAAAGACGCGATCGATGCCCTCGCGCGTCACGGCATCCTCGGCAGCGTGCGCAACGTGCCCGAGGGCTTCGCCCCCGGCAGCGACACGGCCATCATGTCCATCTTCGGCTGCTCGCCGCGCAAGTACTTTTTCGGCCGCGCCCCGCTCGAGGCGGCGGCGTCCGGCATCCGGCTCGCCCCCGGCGATGCGTGCTACCGCTGCAACATGGTCACGTATGCCGATGAGGACGTGCCGTTCGAGCACAAACACATCATCTCCCACAGCGCGGGCAGCATCGAGGGCCGCGAGTCGGACGAGCTCGTGACGATGCTCTTTGACCACCCCGACTTCCGCCCGCTGGCCGAGCAGGCCGGCATGGTCATCCACAAGGGCTCGTCGTTCCGCCACCTCGCGGTGCAGAGCCACGTGGACATCAAGGGCATTCAGCTCGCTCCGCCGCACGACCACCTCGGCGAGGAGATCGGCCCCATCCTGCCCACCGGCTGCCCGAACGCCGACGTGCTGCGCGAGCTCATGCGCCGCGCGTTCGACATTCTCGACCAGCACCCGATCAACGTCGCGCGCCGCGCCGCCGGCAAGCTCCCGGCCAACGGCGTCTGGTTCTGGGCCGAGGGCACGGCGGCCGCGCTGCCGAACTTCCCCGAGCACTACGGCTCGGACGGCGGCGTCGTCTCGGCCGTGCCGCTGTGCCACGGCATCGGCATCCTGACGGGGCTTGAGGCCGTCACCGTCCCGACCGCGACCGGCGAGTGGGACACCGACTACGCCGCGAAGGTCGCCGCCGCGCTGGGCGTGCTCAAAAAGCACGACTTCGTGGCCCTGCATCTCGAGGGCCCGGACGAGGCCACGCACAACCACGACCTCGAGCACAAGATCTACTCCATCGAGCGCCTGAGCGCCGACGTCGTCGCCCCCGTGACCGAGGCGCTGCGCGCCGCGGGCGAGGACTTCCGCCTGCTGCTGCTCTCGGACCACATGACGTATATGGCCAACGGCGCGCACGGCGCCGATCCCGTGCCGTTCGTGCTCTATGACAGCCGCGTGAGCGAGGGCTCCGGCCTGCCGTATTCCGAGGCCAACGGCCGCAAGGGCCCGTACGTGGACGACGGCGCGGAGCTGATGGACCTGCTCTTCGAGCTGAAAAAACTGTGACCGGCACGACGACGGAGGCCGCGTGGGCGAAGCTGAACCTGTCGCTGGACGTGCTCGGTGCGCGCTCCGACGGGTTTCACGACCTACGCATGGTCATGCAGAGCGTGGATCTGCACGACGACGTGACCGTCACGCTCGACGACACGGGCGTCTGCCGTGCCGAGACCAACCGCAGCTATCTGCCCTGCGGGGCGGACAATGTGGCCGTGCGCGCGGCGCAGGTGTTTCTCGCGCGCGCGGGGCTGAAGTGCGGCGTGCACATCCGGCTGCACAAGCGCATCCCCGTGTGCGCGGGGCTGGGCGGCGGTTCGTCGGACGCGGCGGCCGTGCTGCGCGCGCTCGAGCGGCTGACCGGCGCAGGATTCACCCGCGCGGAGCTCGAGGAGATGGGTGCGCAGGTCGGCTCGGACGTGCCGTACTGTGTCGCGGGCGGCACGATGCTGGCCGAGGGCCGCGGCGAGCGGCTCACGCCCGTCACGCCCATGCCGCGCATGCCGGTCGTGATCTGCAAGCCGGATTTTCCGATCTCGACGCCGGAGCTGTTCCACCGCGTGGACGCGCGCACCTCGCGCTGCCACCCGGACACGGAGGGCATCTGCGCCGCGCTCGCCGACGGGGATATGCCCCGGCTCGCCCGCCGGATGTACAACGTCTTTGAGGACGTGCTCACCCACCGCGAGGGCGAGATCGCGGCCATCAAGAGCCGCCTGCTCGACGGCGGCGCGCTCGGCGCGGTCATGAGCGGCACGGGCTCGGCCGTGTTCGGCATCTTTGCCGATGCCGACAGCGCGGCGTATGCCAAGCGCCGGCTCGCGCGCGATTATGCCGAGTGCTTCCTGACCGAGACCATCGGCCGCCTGGAGATCTGAGCGTCCCCGGATTAAAACCGAACAAAACTGCCGATACTGAGCACAGATGCCCGGTACCGGCAGTTTTTTCATCACAGAAAGGCGGACATACGATGCATACCCATTCTCTCTCCATAAATTCCGATCCCGGCCGCGCGCTGCGTCCGTGGGAGCTGGCGCTGCTGCTGACCGTGTGCGTGACGCTGCTGACCGGCACGTGGGCGCAGGCGCGCAGCCAGCTGCTCGCGGCCCGGCTCGTGCGGCTGCACGTGATCGCCGTCTCGGACGACGACGCCGAGCAGGCCGTGAAGCTGCAGGTGCGCGACGCGGTGCTGGCCTATCTCGAGCCGCAGCTGCAGGGCGTGACGGACGTCGATGCGGCGCAGCAGCTCATCGCGGGCGACCTCGACGGCATCGCCCGCGCGGCGCAGGCGGCGGCGGGGGAGCGGCCGGTGCGCGTGGCGCTGGGCCCCGAGCACTACCCGACGCGCGACTACGGCACGTTCGCCCTCCCGGCAGGGGTGTACACCTCCTTGCGTGTAACGCTCGGCGCGGGCGCGGGGCACAACTGGTGGTGCGTCATCTTCCCACCGCTGTGCGCGCAGGCGGCGGGATTGTCGGAGCAGGCGGTGCAGGCGCTCTCGGACGACGATGTGCGCCTCGTCACGGAGTCCGACGGCGGCTATGTCGTGCGCTTCCGGCTGCTGGAGCTGTGGGACGCGCTCGTGCAGCGGCTGAGCTGACGGCGCGGCGCGCAGATGGGACAGACAAAACAGCACCCGATCCTATGGGATCGGGTGCTGTTTTTTATCGTCCGCTCAGTAGCTGTACACGCCGCCGCCGATGAACTCGCGCAGCATGCTCTCGGGCGCGAGCAGGGCGGGGTCAATCGTCTCGAAGCGCTCGAGCGCCGGCAGGATGCTGCGGATCTCCGCATAGCGCTCTGCGCCCTCGGGCACGGCCGCGAGCAGGGGCGCGGCAAAGTTTTTCATAATGGACACCTCGCACGGGAACGACGAGTCGAACATCAGATTCGCGCGCTCCTTGAACGGGGAGATGAAGCGCTTCTCGCCGCGGCGGACGTTGGCCCACATATCCAGCGTCGCGGCGGCGGGCGTGCCGCGGAAGTTGCTGTCGCGCACGAGGCGGCGCAGCAGGCGCATCCACGTGCCCTTGAATATCTCCTGCCCGTCACCGTCGACGACGACGGAGCGCGCGCTGATATACAGCCGGAACGCATCCGGGCAGTAGGCGGCGATGTCGTCATTGAGTGCGTGGATGCCCTCGCACACGACGACCTCGTCCTTGCCGAGACGCATGGGCCGGCCGATCGGGCCGGACTGCACGCGCGTGACGAAATTGTAGCGCGGCAGATGGATCTCCTCGCCGCGGGCGAGCGCGTTGAGGTGCTTGCCGAGCAGGTCCATGTCCAGGCACGCGGGGGACTCGAAGTCGATGTCGCCCTCCGGCGTGCGCGGCGCGGTGCGCGGGTTCACGGTGCGGAAATAGTCGTCCATGGCGAGACTCTGGCTGCCGATGCCCATCCCGCGCAGAGCCTCGGCAATCTTCATGGCCGTGGTGGTCTTGCCGCTGCCGGACGGGCCGGACAGCAGCACGATCGGGCACGTGCGCACATTCTCGGCGATGGCGCGGGCCGCGCGCTCGATCTTTTCGGCATAGGCCGCGTCGCACGCATCCACGAATTCCTTGGGGTTAGCCTGGATGCGGCGGTTGATCTCCTGGATCTGATAGCTCATAGGAAAAATGCCTCCAGTTTTGCCTTGGCCGCGCAGATGCGGTCGATATTGGCGATGTATTCCGTGGGATATTTGGGGTCGATGTGCCGCTCGAGCCGGCCGCCGGAGCACACGAGCTTCGTCGAGGCGCCGCCGCCCATGGCGAGGATGCTGCACAGCTCCTCCATGATGCAGATGTTGTAGAGATTCTCCTGTCCAGGCCGCGTCCAGCCGACGTTTTCAAATCCGCCGGACATGAACTTCTGCCGGTAGAGGTAATACGGCGCGTAGCCCGCCGTGTCGAGCGCGGTATTGGCAAAGTCGAGCATCTCACCGACCTGCGCCCCGTCGGGGACGGGCGCCGTCTGCTGCGAGAGGTCTGCCCCGCGCTTGCGCGAGAGCGTGTGCACGGTGATATTTTCGGGCGCGAGCGCGAGCACCTGTTCGAGCGTGGTGCGAAAGCCGTCCGGCGTGTCGCCGGGCAGGCCGGCGATCAGGTCCATGTTCACGGCAAAGCCGCCGGTCGCGCGCACGAGCTGCAGCGCGTCATAGATGTCCTGCGCCGTGTGGCGGCGGCCGATCGTTTCGAGCACGCGGTCGTCGAGCGTCTGCGGGTTGACGCTGATGCGGTCGACCCGGTGCGCGCGCAGCACGTGCAGCTTGTCGGCCGTGATGGTGTCGGGCCGGCCGGCCTCGACGGTGAACTCGCGCAGGGCGCTGAGGTCGAATGCTGCGTCGAGCTGCGTGCACAGTGCGTCGAGCTGGCGCGCCGAGAGCGTGGTCGGCGTGCCGCCGCCGATGTAGAGCGACACGACGCGCAGACCGGCGCGGTGCACGGCCTCGGCGGTCGCCGCAATCTCGCGCGCGAGCGCCTGCAGAAATTCCGGCACGAGCGCCATGCTCTTTTCCACCGACTGGCTCACAAAGCTGCAGTAGGCGCAGCGCGTCGGGCAAAACGGGATGCCCACGTACAGGCACACGTCCTTTTCGCCGAGCGAGTCCATGGCGCGCAGCGTAGCGTGGGCGGTGCGCACGACGAGCGCGGCGCGCGCGGGCGCGACGTCGTAGTGCCGCTCGAAATAGCGCGCGGCCTGCACATCGCCCATGCCCTGCGCGAGCAGGGGGGTCATGAGCTTGCCGGGGCGCACGCCCGTGAGCATGCCCCACGGCCGGTGCGGCAGGCCGATGCCCATGGCCGCGCGGTAAAACGCGCGCTTGACCGCACCCTGCAGCCGCCGGTCGGTCTCGTTGGGGTCGGTCAGTTCCTCGTTGGGCACGCTCGTGCGGCCGTTGGCCGTCCGGCCCTGATAGACGAGCACGCACGTCGCGGTCGTCACCTTTGCGCCGGACATGAGCCGCAGCTCCGCGCGGTCGCCGGTCGGCCGGCCGTCCGGATACACCGGGCGCTCATCCGGAAACAGCGTCAGCAGCATCTGCTCCGCCGCGTAGCGGTAATCATGTCCGATCAGATAGAGATTCATGGTTTTCAGTTATCTCCTTTTCCCGTGTCAGGTCAGGAGCGGTCCTTGGCCTTGTTCTTGAGTTCTCTGGCCTTTGCCTTCAGGGCTTTGGCCAGCTGCTTGCGGCGCTGCGCGTGCTCATGCACGCGCGTGAAGGCCGGGCCGTTGGTCTTGCCTTCGCGCAGCGCCGGGAACGCCTGCGCGATACGCTCGTGCACGATGTTGCGCTGACCCAGCAGCTCCTCGCGGCGCTGCAGCAGTTCGCTGCGGCGGGCCAGCAGTTCGCTGCGGCGCATGAGCGAGTTCTCGGCGCGCTTTTCTGCGATCTCCGCGCCTTTTTCCTTCGCGTCGGTGTAAACCTCCATGCTGCGGTCCTTCACGTCCGAGGCGCGAATATAGATCTCCTCGCCGATCTCGTCGGAGATGGCCGTGAGCGAATCCTCGATGGCCTGCAGGGCGCGCAGCTTCTTCGGCAGCTTGCGGATCTCCATGGCGGTGATGATGTTGTCCGTGATCCACAGGACGCTGAACGTGCCGAGCAGCGCCCAGCCGAGCTTTTTCGGGATGAGGTCGACGACCTTGGCCACGAGCGGCTGGAACACATCGACCACGAACACGCACGCCAGCCCCCACAGCACCGAAAACTCCAGACACACGTAGCCCTTGATGTTCAGCGGGCGCTTGGAGTAGTCCCACCACTTGTCGTGGAACACTTTTTCGAGCACCCAGCCGGTGAGGTATTCGATGGCGCTCGTGAACAGTACGCTGCCGCCGAACAGCAGCCAGAAGCTGCTCTTGAGCGGCCCGAGCACGAGCAGTACGCTCATCACGCCGAAGCCGTAGATGGAGCAGATCGGGCCGTTGACGAAGCCGCGGTTGACGAACTTGCCGTGCGCGACGGCGGCGAAGGCCACCTCGGAGCACCAGCCGAGAAAGCCGTAAATGTAGAAGTACCAGAGGATCTGGAACCAGGAATAGGGCACAAGCACGGAAAAAACTCCTCTCAGATCTGGGTGCCTGCGGTGATACTGACCCAGTCTCATCATGATGGTTCAAAGATTATAACATAATGCTCCGGGCATTTCCAGTCTTTCCGGCGCGGATGGGGACAAAAGCAGCAAAATGGACAAAAACACAGCGGAGTGCCTTTTCAAGCCTTCCCCTTTGAGGAGAAGGCTTGAAAAACTGCCATCTGCCTTTGTTTTTTCGCGCGCAAAAGCGGAGCGCACGACGGTGCGCTCCGCTTGGAAAACCGGGGATTTACTTGATCGTCAGCAGCAGCTCGCCGGCCTTGACCGTCTGACCGCCCTTGACAAAGACCTCGTCGATCGTGCCGTCCATGCGGGCGACGACGCTCGTCTCCATCTTCATGGCCTCGATCACGGCGAGCACGTCGTTGACCTTGACTTGGTCGCCGGGCTTGACGTTGACCTTCGACACCATGCCCGGAATGGACGCGCCGGCCTGGCTCTTGTCGTTCGGGTCGGCCATGACGACGGTCTTGGCCGTGTCGGTCGCGGTCGGGTCGGGCACGGAGACCTCGCGGCGCATACCGTTGAGCTCGAACTGCACGTTGCGCGTGCCGTCGTCGTTGCGGTCGCCGAGGCCGATGTACTTGATCATGAGGGTCTTGCCGTCCTCGATGTTGATCTTGTTCATCTCGCCGACGGCCATGCCGTTGAAGAACACGTGGCTGCCCATGCGCATGATGTAGCCATACTCCTTGCGGTGGCGGATGTACTCCTCATAGACCTTCGGGTACATGGCGTAGGAGATGAGGGAGCGCGGCTCCTCGTAGTTCGGGTAGAACTTGCGGATCTCGCTGCGCAGCTGATCCCAGTCAACGGGCGGCAGCAGGTCGCCGGGGCGGCCGGTGATCGGCTTCTCGCCCTTGAGCACGACGCGCTGCAGATCCTTCGGGAAGCCGCAGGGCGGCTGGCCCATCATGCCCTTGAAGTAGCTCACGACGCTGTCGGGGAAGGCGAGGGTCTCGCCGCGCTCGACGATGTTTTCGGGCGTGAGGTCATTCTGCACCATGAAGATCGCCAGGTCGCCGACCATTTTGGACGACGGCGTGACCTTGATGATGTCGCCGAGCATGATGTTGACGGTGCGGTACATCTCCTTGACCTCCGCGAAGCGGTGGCCGAGGCCGAGCGACTCGACCTGCGGCTGCAGGTTCGTGTACTGGCCGCCGGGGATCTCGTAGCGGTAGATATCGGTGACGGGCACTTTGAGGCCCTTGTCGAAGCTCTCGTAGCGCAGGCGCACGTCGGCCCAGTAATCGGCCAGCTCCTGCAGGCGCTGCGGGTCAAAGCCGGTGTCGCGCTCCTGACCGCGCAGGGACTCGACGACGGCGTTCATCGACGGCTGGCTCGTGAGGTTGGCCAGCGGGCCGATGGCGGTGTCGACCACATCCACGCCGGCCTCGGCCGCCATGAGATAGGTCGCGATCTGGTTGTCGGTGGTGTTGTGCGTGTGCAGGTGGATGGGGATGCCGATCTCCTGCTTGAGGGTGCTCACGAGCTTCTTGGCGGCGTAGGGCTTGAGCAGGCCGGACATGTCCTTGATGGCCAGCATGTGCACGCCGCGGCGCTCGAGCTCCTTGGCGAAGTTGACGTAGTACTCGAGCGTGTAGCGGTCGCGCGTCGGGTCGAGGATATCGCCGGTGTAGCACACGGTGCCCTCGAGGAACTTGCCCTGGCGCAGGACCTCGTCCATGGCGGTCTCCATGTTCGGCAGCCAGTTGAGCGAGTCGAACACGCGGAACACGTCGATGCCCTCGCGGGCAGACTCGGCGATGAAGGCGCGCACGAGGTTGTCCGGATAGCTCGCGTAGCCGACGAGGTTCGAGCCGCGCAGCAGCATCTGGAACGGGATGTTCGGGATCTTCTCGCGCAGCATCTCCAGGCGCTCCCACGGGGACTCGTGCAGGAAGCGGTAGGCGGTGTCAAACGTCGCGCCGCCCCACATCTCGAGCGAGAAGCAGTCGGCGAGGATGTCGGCCGTGCCGTCGGCGCC
Source organism: Clostridiales bacterium (assembly GCA_025757645.1). Lineage (NCBI taxonomy): Bacteria > Bacillati > Bacillota > Clostridia > Eubacteriales > Clostridiales bacterium. The sequence goes on from CP107216.1 coordinate 798,910, forward strand.
CTTGAGCATGTCGCGGGTGCGCAGGCGGGTGCTCAGCAGGGACTGGTGCGCGTCGCGCATCGTCGTGTCGGTGATGAGCAGCTTCTTCTGGCCGAGGACCCAGTCCTTGACGGCCTCGGGGCCGTCGGTGTCGAGCAGGAGCTTGAGCCCGTCCTGCTTCGTGATCTCGCGCTGCGCCTTCGGGAAGCGCGGCGTGTCGTACTGGTGGCGCTCGGCGTCGGGATTGTTGACCTGGATGTTGGCGATGTATTTGAGCACGCGGGTCGCGCGGTCGCGCGATTCGGTGAACTCGAACAGCTCCGGCGTCTCGTCGATGAACTTCGTGTGGCACTTGCCGGCGATGAACGTCGGGTGCGTGAGGATGTTCGTCACAAACGGGATGTTCGTCTTGACGCCGCGCACGTGCTCCTCGTTGATGGCGCGGGTAGCCTTGCGGCAGACGGCGGGGAAGGTGCAGTCCCAGCTCGTGACCTTGACGAGCAGCGAGTCATAGTACGGCGAGATGATCGAGCCCGTGCCGGCGTTGCCGCCGTCGAGACGCACGCCGAAGCCGCCGCCGGAGCGGTAGGCCTCGATCTTGCCGTTGTCGGGCGCGAAGTTGTTGGCCGGGTCCTCGGTGGTCACGCGGCACTGGATGGCGTAGCCGTTGACCTTGAGATTGTTCTGGTCGCCCAGACCGATCTCCGGATGGCTGATCGGCTGACCCTCGGCGATGAGGATCTGCGCGCGCACGAGGTCGATGCTTGTGACCATCTCGGTGACGGTGTGCTCGACCTGGATGCGGGGGTTCATCTCGATGAAGTAGTGGTTGCCGTCGCGGTCGACGAGGAACTCCACCGTGCCGGCGTTGACATAGCCGACGGCCTCGGCGATCTTCACGGCGTCAGCGTGCAGCTGCTCGCGGATGCTCTCGGGCACGCTCCACGCGGGCGCAAACTCCACGACCTTCTGGTAGCGGCGCTGCAACGAGCAGTCACGCTCGCCGAGGTGGCGCACGTTGCCGTACTGGTCGGCGAGGATCTGCACCTCGATGTGCTTGGGCTGCACGAGGTATTTCTCGATGAAGATGTCGTCATTGCCGAAGGCCTTGCGCGCCTCGTTCTTGACGAGCTCGAACGCGGGGATGACGTCCTCGGGCATCTCGCACAGGCGCATACCGCGGCCGCCGCCGCCGGCTGCCGCCTTGAGGATGACGGGGAAGCCGAAGCTGATGGCCTTCTCGAGTGCCTCCTGCCCGTCGCGCAGAGGCTCGGAGCAGCCGGGGATGACCGGCACGCCGCATTCCATGGCGATCTGCTTGGCCGAGAGCTTGTCGCCCATCTTGCCGAGCACGTCGCTCGGAGGCCCGATGAACGTGATGCCGGCCTCTTCGCAGGCGCGGGCAAAGTCCGCGTTTTCGGACAGGAAACCGTAGCCCGGATGGATGGCGTCGACGCCGCGGCGCTTGGCCAGGTCGATGATCTCGGGGATGTCGAGATACGCACCCAGAGGGCTCTTGTTTTCACCGACGAGATACGCCTCGTCGGCGCGGGTGCGGAACAGACTCAGTTCGTCTTCCTTGGAGTACATGGCCACGGTGTGGATGCCGAGGTCATAGCACGCGCGGAAGATACGCACCGCGATCTCGCCGCGGTTGGCGGCAAGGACCTTGTTGAAAACCTTTTCTGACACGGTCGTGTCTCCTTTCTGACTGCGGCGGGGCCGCAGAGGTGGGGGCGGCAGCGGCGCGGGGGAGATCCGGCGTGCTGCCAACGTCGGAATTATATCATATATCAGTAACAATAGAAATAAAATTTTTGATTTTTGGCGAGTTTAAAATCTAACAAATACTGTTTACATGCAATTCTTTTCTCGTCGCGCGGAATGTGGTACAATATCGGACGAAAATTCAGGAAAGCTGGAATGAATTTGGAAAACATTTGCTATATCGTCGGCGCGGCCAGTCTTGACGGCGTGCGCCTGAGCTCCCGGCCGGGAGACTACGTGATCGCGGCCGACGGCGGCTACCGCACGCTGAAGGCGCGCGGCATTGAGCCGGACTTCGTCATGGGCGACTTTGACTCCCTCGGCTACCGGCCGGACCACCCGAACGTGGAGACGCATCCGGTCATGAAGGATGACACCGACCTCGGCCTCGCCGTGCGCTGGGCGCTGGCGCACGGGTACCGGCGGCTCGTGATGGCGGGCGCGCTCGGCGGCCGCCTCGACCAGACGATCGCCAGCCTGCAGACGCTGCGCGGGCTCACGGACGCGGGCGCGCAGGGCTGGCTCATCGGCTGCGGCTGGGTGGTCACGGCGGTGCAAAACGGCACGCTGGCCTTTCCCGCCGGCATGGAGGGCACGGTGTCCGTGTTCAGCAGCGGCGATGCCGCGCGCGGCGTCACGCTGCGCGGCCTGCTCTACGAGATCACGGACGCGGAGCTGCGGTGCGCCATGCCGCTCGGCGTGAGCAATTCGTTCACCGGCGCGGCGGCCACGGTGCGCGTCACGGACGGCACGGTCTTTGTCCTCTGGCAGGGCAACGCGCTGCCGGACGGGCTGGAGGTGCGCCATGGAGCGGATTGACCTGCACACGCACACGCTCGCGTCCGACGGGTCGGACACGCCGGCCGCCGTCGTGCAGCAGGCGGCGGCGCTCGGCCTGCGGGCCGTGGCCGTCACGGATCACGACACGTTCGCCGGCCTGCCGGAGGCCCTCGCGGCGGGGCAGCGCTGCGGCATCGAGGTCGTGCCCGGCGTGGAGCTGTCCACCGTCTGGGGCGGCGAGGAGGTGCACCTGCTCGGCTACTTCATGGACACGGGCAATGCCGCGCTGCGCGCGCTCATGACCCGCGCGACCGACGAGCGCAATGCCCGCAACGAGACCATGGTGCAGCGCCTGCACGACGCAGGCTACCCCATCACGATGGACGACCTGCACGCGGCCTTCCCGGGGCAGACGGTGCTCGGCCGGCCGCACATCGCGGCGCTGCTCGTGCAGCGCGGGTGCATCCCCTCGGTGCCGGACGGTATGCGCGGCCTGCTCGGCCGGGGCAAGGCGTTTTACGTCCCGCGCTATAACATCCCGCTCGCGGATTCCATCCGCGCCCTGCGCGCGGCGGGCGGCGTGCCGGTCGTGGCGCACATCTTCAAGTACCGCTTTGACGATGCGCAGCGCGCCGCCATGCTCGCCGCGGCGGCGGACGCCGGAGCCCTCGGCGTCGAGGTGCGCTATACGACCTATACGCCCGAGCAGACGGAGATCGCGCAGGCGCTGGCCGCGCGCTTTGGCCTCGCGCCCTCCGGCGGCTCGGACTATCACGGTCTGCGCAAGCCGGACATCGCCCTCGGCTCCGGCCGGGGCGGGCTGCGCGTGCCGTATGCGTACCTCGCCGGGCTCAAAGCCCTTGCCGGGCACGAATGTGTGTGATACACGAACAAAATTCAGTCCATTTTTGAAATTTTTCCGGAGGTGGTTTCGTGAAAACCCTTCTGCGCCCCTATGAGGGCACGCTGCCGTATCTCTTCGTCAGCTACGCGCACAAGAACGACGCGGCCGTGCTCGAGATCATCAGCACCTTGCAGTCGCGCGGCTTTCGCGTCTGGTACGATGAGGGCATCGAGGCCGGCAGCGAGTGGCCGGAGAGCATCGCGTCGCATCTTGAGCGCGCGCAGCTCGTGCTGGCGTTTTTGTCCCCGGCGTACCTGCGCTCGGACAACTGCCGCAAGGAGATGCACTATGCCCTGACCAAGCGCAAGCCCGTCATCAACGTCTACCTCGAGCCGACGGAGCTCTCTCCCGGCATGGAGATGCAGATCGGCAACCTCTTCGCGCTCATGAAGTATACCTATCCGAGCGAGGAATATTTCTACGACAAGCTCTTCTCGGCCGAGCTGCTCGATGCGGGCAAATTCGCCGGCGAGCCGCCGGAGCTGCCGGACGCGCCCGCGCCCGCGAAAAAGGCGAAGGAGAAAACGCCCCGCGGCGAATCTCCCCGCCGGGCCAGGCGCGAAAAGCCGCCCAAGGCGCCGAAGCCCGCGCGGCCGAAGAAAAGACGCCGCGGCCTCGCGGCGGCGATCATCGCCGTCGTGCTCGTCGGCTGCCTGATCGCGGCCGGCATCGTCGGCCACTTCACGGGCCTGCTCTACCGCTTCACGGTCAAGACCGTCGCGGTGCAGACGCTCGCGGACGACACGGTCGCCCAGTTCCAGAACCCGCTGCTCGAGCAGGCCGCGCGCGACTATGCCGGCAAGCCCGCGGGCGAGCTCACGGTCGCGGACCTCAAGGGCCTCACGGCGCTGTACGTCTGCGGCGACCGGTACTGGTTCGCCGCCCCGCAGCAGGGCGTGGACGCGGCGGCCGCCGGCGTCGAGACGGCGGAGATGATCGACCCCTCCGGCCAGACCGTCACCGTGCGGCGCGGCGACATCCGCGACCTGTCCGACCTCGCGTATTTTCCGAGCCTGACGGCGGTCTCGGTGCAGTTTCAGTCGCTGACCTCGCTCGAGAGCCTGCCCGCCTGCGGTGTGGAGGTGTTCGATGTCAGCGCCAACCGGCTCACGAGCCTGTCGGGCATCGAGCAGCTGCCGAAGCTCACGGCCCTCACGGCCGACGGCAACGCCGTCACCGACCTCACCGGCCTCGGCCGCTGTCTGAACGTGCGGAAGCTGAGTCTCAACGGCGCGAATGTGTCGGATCTGTCCGAGCTGCGCGCGCTCACGAAGCTGCAGGACGTCACGCTCTCGCACTGCACGCGCCGCGAGCTGCTGATCCCGCTGCACAAGTCCTCGCTCACGCGCGTCACGCTCGTGGACTGCGATCTGCGTGGCGATTTCTTCCACAGCTTCGACCGCGAGCGGGCGCTCACGGCGCTCTCGCTCACCGACTGCGAGCTGGACAGCACGTCCGGGCTGGAGGATTTCACCGGGCTCACGGAGCTGACGGTGCGCGGCGTTTCCGGCACGCTCGACTGGTCGGCGCTCGGCAGTCTGCCGCTGCAGACCGTCACGGCCGACGCCCTGCAGGCGGACGCCATCGCCGCGGCCACCACCGTGGCCGTCACGGTCGTGGATTGACCGCCGTGGCATGATCTCAAGTGAAAAGCGGCCCTCCCGATCCGGGAGGGCCGCTTTGTCTGTTAGTGGCGTTATCGTTTTCCCCGGCGCGGCCGTCCCGCACCCTTGGCTCCCTTGTGCAAAGGGAGCTGGCAGCCGTCAGGCTGACTGAGGGATTGACACGTCAAAATCTTACACCGCAGCCGGTATTCACAACCCCTCCGTCAAAAATCGGAGATTTTTGCCGCCTCCCCTTGCACGGGGGAGGCATTGGCAGCGCGCCGGTCGTGCGGGGTAAATCTGACAAATATCTTGCCCACGCAAATCTCCCGCAAAACGGAAAACGCCCCTGCCGGAACGGACAAACCGGCAGGGACGTTTCCATAGGAGAAATGGAGTTGGAAAAAGGAATTATCATGTTGCTTGGGGGAGAGATTGCGTGTTTTGTCAGCGGGCGGAGAGGCTCGTGTGCGGTCACGAAAATTCCCGCTTGCTATCTGACAGTGCCCATTATATAATGCCTTTATGGATAAGTAAAGCAAATGTTTCTGATAGTTAAATTAGCGTTTCTAATTTGTGAGGTGCTTATGAACCGATACATCGCCTTTTTGAAGGCCTTTGAGCGCAACAGTTTTTCGGACGCGGCGCGCGATCTCGGCTACACGCAGTCGGCCGTCAGCCAGATGATCAAGTCGCTGGAGGCGGAGCTGGGCGTGACACTGCTGGTGCGTTCGCGCTCGGGCGTGACGCTCACCTACGAGGGCCGCCACCTGCTGCCGTACATCCGCGACACGGTCAACGCCTACCGCATGCTCCAGTCGCAGGCGGCGGGCTTCAGTGGGCTGGAGCAGGGCACGATCCGCCTCGGCACGTTCACGAGCGTGTCGAGCTTCCTGCTGCCGCCGGCCATGGAGCGCTTCCGCCGGCAGCACAGCCGCATCCGCTTCGAGCTCTACCAGGGCCTGTATTACGAGATCGAGGACTGGGTGCGCGAGGGCGTGGTCGATTTCGGCTTCACGGACATGTCGCGCACGACGCCGTTTGCCTGCGAGCCGATCTATCAGGACACCATGCTCGCCGTCCTGCCCGAGGGCCATCCGCTGGGCGAGAACATCTTCATCCAGATCGATGAGCTGGCGGCCGAGCCCTTCATCCTCCTTGAGGAGGGGCGCGGCGGCGGCTGCATCCGCGAGCTGCTCGCGCGCCATCCGCAGATCAACGTGCAGTACCGCGTGGCCGACGACTACACGATCCTGAACATGGTTGAGAGCCGGCTCGGCGTGTCCATCCTGCCGGAGGCCGTGCTGCGCCGCAGCGGCCAGCGCCTCACCGCGCGCCGGCTCTCTCCGGAGCTGCAGCGCACCATCGGCGTCATCTATAAGCAGAAGACTGGCCTGTCCACTGCCGGGCAGCTGTTTTTGAATGAGCTCAAAGCGTCCAGGATCCCACCGCGCGGCTGAATTTGCCGCATTTGGGTGTTTACACCGCCGGCGGTTGTGCTATCGTAGAGCGGTACATTTGCAGGTGCGCCGTGCCCGGTATGGATACCTTATTTAAATAAGGCGGACACGAAATAAGGCGGACGCGGCGGGAAGGAGCGGATATTCATGAGCATGACAGGCGCCATCGTCAACGCGCTGGCCATCGTGGCCGGCGGTGCGGTCGGTCTGCTGTTTCAGCGGGGCATCCCCGAGCGCGTGAGCAAGACGGTCATGATCGGCCTCGGGCTGTGCGTGCTGTATATCGGCATCTCGGGCGCGTTTGCGTGCCAGAGCATCCTCATCGTCATCGTGGCCATGACGCTCGGCGCGGCCGCGGGCGCGCTGCTGAACATCGACGGGGCGATCCACCGTCTCGGCACGTGGGTCGAGGCGCACGTTCACCGGCACGAGGGCGGCCCGTCGCTGGCCGAGGGCTTCGTGACGGCGAGCCTGCTGTGCTGCGTGGGCGCCATGGCGGTCAACGGCTCGCTCGATGCCGGCATCCGCGGCGACAACAGCATCCTGCTCACCAAGTCGATGATCGACCTTGTCTTTTGCGCCATGCTGGCCACAACGCTCGGCGCGGGCGTCATGCTCGCGGGCGCGGCGGTGTTCGTGGTCGAGGGGGCGCTCACGCTGCTGGCCGGGGCGATCGCGCCGCTGCTCTCGGAGGCGGCGGTCGCAGACCTCACGTGCGCGGGTTCGCTGCTCGTGGCGGCCATCGGCCTCAATCAGACCGGCGCGACGAAGATCAAGGTGGCGGACTATTTGCCGGCGCTGCTGTTCGTGCCGCTCATCCGCTGGCTGGTCAGCCTGCCGGTCTGGCAGCAGATCACCGCGTGGTTTTGAGCGATACCATTTAAATATAGAAACACCCCGCCGGTCGCGGCGGGGTGTTTTTTTTGCATATTCAGGAGATGGCCAGCGCGCGGATGCGGCCGAGGCCCGGCAGCACGCGGCCGAACAGCGACACGAGCGGCCCGACGATCAGCGCCGACACGACCGTGCCGATGCCGACGCCCTGCAGCCGCTGCACGGGAGAGAAAAAACGCGCGCGGAGGGTTGTTTTTCCCGCGCGGTTGTGTTATGATACTCTTTCCCGCGGGAAGAAAGGGTGTGGGCACATGGGTTTCTGGCTCAACCAGGCGCTGGGTCTGCTCGGCAGCCTGATCGTGTTTGCTTCGGTACAATTCAATAACCGCCGCGTCATCCTCGCCGCGCAGGCCGCCGCCTGCCTGATGTGGATCGTGCACTACGGGCTGCTCGGTGCGACGACCGCCGCGACCATCAACATCCTGTCGTTCGCGCGCAGCGTCGTGTTTTACTTCAACGACCGCAAGTGGGCGCAGAGCCGCGCGTGGCTGTGGGCGTTTCTGGCGCTGTACGTGGTCAATACCGTCCTCACGTGGGCGGGGCCGATGAGCCTGCTGCCCGGCATCGCCATGAGCATGACGACGGTCGCGCTCTGGACGCGCGATATGCGCCGCACGCGCCTGCTCTACCTGACGAATTCGCCGTTCTGGTTCACGTATGATATCCTTGCGCGCTCGTACTCGTGCATGGTCATCGAGGCCATCGCCTTCGTGTCCTACGCCGTCGCCGTGTGGCGGTTTGATATCAAAAAACAGCCGCAGGCATGAAAAATATGCAAAAATGCCCTGCCTTCTGGCAGGGCATTTTCCTGTTTTAAAGGGTGCGTTGGAGTGGCTTACCACGTCAGCGCGTCGTCAAAGTCCACGAGGTCGGGCCGCACGGGCTCCTCGCCCATGACGGTCTGCATGTAGAGGTTGACCTGGCGGCGCATGTCACGCTTGGAGATCGTGCGCGAATCGAGCAGATCCTGCGCCACCCAGAGCATATGCACGCCGCGCGCGGCCGCCTGCTCCTCGAACACGCCGCGCAGACCGTCCATGCCCTTGCAGGAGATCTGGTCGTACATGAGCACCATGTCGGCGTTGTACTGTTTGCAGACGATCCACAGCTCGTCGAGCACGTTCGCGTAGCCGCCCTTCGTGTGCTTGCGCATGGTGGTGCGCTGGTAGCTGCGGGCGAGGTCGGCGAGCGCCTGATCGGGATCTTCCGTGTTGATGATGATGTCGGAAATGAGCGACTCCATGCTCGCCACGACGTTGATGCCCCAGCAGTTTTCCGCCCAGACAGAGAAGTCGGGGTAGAAGTTCGCCGGGCACGACCACTCGACGCAGCGGTGGCGCATCGCGGGCGCGCAGGGCTTTTTCTGCTGGTAGCCGCGCATCATGATGCGGTTGACGCGGCGGTCGGTGTCGAGAAAATGCGGGTCCATGCCGCCGGAGAGGTGGTAGAAAAACATGCGGTAGATCCAGAACGTCTCGCCCGTCATCTGCGGGTAGGGCGTGCGGTTGACCTCCCACTTCTGCAGCTCGTACTCCGTCTCCTGATTGTAGACCTTCATGGCCCTGAAAAAGGCGTCCCAGTCGAACGTCTCGCCGGTCTGCTCCTCGATGAAGCGGATGAGCCCCCGCAGCTCCTCGACGGCGTAGTCCTGTACGGCCTCCTCATTGTAGCGGATGGGCACGCCGAAGTAGTACGTCGGGAGGTTGAAGTACCGGTCCTGATACGACGTCGTGGCGACGCTGCCGTCGCACGGCATGTTGCAGGCGACAAAGCACGTGCCGACCTTGGGATACTCGTCGCGCAGGGCGCAGCCGGCCTCGGCCGAGGGCAGGGGGCAGACGTCGGCCGGGATGCCGAAGTTCTCGGCCGCGTCGAGGTACGGCGGGGTGATCTGCTGGTCGAGGATGGAGCACAGAAACACCGGCAGCACCTGCGCCGGCAGGTAGATGAGGTTCGGGAAGCCGGCCATGATCTCGCCGGGGACGAGCTCGTCAAAGAGCACGACCTTCTTGGACAGCTTGTTGCCGGGGTGGAAGTGCTCGTCGGCCACGAACGAGATGCGCAGCAGGTCGGTGGCCTTTTTCACGATGCGGTCGTACTGCGCGCGGGCCATGCGCAGCTGGTTGCCGCGCATACCGAGCGTGCCGCGGTCGACAAAGTTCGGGTAGGTCAGATAGGTCGCAAACCACTGGTAGCGAAACAGCGCGCGCACGGCCGACACCGGGCACTTGGCCACAAAGGCGACCATGTCCTTCCAGCACTTGAGCCACATGTAGAAATCGAACGCCGTGTCGCGCACGCCGCGCAGCTCGCGGTAGCGAAACTGGCCCTTCTCGGGGTTGAAGCGGTAAGTATAGTCATTGATGTGGCGGAGAAATTCCCGCAGGGAGCGTTTTTCCTTGTCAGCCATGGTCACTTGCCTCCTCTCTGCGCCTGGAGCTGCTTGATCTCCAGGCTCTCGACGAATGCCTGCACGCGCGTGCGCAGCTGGCCGTTGCCGCCGGTGGCGTTCTGCCGGTCGACCGCGACGGACGGGATGCCGTAGTCGTGCGTGATGACGTGGCTCGCCAGCGCGCGCTCATAGCCCCAGTACTCGCAGAACTTGAGCTGTTCGTACAGCACGCCCTGCGCGTGGTACTCCTCGCACAGGTCACGCACGAGCTGCCAGCGGCCCTCCACCTTCTCGCGCTGCATGTAGCGCGGGCACTGGCTCGTAGTGAGGTAGTGCCGGGCGATGCTCTCGAGCACCGGCAGGTCGGGGTCGAGATGAATTTCCTCGCGGCCGGGCGTCGAGCCGAAGCAGAAGCGGTCGACCACGACGAGCGCGCCCGCCTCCTCCACGAGCTTGGTAAAGCCGGGGTCGTCGATCTCGCTGCCGACGACGGCAATCTTCACACGGAAGTTCGGCCTAGCGTCGGGCTCGCGGTGCCGCAGCTCCTCGAGCGTTTCGCGCAGCTTATCAACGATGAGGTATTTCGGGCAGCAGTAGCTCACGAGGTTGAGAATGTGGTACTCGTAGCCTGTGATGCGCGGGTTTTCCTCCTTGCGCAGCTGGCCGATCTCGGTCAGGATGCGGCAGACCTCGTTGTGCTCGGCCACAGCCTTGCGCAGCGCGTCGTCCGACACGTCCACGCCGTAGACCTCATGCAGCGGCTCGAGCACCTTGCGCCGGAGCTGGTCGACATAGTGGCGCACGGTATTGTCCGTGACCTTGAAGGGCATATCGAGGAAGGTCACGAAAAACTGCTCGTTGTCCACGAGGTGCAGCAGCTCGAAGTGCTCGAGCGCGCGGTTCATCTCCGAGCAGGTCTCCGTCGCCAGCAGGGCGGACAGGAAGTTGTAGCCCCCCTCGATGCCGCGCTCGAGCAGCGACTTGCAGTAGTCGCAGATGAAGTTGGACATGTAGTACGACGAGATGTCCAGCGATCCCGTCAGCGGCGCGCGCAGCCGCACCGAGAAGCAGTCGCCGGTGTTGAGCAGCACCTCGGGCATGTGGTAGCAGGTGTAGGCCAGCGCGTGCTTCCCCTCGGCACACGCCTGCTGCACGAGCGGGTTGTTCGCGCTCTCGAGCAGCTTTTCAAATTCGTAAAGATACTTCAGGTCTTTCAAACGGCTCTCCCCTCCATGTTAAAAAAGTCGCATACTGGTAGACACATTATACAGGAAATTGTCCCATACCGCAATAGATTTTGAACATCTTTCCCGATAATGTGCAAAAATCACCCACCCGTTTCCGTCGCCGCTGTGGTATAATGGGCGCAGAAAATCTGCAGGAGGTGCGCATCATGAAGCCCCAGTTTGCCAATGTGTTCAACGTCTCGGTCAATGACAACCGCTCGGAGTGCTCGCTGAGCTTTTACCATATGTATATGCAGCACAATTACACGCCCCAGCCCAAGGGTCTGATCGACATGCCGGAAAAGACGGTCGGCGAGGTCGCGAGCATCATGCTCACGCGCGACGGGGCGCACGCGCTCACGCGCCTGCTCATCCAGAGCTTCGGCCTGCCGGAGGACAACGCATGAGCGCGGCACAGACGCTCCGCCCCGGCCGCTACCGGCACTTCAAGGGGAAGGAATACGAGCTGCTCTTTGTCGCCACGCACTCGGGAACATTGGAGCCGATGGTCGTCTACCGCGCGCTCTACGGGGAGCGCGGCGTGTGGGTGCGCCCCGCCGCCATGTGGAGCGAGATGATCGAGCGCGGTGGGCAGACCGTCCGCCGCTTCACGTATATTGGAGAATGATATTTCCAATGAGATGGGTTCTCGTTGGAAAGGGCTGCGGCCCGCTGTCGTGGTTTTGGGATTGACCCGCCGCCGGAAACGTGATACCATATTTTTGGTCACTATGTGCCGAAACCTGTCACCGAGGATGTGGGGATATGCGAAAAGCTCTCAAAACCGTCTTGTGCGTCGCACTTGTGCTGGCGCTGGCCGTGGTCATCGCGCTGCGCGTGCTGCCGCCGATGAATGCCCCGGCGCAGTCCGCCGCCGCCACGCCCACCCCGGTCGTGACCGTCGCGCCCACCCCCACGCCCGAGCCGGATAACGGCCTGCCGAAGGTCAACACCGGCAGCTGGGAGCTCACGCTCGTCAATGCGCAAAATTCCATCGGCGAGGCCGTGCCGGAGGATCTGGCCGAGCTCGAGAGTGGCCGGTATTTTGACGCCCGCGCCGTGGACGCGCTGAAAGATTTCATCGCCGGCGCGCGCGCCGAGGGGCTGAGCGTGTGCCTGTCGAGCGCGTACCGCAGCTATAACGAGCAGACATATCTCTTTAACCGCAAGGTCAGCCAGTGCGGCGGCGACGAGGCTGCGGCCGCCCGCATCGTCAACCGTCCCGGCACGAGCGAGCATCAGCTCGGCCTGTGCGCCGACATCACGGACAAGTTCTACGAGGTCAAGACGAAGGAGCTCGAAAAGACCGCGCTCTACCAGTGGATGTACGCCCACTGCCAGGACTACGGCTTCATCCTGCGCTACCCCGCCGACAAGCAGGACATCACCGGCGTCATGTATGAGCCGTGGCACTTCCGCTACGTCGGCAAGGAGGCGGCTGCGTACATCATGGGCAACGGCCTCTGCCTCGAGGAGTTCCTCGACCTGTACAAATGAATCTGACCGGGGCGCTTCCTGCAGGAAGTGCCCCGGATTTGTGCGTTTTGCTGCAAAATTTTAGGCAAAAGCTGTAGGAATTGTGAAAACATTCGCTTGTAATCTTGCATTTTCTCTGGTAAACTATAAGTAACTGAAAAAGAAAGGAGCGTGATAACGTTATGCGTACCAACCAAGTCCAGGACCTGGACGATTTGATCTTCTCGGGCAGCAACTGGCAGCCCAGCAGCAAGTGAGAAGCCATAGAGCCGGATGACGCCACGCCATGTGCGTGGATTTTTTATATTTAAAATGCGATTCCCAGCCGGCCTCCGCGCGAAAAACGGTTGCAATTTTCGCGGCCGTGTGCTACGAATAGAGCAGAAACGAAACAGGAGGCTGATCTCTATGGCATTCATCCGCAAGCTCCCCGACACGCCCGAGCGCCTTGAGCACCTCAAGGGCGGCGCCGGCCACCTTGAGCGCTATGCGCTCCTCTCCCCGGAGGAGATGCTCGGCGCCGGCACGGTCTGCGCCCGCATGGTGCTGCAGCCCGGCTGCGAAGTCGGCGAGCACACCCACCACGGCAACTACGAAGTGTACTACTTCCTCTCCGGGCACGGTGTTTACCGCAGCAACGGCGAGACGACGACCGTGGACGCCGGCACCGTGACCTTCACGGGCGACGGCGAGCGTCACGCCCTGCGCAACGACGGCCCGGAGCCGTTGGAGTTCATGGCCTTTGTGCTCAATCTCCCCGCGCAGGCATAAACGACGGAAATGAAAAGCCTTCCCTTTCATGGGAAGGCTTTTCTGATGTGTGTGCCCCTCAGGACAGATCCGCTTTGCACTACCGGTCGCGCAGGAAAAGCCTCCCCTGCGTAAGGGGAGGTGGCACGGCGCTCTGCGCCGTGACGGAGGGGGTGCAGATACGAAGCCAGTGCAAGAATCAACGTGTCAATCCCTCAGTCAGCCTGACGGCTGCCAGCGCCCTTTCCACAAGGAGCCAAGGGGTGCGCGCCTGTTCCGCACCCCAAGTACTGCTCCCGAAGGGGAAGGCTACCAGTTTGAAAACCAAGCAGCGGGCATCCGACGGATGCCCGCTGATCTTATGTATGCACTTACTTGCTCTTGATGTATGCGTCGATGGCAGCGGCGGCCTTCTTGCCGGCGCCCATCGCCTTGATGACGGTGGCCGCACCGGTGACGGCGTCGCCGCCGGCGAACACGCCGTCCTTCATGGTCGTCACGGTGTCGTCCTTGACGACGATGCCGCCGCGGTCGCTGTACTCGAGGTCCGGCGTCGCCTTGCGCAGCAGCGGGTTGGGGGAGGTGCCCAGCGCCATGATGACGGAGTCGCAGGCCATCTCAAACTCGCTGCCCGGCACTTCGATCGGACGGCGGCGGCCCTTCTCGTCGGGCTCGCCGAGCTCCATACGGATGCACTTGAGGCCGCGCACCCAGCCTTTGTCATCGGCCAGGATCTCGACCGGGTTGCACAGCAGGTGGAAGTTGATGCCCTCTTCCTTCGCGTGCTCGTACTCTTCCTTGCGGGCGGGGATCTCCTCCTCGCCGCGGCGGTACACGACCGTCACGTCCGCGCCCAGACGCTTGGCGCAGCGCGCGGCGTCCATGGCGACGTTGCCCGCGCCGACGACGGCCGTCACGTGGATGGGCATGAGCGGGGTGTCGTAGCGCTCGTCGTAAGCGTGCATGAGGTTGATGCGGGTGAGGAACTCGTTGGCGGAGAACACGCCGCAGTAGCTCAGACCCGGGATGTTCTGGAACTTCGGCAGGCCGGCGCCCGAGCCGATGAACACGGCCTCGTACTTGTCGTCGCCGAGGAGGTGGTCGGCGTCCTTGCCGAGCAGCTCGTCGATGCTCATGCACTTGCCGATGGTCGCGTCGCACACGATGTTGACGCCCATGGCCACGAGCTTGTCGATCTCCTTCTGCACGATGGCCTTCGGCAGACGGAACTCGGGGATGCCGTAAGCCAGCACGCCGCCGGCCTTGTGGAAGTGCTCATAGACGGTCACGTCGTAGCCGAGCTTGGCCAGGTCGCTCGCGCAGGCGAGGCCGGACGGGCCGGAGCCGATGACGGCGACGCGGTGGCCGTTCGTGGCGATCTTCTCGGGCATCTCGTCGGCGTTCTCGCGGTTCCAGTCGGCGACGAAGCGCTCCAGACGGCCGATGCCGACGGGCTCGCCCTTGATGCCGCGCACGCACTTGCTCTCGCACTGCTTCTCCTGCGGGCAGACGCGGCCGCAGATGGCGGGCAGGGAGCTGTCCTCGAGGATCTTGTGGTAAGCGCCCTTGAAGTCCTGCTCACGGACGCGGGCGATGAACTGCGGGATCTTGACATTGACCGGGCAGCCGGACATGCAGGCCGGGCGCGGGCAATTCAGGCAGCGGTTGGCCTCATCGACCGCCATCTCGACGGTGTAGCCAAGCGCGACTTCTTCAAAATTCTTATTGCGGACGTTCGGGTCCTGCTCCGGGATCGGATTCTTTTTGGGAGACATATTCGCCATGATTACTTCTCCTCCTTCTTCTGCGCGGCTTCCTCGGCGTCGGCCATGGCCTGCAGATTGCAGTAGTGGTGGCGGCGCTCGAACACCTTCTGCTCCTGTGCCTCATAGATCTTGGAACGGGCGATCGCCTCGTCAAAATCGACGAGGTGGCCGTCGAACTCCGGCCCGTCGACGCAGGTGAACTTCATCTTGCCGTCCACGGTCAGGCGGCAGCCGCCGCACATGCCGGAGCCGTCGATCATGATGCAGTTCATATCGACCATCGTGGCCACGCCGTATTCCTTCGTGATCTGGCAGACGAACTTCATCATCGGCAGCGGGCCGATGCAGATGCAGTGGTCGTACTGCTGGCCCTCGGCCTTGGCCTTCTCGAGCAGCTCCTTGAGCTTGACGGTCGTGAAGCCCTTTTCGCCGTAGGTGCCGTCGTCGGTCATCATGTACAGATGATCGCAGCAGGCGCGCATCTCGTCCTCGAGCACGACGATGCCCTTGGTGCGGAAGCCCGCGATGATGTCGACATCGCAGCCGAGGCGGTGCGCCTCTTTGGCCTGCGGCCACGCGATGGCGCAGCCGGAGCCGCCGCCGACGACCACGACCTTGTGCATGTTGTCAAACTCGGCGGGGTTGCCGAGCGGGCCGACAACGTCGGCCACATAGTCGCCGGCCTTCTTGCTGGCGAGCAGGGCCGTCGTGCTGCCGACGCGCTGCATGATGACCGACACGGTGCCGGCCTCACGATCGTAGGAAGAGATCGTGATGGGCATGCGCTCGCCGAACTCGTCGACGCGGAACATCAGGAACTGACCCGGCTGTGCCTTGCGGGCGACGAGCGGGGCCTCGAACGTGACGCGGAACATATTGTCAGATAATCTTTCGTTATTGACGATTTTGAACATGAAAATCACCTCAAGGCACTATTATAGCGGAATTGCATATTTTCCACAAGGGAGAAACGGAAAATCTAAATTTTAACATGAAAATTGACGAAAAACTGTGGACTTGCACAAAATTTTCCCTGCTTTTCTGGGCAGAAAAGCGGATGCTTTCGCGGGAAAATCGCGGAGTGCGCCGAGTCATTCGGTGTGTTTTGCAGCCGGAAAACGGAAAAATCGGCCGGGTGGAATGGAAAAGAAAGCCGCCCGCCCCATCCGGGGCGGGCGGCGCAGCGTGCCAAAAAGCCTCGCAGAGTTTGCCGCCTACAGGCGGCAAAAAAGTGCAAGCCCTTTGTCGGAAAACCCTCCGGGGTTTTTCGACAGTCTCAGCGCTCGGAGCTCGTGGCGGCGCTGGTGCTGCCGGTCCACTGCCAGTTGGCGATCTCGGGCAGGTCGACGCCGTGCGCGGCGATATACTGCCGGTGCTCGACGAGCTTGTCGCGCATCTGCTGCACGGCGTAGGCGCCGCGGTTGCCGAGCTGGGGCAGGCGCTTGATGACGTCGATGACGAGGTGGAAGCGGTCGAGCTCATTGAGCACGCGCATGTCAAACGGCGTCGTGATCGTGCCCTCCTCGACGTAGCCGCAGACGAACATGTTCTGGTTGTGGCGGGTGTAGGTCAGCTCGTGGATGAGCTTCGGGTAGCCGTGGAAGGCGAAGATGACGGGCTTGTCCTTCGTGAAGATGAGGTCGTAGTCCTCGTCCGTGAGGCCGTGCGGGTGGTCGGCGTGCGGCTGGAGCTTCATGAGGTCGACCACGTTCACGACGCGCACGCGCACCTCCGGCAGCTTCTCGCGCAGGATGGTCACGGCGGCGAGCGTCTCGAGTGTCGGCGTGTCGCCGCAGCAGGCCATGACGACGTCGGGCTCTGCGCCCTGGTCGCTGCTGGCCCACTCCCAGATGCTCACGCCCTGCGTGCAGTGGCGCACGGCCTGCTCCATGGTCAGCCACTGCGGCCGCGGGTGCTTGGAGGCCACGATGACGTTGATATAGTTCCGGCTGCGGATGCAGTGGTCAAAGCAGCTGAGCAGGCAGTTTGCGTCCGGCGGCAGATAGATGCGCACGACGTCGGCCTTCTTATTCGCCACGTGGTCGAGGAAGCCGGGGTCCTGGTGCGTGAAGCCGTTGTGGTCCTGCTGCCACACGTTCGAGGCGAGCACGTAGTTGAGCGAGGCAATGTCCTGCCGCCAGGGCAGCTGGTTGCAGACCTTGAGCCACTTGGCGTGCTGCGCGACCATGGAATCGACGATGCGGATGAAGGCCTCGTAGCTGTTGAAAAAGCCGTGGCGGCCGGTGAGCAGGTAGCCCTCGAGCCAGCCCTCGCACATATGCTCCGAGAGCATGGAGTCCATGACGCGGCCGTCCGGGTCGAGAAACTCGTCGTTGTCCGTCGCCTCGGCGACCCAGCGGCGGCCCGTGACCTCGAACACCGGGCTCAGGCGGTTGGAGGCCGTCTCGTCGGGGGCGAAGATGCGGAAGTTGCGCGCGTCCATGTTCTCGCGCATGATGTCGCGCACGAACGCGCCGAGCACGGTCATGTCCTGCGCCTCGACGGCACCGGGCGCCGGCACGGGCTGCTCATATGTGCGGAAGTCCGGCATGCGCAGCTCGCGCAGCAGCAGCCCGCCGTTGGCGTGGGGGTTCGCGCCCATGCGGCGCTGCCCCTTCGGCGCGAGCGCCTGCAGCTCGGGGATGAGCGTGCCGTTGTCGTCAAAGAGCTCCTCGGGGTGGTAGCTGCGCAGCCACTCCTCGAGCTGCACGAGGTGCTCGGGGTTGTCCATGGCGATCGGCACCTGGTGCGCGCGGAATGACCCTTCCACCTGCTTGCCGTCCACTTCCTTCGGGCCGGTCCAGCCCTTCGGCGCGCGGAACACGATCATCGGCCAGTAGGGGCGCGTGGTGTCGTGCGCGGTGCGCGCGTGCTGCTGGATGGCGTGGATCTCCTCGATGGCCCAGTCCATCGTCTCGGCCATTTTGGCGTGCATCTCGGCGGGGTCGTCGCCCTCCACGAAGCGCGGCTCCCACCCGCAGCCGCGGAAGAACATCTCGAGCTCCTCGTGGCTGATGCGGGAAAAGAGCGTCGGATTTGCGATCTTGAAGCCGTTGAGGTGCAAAATCGGCAGCACTGCGCCGTCCGTGATGGGGTTGACGAACTTGTTGCCGTGCCACGCGGTGGCGAGCGGGCCGGTCTCGGCCTCGCCGTCGCCGACGACGCAGGCGGCGATCAGATCGGGGTTATCCATCACGGCGCCGAAGGCGTGCGCGAGCGAGTAGCCCAGCTCGCCGCCCTCGTGGATCGAGCCCGGCGTTTCGGGCGCGACATGGCTCGGGATGCCGCCGGGGAACGAAAACTGTTTGAACAGGCGCTGCATGCCGGCCGCGTCGCGCGTGATGTTCGGGTACACGTCGGTGTACGAGCCGTCGAGATAGTCCTGCGCGACCATGGCGTTGCCGCCGTGGCCCGGGCCGGAGAGGTAGATCATGTCGAGGTCGTATTCGTTGATGACGCGGTTGAGGTGCGTGTAGATGAAGTTCTGGCCGGGCACAGTGCCCCAGTGGCCGACGATCTTCTTTTTGATGTCGCGCTCGGTCAGCCGCCGGCGCAGCAGCGGGTCGTCGAGCAGGTAGAGCTGGCAGGCGGACAGATAGTTCGCCGCGCGCCACCAGGCGTCCATTTTGGCCAGCAGCTCCGGCGTGGGTGCAAACGCTTCGTTTTTCATCGTGGAAACCTCCTTATAGATATTAGGATGTGCCGTTCGGCACAGGTCATGCTTCGTTTTGCAGCGCAGCGAGCACGCTCTCGGCGCAGCGCAGCCCGTCCACGGCGGCGCTCGTGATGCCGCCGGCGTAGCCCGCGCCCTCGCCGCAGGGGTAGAGGCCGGGCACACCGGTGCTGCACCGATCTTCCCCGCGCACGATGCGCACGGGGCTGCTCGAGCGGGTCTCGGGCGCTGTGAGCACGGCGTCCGGGTCGTCAAAGCCGCGCAGCTTCCTGCCGAAGGCGGGCAGCGCCTGCGCGAGGGTGTCCGTGATGCGCGCAGGCAGCATGTCGTGCAGGTCGCACCACGTCACGCCGGGGCGGTACGTCGGCTGCACGCGGCCCGGGCCGGTGCTCGCGCGCCCGGCGAGAAAGTCGCCCGCCAGCTGCGCGGGGGCGTGGTAATTGCCGCCGCCGCGCGCAAAGGCGCGCTGCTCGATGCTGCGCTGCCAGTACATGCCGCCGAGGGTGCTTTTGTCCGGGAAGTCCTCCGGCCGCAGCGTCACGAGCACGGCGGCGTTGGCATTTTCCCCGTCGCGGCGGGAATTGCTCATGCCGTTGGTGCACACGCCGCCCGCCTCCGACGCGGCGGCGAACACCTCGCCGCCCGGGCACATGCAGAACGTGTACGCGCTCGACCCGTCCGGCAGGTGGCAGGAGAGGGAATAGTCCGCCGCCGGCAGACGCTCCGCCGCCGCACCGTACTGCGCGGCGTTGATATCGGCCTGCCGGTGCTCGATGCGTACGCCCATGGAAAACGGCTTCGGCTCCATCGGCACGCCCTGCGCATGCAGCATTTCAAACGTGTCGCGCGCGCTGTGGCCGATCGCAAGGATGACCTGCCGCGCCGGGAGCGTGTAGCTACCGGCCGGCCCGGCCACGGTCAGCGCCGCGATGTGTCCATTCTCCGTGGACAGCCCTGTCACGCGGTGGCCGAAGCGCACCTCGCCGCCGCGGTCGATGACCTCGTGCCGGAGGTTCTGCACGACCTCGACGAGCACGTCCGTGCCGATGTGGGGCTTGGCGTCGTAGGTGATGTGCTCCGGCGCGCCGTGCGCCGCGAACTCCGCGAGCACGAAGCCGATGCGCGCATCGTGTGTGCCGGTGTTGAGCTTGCCGTCGGAAAATGTGCCCGCGCCGCCCTCGCCGAACTGCACGTTGCACTCCGGGTCGAACGGCCCGCCCGCGCGAAACGCCGCGATCTGCGCACTGCGCGTCTGCGCGTCCGGCCCGCGCTCGAGCACGATGGGCCGTGCGCCCGCGCGCGCGAGCAGCAGCGCCGCGAACATCCCCGCCGGGCCGAAGCCCACGATCACGGGGCGCGTCTGCGGCGGCGCGATGCGGGGGATGGGGTAGGTCTTGTCCTGCACGATCGCGGCGGTGCGGCAGCGGCGGACGAGCTTTCGCTCATCCCCGCGCACGGTCACGCCGACGGTGTAAACATAGTGAATATCGTCTTTTTTGCGCGCATCGAGCGACTTTTTGCGGATGCGTAGGCCGGTGATATCCTGGGGCTGGACTTTCAGCGCCCCGGCGGCCAGCGGGAGCAGCTGCGCCTCGTCCGCGCCGGGGGCGAGCTTCAGGTTCGAAATTGCGATCATCGGCACGCCCTCCCGGCCGCGCGGCCGCTGGCCCACGCCCACTGCAGGTTGTAGCCGCCGCAGTCGCCGTCAATGTCCAGCACCTCGCCGCAGGCGTACAGCCCCGGCACGAGAAGGCTGCCCATCGTCGCGGGGTCAAATTCGTCCGTGCGGATGCCGCCGGCCGTGACCTGCGCGCTCTCGAAGCCCTCCGTGCCGCGCACCGGCAGCGCGAAGCCCTTCGCCGCGCGCACGAGCGCCCTGAGTTCCTGGTCCGTCACGTCGCCGAGCGGCCGCCCGCCGGGGACGGCGGCGTAGCGCAGCAGCATCTTGCCCACGCGGTTGTGCACCGTGCCGGTCAGCACCTCTTCGCACGGGAGCGTGGGCGCGGCCGCGCGCCGCGCCTGCAAAAACGCCAGACAGTCCGGCGCGCTGTGTGCGCGCAGCAGGTCGAGCGTCACGGTCTGGCCCTCGCCGCCGCAGCTCGCCGCACGGGAAATTTCAAAGATCGCCGGGCCGGACACGCCCTTTTCCGTGAACTGCACCTCACCCGCGCTGCGCGCGAGGATGGCCCGGCCGCGCGTGAGCGTCACGCGCGCGTCGGCGCGCACGCCCTTGAGCGCGCGGGGATACGTCGGGTCGGTCGTCAGCTGCACGAGCGCGGGGTGCAGCGCCGTGCGCCGGTGGCCGAGACTCTGCAGCAGGGTATACCCGTCGCGCACGCCGCCGGCCTTCGCCCCGGCAGCGCCGCCGCACGCGATGATGACGCGGTCGGCGGGGATCGTTTCGCTTTCCGTCTCGATGACAAAGCCGCGCCCCTGCCGGCGCACGGCCGTCACGGCCTCGCCCGCGCGCAGGGTGATGTTCGGCCGCGCGAGCGCGAAGCGCAGCACGTCCACGACGCTGTTGGCCGCGTTCGAGAGCGGGTACACGCGCCCGCCCGGCTCCGTCACGGTCATGAGCCCGTGCGCGGCGAACCAGCGCAGCGCCGCCTCCGGCGGGAAGGCCGCGAGCGCCGGCGCGGCAAAGTCCGGCTGCGCGCCGTGGTAGTTTTCAGGCGCGGCGCCGGTGTTCGTCAGGTTGCAGCGGCCGTTGCCGGTCACGGCGAGCTTGCGCCCCACGCGCGCCTGCCGCTCGAAGAGCAGGATTTTATTTTCCGGTTGTTCGGCGGCGGTCAGCGCGGCCATCATGCCGGACGCGCCCGCGCCGATGACTGCGATCGTCATGGCGATGCTCCGTTTCTATCGTTTTCTTTCCTTATTAAACCACACTTCGCCCGCAAATACAAGAAAACGGAGGGCGTCCCTGACGTCACGCACGCAGGCGATCGTCCTTGTGCCTCCGCTCGACCGGGATTGAGGCCAAAGCCTCCCCTTACACAGGGAAGCCAAGGGCGTATCACCGAAACTGCCAACAGGAATCTCTGCCTGCCCCCGCAAACAAAAAACCGGCGGCAGCCAATCTGGCTGCCGCCGGTCTTCCGGGCGTGTGGTCACTTTTTCGGCACGTCGCACTCGGGCATCAGCTCGTCGCTCATGACGGCCAGCACGTGCTCGAACGTCGCCAGTTCCTCGGGCGTGAACCGCTCGTGGATGCGCGCCATCACCGTGTCGATGTAGCTCTGCATGAGGCCGTTGTAGCAGTAGAACTTGTCCGACAGCTTCAGGTGGTATTCGCGCCGGTCGGTGTCGGAGTTCTCCTTGACGATGTAGCCCTTGCGGATGAGATTGTTGACCTTATAGGTCGCGTTGGACTGCGAGATGCCGAGAAAATCCGCAAACTGACCGATGGTCGGCGCGTCGAGCTCGTGGATGACCTCGACGGAGAACGCCTCCATCGCGCTCAGCGAGCCCTCGCGCTCGCGCACCTGCGAAAACAGGCGGCGAAAAAATTGCAGCTTAAACTTCTCGTACACACTCTGAAAATTCTGCTCCAGCATCGGAAGCTCCCCCCTTACTTCTTCGATTCGCAAGATATTTTCTTTTTTACACCAAAGTGGCAAAAAAGTAAAGAGCCGGACGCGGAGAAATTCCCGCGTCCGGTAAAATTAAGCAGAATTTAACGCCTCACGGCGCTTTCGGCCCTTCGTCGGGCTTGGACTGGGGTGCGTCCTCGCCGAGGACCTCGCCCGTCGTCTCGACGGCGGTGGCGTCGTCCACGAAGTCGTGCACGGCGGCCTTCACGTCCTTGACAAAGATGGCGGCATACACGACGGTGCACAGGTTCTGCACGCCGTCGACGATGAGCGACACGCCCATCATGATCGTGAGCACCTGCTTGCCGTCAAAGGGGTTGAACACCAGCAGGATGCCCAGCACCAGGCACACGACCGTGCACACGAGCGTGACCCACCACGAGTGCGCGCCCATGCGCCGCGAATCGACGGCGACCTGCAGCTTAAAGACGCTGTCGACGAGCACGAGCAGGCCGATCATGACCGAGAGGATGTCCGTCAGCGCCGGCGCGCGCCAGAGCATGAGCGCGCCGAGGATGATGCAGAACAGGCCGACTGCAAAGTCGAACCGGATGGCCACACCCTCGACCTCGCGGATGAAATAGAGCACGATCTTCATCACGCCGAACACGGCCATAGCCGCGCCGAGAATGCGGCAGATCATGACCAGCGACGTCTCGGGGTTCACGACAAGATAGATGCCGAGCAGCAGGAACATCGCGCTGAGCACGACGTAGCTCCACTTGATGCGCTTGAATACCTTCATGCCTTTCCTCCTTACAGGCCGAGCGGCTCGTCGATGAGCACGACCTCGACCTTGGCCATGTCCATCATCTGTCCCCAGAGCACGAGCAGCGCGTTGCAGCCGCGGCTCTTGCTGCGGCAGTCGAGGCAGCGGCCGGCTGTGTGGCACGGCTGGTCGCCGTCAAAGCGCTGCATGTTCTGCACGGCGGCGGTGTTGCGCGCGCGCGACAGGGCACTGTCAAAGTCCGGGCAGATCTTGTTCGTGCCCGCGACGATGTACACCGTCTTGCCGATGCCGTAGACCATGGCGGCAAGACGGTTGCCGCGGCCGTCGATGTTGAGGATCTGGCCGTCTTCCGTAATGGCGTTGGCGCTGCTGAGGTACACGGGCGCGGTCAGCGCGTGGTCGAGCGTGTCAAAGCCCGGCGTGCGCCAGTGCCACCAGACGGTGTTGTGCTTGGTGAGCCGGTCGTACAGGCCGATCTGGTCGATGGTCTTGCTGCCGCCGATGCCGACGGTCGTGCCGTCGATCGCGCCGTCGAGATAGTCCGCCGCCTCGCGCCCGGTGGCGAAGTGCTGCACGGCGAAGCCGCGGCCGGTCAGCGCACGGATGGTTTTTTCGATGTCCATGGGACATGCCTCCATTTTGATATATTCTGCCCTTATCCTACCATTGTCATTCGCCGCTGTCAATTTCCTTTGCGGTTGAATCCGGCGGCGCGCTTTGCTATAATGGCGGCAGACAGACACAGAGGGGAGAAACGTTTCATGCAGTTACTTTATGCACTGGCCAAGCTGCGCACACCGTTTTTGGACACGGTGCTCGGCGCGCTCACCAACTGCGGCGGCGAGATCGTGTTCATGGCCGTCGCCATCATCGTGTTCTGGTGCGTGAGCAAGTCCTGCGGGTACTATATGCTCACGGTCGGCTTCGTCGGCACGATCGTCAACCAGCTTCTCAAGCTGGTGTTCCGCATCCCGCGCCCGTGGGTGAAAAACCCGAATTTCCAGATCGTCGAGAGCGCCCGGGCCGAGGCCACCGGCTACTCGTTCCCGAGCGGGCACACGCAGAATGTCTTCGCCTCCTTCGGCTGCCTCGGCCGCTGGACGAAGCGGACGTGGCTGCGCGTGGTCTGCGCCGCCGTGATCGTGCTCACGGCGTTCTCGCGCATGTACCTCGGCGTGCACACGCCGCTGGATGTCGGCGTGTCGTTCGGCCTCGGGCTTGTGCTGGTGTTTGCGCTCTACCCGCTCTTTCGGGACATTGACAGCCACCCGAACCGGCTTTACTGGCTTTTCGGCGTCATGGCCGTGCTGGGCCTTGCGTATCTGCTCTTTGCCGAGCTCTGGCCGTTTCCCGCGGACGTGGACGCCGCCAACCTTGCCTCCGGCCGCAAGAACGCCTACACGCTGCTCGGCGCGGTGCTGGGCATGACGTTTTCCTACTGGCTCGACCGGCGGTACGTGCACTTTGACGTGCGCGCCGTCTGGTGGGCGCAGGTGCTCAAGGCCGTGCTCGGCCTCGCCATCACGATCGGCCTGCGCACCGTGCTCAAAGCGCCGCTGCTCGCGCTGTGCGGCGGGCACAATATTGCCAATCTCATCCGCTATGCGCTCATGGTCATTTTTGCCGCCGGCATCTGGCCGATGACCTTTGGCTGGTTCGGCCGCCTCGGGCGGAACAAACCTGTGCCCGGCACGTCAGATTGAATTGACTTGTCGTCATAAGTGTGTTACTATTTATAAAGTTATGTAAACATGCCAACACGGACATAAAGAGGTGCGTATCACATGGACAAACACGCATTGGATCCTGCCTGCCTGCTCGGTGATCGGCTGCAGACGCTCTCGCGCGCGGAGCTGACCGCGCTGGCCGAGGCGCTGTGCCGCATCCTGGCGGAGCGCGGGACATATCACGGCGGCATCCGCCCGGACAACATCAGCCGCGCCGCAGACGGCACGGTCGGTCTTGGCGCGCCCGCCCGCACGGACACGAAGGACTGGACGACCGAGGAGCTGGAGTTCATGGCGCCCGAGGTGTTCTGGAGCGGCACGCTCGACGCCTCGGCCGATGTGTATTCGCTCGGCCTGCTGCTGTATGCGGGCGTGTCGGGCGGCCGTCTGCCGTTTTACCCGGACGACCGTGCGCCGCTGCCTGAGGACCAGACCGACGCGCTGCGCCGCCGCATGAACGGTGAGGCGCTGCCCCCGGCGCGCAAGGCCGGGCGCGGCCTGCAGGAGATCATCGCGCGCGCCACGCAGTGCAAGCCGGACGACCGCTACGCCACGCCGGCGGAGCTGTGCGCCGCGCTCGAGCAGTATGACGCCGAACAGCGCCGCAGTGTGCCGACCGCGCAGGAGATGTTCAACAAGCCCGAGCAGGAGCTCAGCGAGGTCGAGCGCATGATGCTCGACATCCTCGCCGAGGAGGCCGCCGCGCCTGTGCCGGAGGCTGAGCCGGAGATCGCGGCCGAGCCCGAAGCGGAAGCTGAGTCTGAGCTGAAGTTTGAGCTGAAGACCGAGGCGGAGGAAGCCCCGGTCATTGAGCCGGAGGCCGAACTCGAGTCGGAAGCAAAGCCAGAGGAAACCCCGGCTGCCGAACCGGAAGCAAAGCCAGAGGAAACCCCGGCTGCCGAACCGGAAGCAAAGCCGGAGGAAACCCCGGCTGCCGAACCGGAAGCAAAGCCCGAGGAAGCCCCGGTCACCGAGCCGAAACCGCAGCCCGAGCGCAAGCCCGAACCGCAGCCGCTGCCGAATAAATTCCGCCCCGAGAAGCGGCCCGTCCAGCCGGAGACCCCGGCGAAGCCGAAGTCGGAAAAGAAGCCGGAAAAGCCGCCTGTGAAAAAGCCGGAGGCCTACCGTCCCGCCCCGTCCAAGCCGAAAAAGCAGCCGTCGGCCGAGCAGCGCCAGTCGCACAAGGCGGGCATCCTGCTGACCGTGCTCATCATCTGCGCGGCCGTGCTGGCCGTGCTGCTGCTGCGCTCGCTCGGCGTGTTCGGCACGCCCGCCACGGCGGAGGCCACCCCGACGCCGACCGTCCCCGTCGAGACCGTCGTCCCGACCGAGACGCCCACGCCCACCCCGACGCCGAAGCCGGAGCCAACATATGAAGTCGTCACGGCGGACGTCTCCTGGGCCGACGCCGAAGCGGCGGCCGAGGCCAAGGGCGGCCACCTCGTTGTGATCGACAGCGCCGAGAAGTGGACGCGCGTCGCCCAGCTGGCCGACGAGTCCGGCCTGACCTATGTCTGGATCGGCCTGCACCGTACCGACAGCGGCGAGCTCGCCTGGGTCAAGGACAACGTTGACCCGGTCTATAACTGGGCGTCCGGCGAACCGTCCGTGCACGATACCAACGGCGCCGCCGAGGATTACGTGCTCATCACGAGAACGTCCAGCGGCTGGTATTATAACGACTGCATCGGCGATCCCGCCGGCCGTTACCCGCAGTTCTACAGCGGAAAGATCGGCTATATCATCGAGATCGACCCGTAAAATGTGCAAAAAGCTCCCCGGCCATCCGGCCGGGGAGCAATTTTTTTGCGCAGCGTTCAGGTCTGCCAGTCGGTGACTGGTTTGCCGTCGCTGTCGGTGAACGTGCCGCAGGCAATCATGATCAGGTCGACCAGCGCGCCGATACCGAAGCAGCCGGCCGTGAGCAGCCAGAGCACGCCCGTGCCGATCTTGCCGACGTAGAACCGGTGGATGCCGAGTCCGCCGACGAAGATGCACAGCAGCAGCGCGATCAGGCGCGATTTCGGGCTGGCGTTCGGGTCAACGGTTTTTGTCGGTGCCACGGCGCAGCCGCACTTTGGGCAGACGACGGCCTCGTCGACCAGCT
Organism: Clostridiales bacterium; assembly: GCA_025757645.1. Classification (NCBI taxonomy): domain Bacteria; kingdom Bacillati; phylum Bacillota; class Clostridia; order Eubacteriales; species Clostridiales bacterium. Next base: position 825,735 of record CP107216.1, read on the forward strand.
GCGCGCCGCAATGAGCGCAGTATTTCATGGTGTTTCCCCTCCTTCGCTGCCGCCGCAGCGGCCGCGATACTTGTCACATGGCGGCGATACCTGTCATGTGATAAAATCAGTGTAGCATTCCGCCGGTGGCTTGTCAATTCCGGCGCAGCGCTCGCAGCCGAAATTTGCCGCCTGCGGTCAAAAAACCGCCCCGGGAGCATCTGCTCCCGGGGCGGTGGTGGATGATTTTAAATTTTATCTTCTGACCTTATATGTATCGGCAATATCGTCCCAACGGGGGATGGTTAATTTCTTTCCGTAAAAGGTCTCGTAACTTGCGAGAAATTCTCTTTTCCAGCTTGCAGAATGGATGCGGGTGTCAGGATTCTGCCATACAGTCTGCTCAACAGCGGACAGAAAATCTTCCAGACTACGGAACATTACAAAATCTCTCGGATTGGCACTATACCAAGTTCCGGGGCGAATTTTGTGAACGACATTGTTTTTCACTTGCAGGTTGAGAGGCCAGTTTTCCATTCGTCTTGTAATTTCCCAAACCTTTTTCAGCCATACATCTTTGATGGTTACAATACCATTTTCATCCATATCATAGCCGAAAATAAGATAATCGGCGTGAAGCATATAAGGATGTTCGACAATCTCCTTTTGGTATGCTCTGAAATCAGCAATATCAAATCCCGGACTTGCAGAGCGGTTGAATGCCTTAACTTCCAGAAGGTTCTGTGTTAAATCGTCTGGGTTGAGAAAGAAGTCAGGTGGCATCTGAGTGTTTTCACTTGGCGCGTATTCAATATGGTTCTTATCTAACCAGCCTTGTACCCATTCTTGAATAATGTTGCCTACAACATCTTTTTGCTTTACAGTGATATTGACATCCCCAAAATCGAAGGTGATTCTCCCTTCGATTTCAAGAATGCGGTCATCGTTTATCAGCTTGTCATATACTTGTTGCGCAGATAATCTCATTTCCCGTAGTCCTCCTCGTATATATCAAGAACGCGACCTGCAACTGCCTTAATAACTGGAACAACAACAGTATTTCCCAAAAGATCATAACCATTTTCGATGGTTGTATCGAATTTATAATCATCCGGATAGCCAAACAGTCTCAACCCCTCTCGGAGCGTCAACTGTCTAATTCCGTCTCCGTCAGGTACAAACAAGTGCTGCATATCCATTGCAACAAGTGTCGGTGCAATGCCGTGCGGGTCAAGCACTTTTGAAACTTCAAAGGACATTTTTCCAGCGACAATGTTATAGCCAAGGGGCAAAGAAGTGTCCTGCTCTCGTCTGTTGCCCACCTTCTTTTTTGGATGCTCTTTACGAATATATTTTAGTTTTACAAGGTGTTCAAGCATTTCTTCAAGTTCCGGAACATCATAAAACGTTCTAATTTGATCGATTGTCAACGGCATACCGTCCATCCAGTCGATGCCGAATTCTTCCGCCCACTTTTTCTTTCTCCGTTCCTTCAGCATGCGGTTAAGAAGGTCTTTTTCTTGCTGAGTGGTAACTCCTTTATAATCAATATCCCAGCTATGAATATTGTTTTCTCCGCCTCTTTTATCCTTGATTGCCTTGCCGTACAGTTCATTCACGGTGTAATGAGATAGCAGCAGTTTGACAAATTTGCTCTCGGATGTGGGCAAACCGTTTTCAAGAACATCGGACAGTGTGGAATGTACCGGCTTGAATTTACTCAATGCAGGAGCGGACTTTTTTGTTCCTACGATGTAAATTCTCTTGCGGTCTTGCGGAACACCAAATTCTTTTGCATTGAGGACTTTCCACGAAACGTGATAGCCTAGTGCGTCCAGATGCTCAAGAATCGTTTTCAGCGTTTTACCTATCTTGTCGTGGGGGTTCTCTCGATCGTGATTTACAAGCCCTTCTACATTTTCTAAAACAAAACCGTATGGGCTTTTTTCTGCCAGAATTCGCTCAACATCAAAGAAGAGCGTCCCTCTGGTATCTTGAAATCCAAGCCTTTTCCCGGCGGCGGAGAATGCCTGACAAGGAAAGCCGGCGAGAAGGAAATCGAAAGCGGGAATATCTTTTGCACCCACCTTTGTGATATCTCCGGTAATGGTTTCAGATGGATGGTTTTGCGCCAGAACATCTACAGCATACGGTTTTATCTCGGAAGTGAATACACATTCCGATTTGTACCCTTTTTCTGCACAGGCGAGTTCAAAACCCTTTCTGATACCGCCAATGCCAGCAAAAAGGTCAATGAATTTAATCGTATGCATTGCTATCTTCCTCCTGAAGATAATGATTGACAATATATTTTGCCATAAAACGACCGCTTTTTCAAGCAGTCAGAACGAAAAACGGCATAGCGGAAAGCGCAAATTGTTTCATTCTGTTTTTGCTATAAGAATAAGCGAAACGAGATTGTCAAATATTGAAAAGAGTGGTCCGGCAGAAGCCGGACCACTCTTAAATTTACAAATGCAAGGTTTCTTACTCGCCGAAGTAGCGCTTGAGCAGACCCTCGAAGGCCTTGCCGTGGCGGGCTTCGTCGCGGGCCATCTCGTGCACGGTGTCATGGATCGCGTCGAGATTGTACTGCTTGGCCAGCTTCGCGAGCTGGAACTTGCCGTCGGTCGCGCCGTTCTCGGCGTCGACGCGCATCTCGAGGTTCTTCTTCGTGCTGTCGGTGATGACCTCGCCGAGGAGCTCGGCGAACTTCGCGGCGTGCTCGGCTTCCTCGTGGGCGGCCTTCTCCCAGTACAGGCCGATCTCCGGGTAGCCCTCGCGGTGCGCCACGCGCGCCATGGCCAGATACATACCGACCTCGGAGCACTCGCCCTCGAAGTTGGCTCTCAGGCCGTCGATGATCTCCTTCTGCACGTCGGCCGGAACGTCCGCGCCGAACGCCTTGCCCACGCCGACGACGTGCTCGGCAGCCCAGGACTTCTCAGCCTTCTGCTCGATGAACTTGGAGCCGTCAACATGGCACACCGGGCACTCGACCGGCGGCTGCTCGCCTTCGTAAACGTAACCACAGACACTGCAAACCCATTTTTTCATAGTCAAATTCCTCCTGATGTTTTGATTTCGATCGTTGGTTGTTTTATTCGGAAGCGGATCCCTTGTCCGCTTGCTGACAAGTTTTGCACAGCCCCGTGAACGTGATGCTGCACCCGAGCACCTGCGCGTCCGTCACGCCCTGGGCGAGGGCACACAGCTGCGCCTCCGGCTCGCCGGGCAGCGGCACGTCGATGACCCGGCCGCACTGCACACAGTGCAGGTGCGCGTGGGGGTTCGTGCGGGCGTCGAACCGCTCCTGCCCGCGGAACACGCCGACGCTCATCGCGTCGCCCTCTTCGGCGAAGAGGCTCAGGTTCCGGTACACCGTGCCGAGGCTCAGGTCGGGATAGTCCGGCTTGAGCTGCTGGTAGAGCTCCTGCGCGGTGGGGTGGGCGGTCGTCGCTGCGAGGGCTTCGAGGATGACCTGCCGCTTTTTGCTGTTTTTGCGTGTGGGCATCGAAGCACCTCCTTGAAAATCAGTAACAAGAATTATTACTGATATGAAGATACCACAGGAAACCGCATTTGTAAAGCCCTTTTTGCGAATGATTCTCAAGATTGTGCATTCTGCTGCATTTCCCGCGCCCGGTTTTGGCATTTGTGCGCAAAATGATCGGCCGCGCGGTGGCCGCGCGGCCGGAAGGGAGGAGAAAAATTTGCGCATATGCGCAGGGAGAGCACATGACCGGTGCCGCGGCGGCCACGCCGCGACGGATGAGATGTCGTGGGATATGCGGTGCACGACCGGCGGCGCTGAAGAAACCATGACCTTTCCACCGCATCCGCTTCGCTGCGCTCAGCACCTTCTCCTCAAGGAGAAGGCTTTGCACGCCCCGGCCGAGGCCACAAGGAGAAGGCTTAGGGTGCGCGTCGGACACGCAGTGCGCCGCGCACCTCACCGCCTGCAGACATTGGCCGTGATGCCGCACAGCGCCTGCGCGCACTCCATGTCCCACCTGCCCGAGCGGGCGATGTCGTCGATCGAGAGGATGCCTGCGAGCTTGCCGCCCTCGGTCACGGGCAGGCGGCGCACCTGCGCCGCGCGCATGGTCTCCATCGCGCGGCGGATATCCGCGCCGGCTTCGACCGTCACGGGGTCGCGCGACATGATGCTGCGCACGGTCACGGCGCCCGGGTCGTCCCCGGACGAGACACAGCGCACCACGATGTCGCGGTCGGTGAGCATCCCGGCGAGCGTGCCGTCGTCCTCGCACACGGGCAGCGCGCCGATGCCGCGCATGCGCATCAGCCGAGCGGCGGCGACGACCGGCTCGTCCGGATGCGTCACGGCGGCAGCGCCGGTCATGTAATTGCGGACCTGCATGAAAACACCCCCTTTGGCCGGAAGCTCCGTCTGCGGAGATTCTCGCCCGCCGGGGGTGGTTTTATACCTATTATAATATGTCGCACCGTGTCGGGCCCGGTCACTGCACGAGCCGGGCGAGCGCCGGGCCGGCGCTCTCGCCGAACAGGCGCACGGCGCGTATGGCCTCCTGCAGCGTGTTGCCGCTGCTGCCGACCTCGATGATGAGCGACCCGCGCGTGAGGTGCTGGTTGTAGCGCTCGTTGACGAGCGTGATCGGCCGCATCAGCGTCGGGTGCGCCGCATTCACCGCATCCTGCAGATACACCGCCAGGCGCAGGTTCTCCTCCCAGTACGGGTGGTAGAGCCCCGAGGCGTTCGTGCCCACGAGCAGCATCACCTGCGAGCACGCGGCATCGGGCAGCTCGGCCACGGTCTTATAGACCACGCTGTCCGAGCACAGCGCGTCGCGGTGCAGGTCGATGACGATGCGTAGGCTCGGGTACTGGTTCAGGTACTCCTGCACGGCCGCGCCCGAGCGGTTGTACGAGCCCGTGTAGCTCGGGTAGTCGTAGATCGTCCGGTCGTGCAGCACCTGCAGCCCGGCGGACGCGAGCGTGTTGGCCAGCACGTCGCCCACGTGCACAATATTATAATTGGTGTCCTCCGTGCGGCACGTGTCGCTCGCGGGATAGAGGTCGCGCCCCGCGGGGGTGAAGGCTTCGCTCGCGTGCGTGTGCATGATGAGGATCTGCGGTTCGCCTGCCGGCAGCACGACGGCCGGGCCCTGCTGCAGCAGCGCGGCCGCATCGACCGCGATGTCTGTCTCGTTTTTGATGCTCAGCCCGCCCGCGATGTTCGTCGCCACGATCGGCAGCCCGTCGGCCGTCGTGGTGGGCGCGTCCTCGTCGGCGTCGGCGTCCGCGGTGGGGGCGGGTGTCGCGGCCGGCGCGGGCGTGGCCGCGCTGAGCGCCGCTGCCGCCTCCGGTGTGGGGGATGCGTCCACCGGCGGCGCACCCAGCTCCATGCGCACCGATGCCAGCAGCAGCTGCTCCGGGTCGAGCCAGAGCCGCAGCCTGTCCGCGAGCGGCGCGCCGCCCGCCGCAGCCGATGCGATCTGCAGGCCGAACACGGTCAGCCCCACGCAGGCCAGTTTTTGCCGCAGCGTCATATCTGCTCACCTCCGATTGCATTCTCCACAATATATATGGTTTCGGGGGTGGAATTATGTCACCGTATCTGCTATACTGAGCACCGGAATTTTTCAAAGGAGGCGTCGTCATGACGATCACATACCGGCCGAAGGGTGTTTGCTCCCGCCTGATGCGGGTGGAGGTGGAGAACGGAATTATCCGCAAAGTTGAGGTGCAAGGGGGGTGCAGCGGCAACCTGCAGGGCATTTCGCGGCTCCTGGTGGGGATGCCGGTGCAGCAGGCCATCGAGCGCATGGAGGGCGTGCGCTGCGGCAGCAAGCTGACCTCCTGCCCGGATCAGCTTGCCAAGGCGCTGCGTCAGGCGCTGTGAGGCGGGAAAAAGATTAACATAATTCTTTCAAATAATAAAAATAGTTGACATAATGCAAGTTTGCAAGAATTTTTTGCGAACTTGCATCTTTTTATTTTGGTCACTTTGCGTCGAATTGACGGTTTTAGTCAAAGTAAACAACACAATTTCTTGCGCATAATGGTGTCATATAACGCTATATTTTGTTGTTTACGCATTTTTTTGTGGATATTATTCAGAACTTAAAAAGACGCTTTGTGCAATTTGCCGATTGCGTGGGGTTTGAAAAATGAATATAATTATCCATAACGGGGCGCGTGGATTGAAATGTTTGCGCCCTGTGATGAATCAGCAAAGGAGGCTGCACGTCATGAATCGAACGAAAAAAGCGGGCCTGTCCGTGAAGTCGGGCCTGTCGCTGATGTGCGTCGTCTGCCTGCTTTGCGGCTTATTGTGCGGATTTTTCTGGCTCGCCGGTGAAAGCTCGGCGCTGGCCGCCGGGCCGGACGGCAGCGCGCCGGCGGCAAAGACGGTCGTGAGCGGGGATGTGTCCCTGGCCGCGCCCGAGCACGACGAGAAGCTCGCGGTGCAGGCAGCCGCGCAGGCGACCTCGCCGGTCGTGCGCACGGTCGCCGTCGGCATGGACGCCGGCGACTACACCGAGACCGTCACCTGCGACTACACGCCCGTGTATGTGGACGACCGCTTCGGCGGCTACTGCTACGTGCTCGACGATGCGGTCTGGCTCCCGGCGGATGCGTTCGCCGAGATGCTCGGCCTCGAGAGCGACACGGTCACGGACGGCGACACCGAGACCGTCACGGTCGATGGCGCGGACATCGCGGCGACCTACGGCGAGACGTACTACACGGCCAACGGCCGCTGCTTCTACGCGCCCGACGGCGTGTATGCCCTCGACGGGGAAGTGGTGCTGCCGCTGGCGGATCTGGAGAAGATCTTCGGCGTCACGGCCGTGCTCAGCGAGGACCATACCAGTCTGCGCGTCGATGCCTCCGAGCAGGCGCTGCTCGAGAGCGGCGAGAGCTATTACGGCGCGCGTGATGTCTACTGGCTCAGCCACATCATCAATGCCGAGGCCGGCAACCAGCCCATGGACGGGCAGATCGCGGTCGGCAACGTCGTGCTCAACCGCGTGGCGGACGAGCGCTTCCCCAACAGCGTCAAGGAGGTCGTGTTCGACCGGCGCGGCGGTGTGGCGCAGTTTTCGCCCACGGCCGACGGGCGCATCAGCCTCACGCCGGACGAGGATGCCGAGCTCGCGGCGAAGCTCGCTTTTGAGGGCTACGACCCGGTGGGCGAGAGCCTGTATTTCATCAATCCCTCGGCCTGCAACGCCTCGTGGTTCAACAGCCGCCTGACCTACACGGCCACGATCGGCGACCACGTCTTTTACGCATAATAGCTGCACAGACAGCACAGCCGCCCGCACGGAGACCCGTGCGGGCGGCTTTTGTGCCGTTACGCGCCATGGCGATCCCGTTACCGTGCATGCTCGACCGGTGCCAAGCCTTCTCCCTACCGAGAAGGTGCTGAGCGCAGCGAAGCGGATGCGGCGGAAGAGGTCTGCTTTACCCGGCGTGCCTGCTCACCCGCACCCGCCCGGGACTGGACGCGCGGGGGAGAATGTGATAAGATGGCGGCAACCGATCATTTTTGGAGGCAAGCATGGACGAACTTCTGCGCGCGGGGTTTGCCGCGCTGGGTCTGCCGCTCGACGCGGCGGCGCTGGCCCGTTTTCAGACATATTACACGCTGCTCGACGAGCGCAGCAAGGTCATGAACCTGACGGCCATCCACGGCGAGACCGACGTGGCGCAGCTGCACTTTCTCGATTCGGCTGCCCTGCTGACGGTCGAGCCGCTTGCCGGCAAGTCGGTCATCGACGTCGGCACGGGCGCGGGCTTTCCCGGCCTGCCGCTGAAGATTGCGCAGCCGGACATTTCGCTCACGCTGCTCGACAGTCTGGATAAGCGCGTGCGCTTTCTCGGCGACGTCTGCGCCGCGACTGGCCTCACGGACGTGACGTGCCTGCATACGCGCGCCGAGGAGGCGCCGGAGCTGCGCGGGCAGTTCGACGCGGCGGTCTCGCGCGCGGTCGCGCGGCTGTACCTGCTGTGCGAGCTGTGCCTGCCGTTTGTGCGCACGGGCGGGGTGTTTCTCGCCATGAAAGGGCCGGACTGCGCCGAGGAGCTCGACGAGGCGCGCAGCGCCATCCGCAAGCTCGGCGGCACGTATGAGCGCACGACGCGCTACACCATCCCCGGCACGGACGTGACGCACAGCGTCGTCGTCATCCGCAAGACGGCGCCCACACCGCCGAAGTATCCCCGCCGCTGGGCGAAGATGCAGAAGGAACATTTGTAAAGCAGAAAACACGCCCGACGCAGATCGCGTCGGGCGTGTTTCCGTATTTCGATGTTGTGCGCTTAGTCCAGCACCTGCGCCAGCACGGCCAGCAGCGCGTCGACCTGCGCGTCCGTCGTGGCCCACGAGGTCACGAACCGCACGGCCTGGTGCGCGGCGTCCACGCGGGCGGTCGTGTAAAACGCGACCTGCTCCTGCAGCCGCGCGATCTGCGCATCCGACAGGATGGGGAAGATCTGGTTCGTCGGCGAGGGCACGTACATTGCGATGCCGCGGTCCGAGAGCGCGGCGGCGATGCGCTGCGCCTGCGCGTCCGCGTGCCGGCCCAGCTCGAGCCAGAGGTCGTGCGCCATCGCGGCGGCGAACTGCACGCCGAGCAGGCGGCCCTTGGCGAGCATGGCGCCGTTGCGCTTCATCGCGCGGCGGAAGCCCGGCTTGAGCGCGTCGTTGACGATGACCATTGCCTCGCCGAAGAGCAGGCCGTTTTTCGTGCCGCCGATGTAAAACGCATCGCACAGCCGCGGCAGATCCTCCGGCTGCAGGTCGCTGCCCGCGGCCGTGAGCGCCTGCGCCAGCCGCGCGCCGTCGAGATACAGGTACATCCCATGCGCGTCGCACGCCGCGCGCAGGGCGGTCAGCTCCGCCCTGGTATAGACAGTGCCGAGTTCCGTCGCGTCGGACACGTACACCATGCGCGGCAGTACCATGTGTTCGTCATACACGCCGGGGGCAGCGCAGTGCTGCGCGGCGACGTCGGCGATGGCGGCGGGGGTGAGCTTGCCGTCCGCGCCGGGCACGGCGATCACCTTGTGGCCGGTGGCCTCGATCGCGCCGGTCTCGTGCACATTGATGTGGCCGGTGTCGGCCGCGACCATGGCCTCCCACGGGCGCAGGAAGGCGGCCGCGGCGAGCTGGTTTGTCTGCGTGCCGCCGACGAGGAAGTGCACGTCGGCGTCCGGGCAGGCGAAGCGGGCGCGGATGGCGTCAGCCGCGCGGCGGCAGTCGTCGTCGAGCCCGTAGCCCGGCGTGGAGCAGAGGTTGGTGTCGCACAGGGCGCGCAGCACGTTCGGGTGCGCACCCTCGGAGTAATCGTTCTGAAAGCGGAGCATGGCGGATCACCTTTCGTTTGGACAGGATTCGGCACACTGCGCGTGCCGCTGAGGCTTATCATAGCCCCGGCGGCGGGGGCTTGTCAATGCGGCGCGGCTTTTTCGGTGGCCACGCCGCGACGGATGCAATCTGGCTTTTTTCTTGTCAGAGGCAAGAAAAAAGCCGGCAGCTTTCGCTGCCGGCCAGCCCGCCAATGCCGTGTGAGCCCAGTTACAACCTGCACAAGAAGGCAGGTGGGTCGCCTCTCTGCTGTTTCTCTGCTTCCAACGTCCAACCGGCATCTTTCAGCCGGCCGGGAGGCCTGCAATCCGCAGCGGAAGTTCTGGCATCCCTTATAAGAGATGTGGGTTTAAATGAGCTCTGAGCACTCAGTCGTGCTCCACGCACACAGCAGGACTTATTCCCATGCTATGCGCCGCGCGGGAACTTATTCCTCCGCGCCGCCGTCAGATCCTTCGTCCTCGTCGGCGAAGATCTCTTCCATATAGTAATTGTACACCTTGTCCAGCTCGTCGTCATCGTCGATGGAGCCGAAGAGCTCCTCGCCGTTTTCCTCCATGATCTTGAGCAGGATGATGCCGAAATCGGGGTCGTCCTCGTCCATATCGGCGGGGAGCGCCGCGAGATAGTCCTGACCGTCGAGTTCAAACTCGTTGAGCACTTCCAGCTCGAACTCGTTGCCGTCCTCGTCCTCGATCGTCAGATAATCGCTGCCGAATGCTTCACTCATCGGGGTGTCCTCCAGTTGTGATCGTTTTCTGGTTTCAGTGTACCCCATCTGGCGTGTAAAATCAAGTCCTTTTACGACCCCAGATCCTCCAGCAGCAGCAAAAGCTGCTCCTGACTGCCGACGGTGATGCCGCCGCGCAGCAGCTCCTGGTCGGCGCGGCGCAGTCCGGCGACCTCGATGCCGGTCACCTGCAGCGGCCTGCGGTCGGCGTCGGAGGCGAACACGCTCACATAGCCCTCGTAATCCCGCAGGATATATTCCGCCTGCGCGCCGTCGTAGGACGTGGCCGGCGCGTCCGCGCCCGGCTGCTGCAGGGAGGACATCGCCGCCCCCGCGACGAACGGCGACACGGCGCACAGCGCCGTCACGACCGTTAGTGCCAGCGTTCGTTTCATATGCCTCGCTCCTTTCACCGGAAAGTTTGTCCAACGTGCGCGCATTTCATACCCGCCGGACAAAAACGCGCGAAAGACTATCCCCAGTTGACAGAGTGTGCTATAATATCATTTAACCGTTTTTATGCGCTGAATATCGACCGGGTTTTTGACCCGATAATGTGTATTATCAGGGAGGTGCGTCACTGCCTATGGCAAAACGACCGAAACCATCATCATCCGCCCCGCGCGCGGCCCAGGCCGCGGATGCGACCGTGAGCGTCGCGGGCGCTGTGCTGCGCGTGCTCGGCACGATCCTGCTGATCGTGCTCGTCACGGGGCTGCTGTTTTTGTGCATCTTCGCGTACTATGTGAAAAACTGCCTGTCCACGGATCTCGACGTGCAGCTCTCGGACTTCACGGTCTCGCTCTCAAGCTCGATTTTGTATGAGGATTCCGACGGCAACTGGCAGAACCTCACGAACCTCTCGAGCACGGAAAACCGCGTCTGGATCGACTATGCCGACATCCCCAAGGACATGGAGCACGCGGCCGTCGCCATCGAGGACAAGCGCTTTTACAAGCACAAGGGCGTGGACTGGTACCGTACGACCGGCGCGTTCATCAACATGTTCCTGTCGATGAAAAACGACTTCGGCGGCTCGACCATCACGCAGCAGCTGATCAAAAACCTCACCAAGCAGGACGATATCACCGTGCAGCGCAAGCTGCTCGAGATCTTCCAGGCGCTCGAATTTGAGAAGTCCTATGATAAGGAAGAGATCATGGAGTGGTACCTGAACATCGTCTACTTCGGCGAGGGGTGCAACGGCGTCTATACCGCCGCCGAGACCTACTTCGGCAAAGAACCGAAGGATCTCACGCTCGCCGAGTGCGCGAGCATCATCGGCATCACGAATAACCCCTCAAAATACGACCCCTTCATCAGCCGCGAGAACAATAAGGCCCGGCAGGAGACCATCCTCAAGCAGATGTACGAACAGGGCTACATCAACAAGGAGCAGTACGATGAGGCCGTGGCGCAGGAGCTCGTGTTCGTGCGCAGCGAGTCCGACGATGCCACCCAGACCATCTACAGCTACTACGCCGAGGCCGTCATCAACGACGTGCTCAACGACCTCGTCGAGCAGAAGGGCGTCAGCCGCGACACGGCGCGCACGCTGCTCTATTCCGGCGGCTATCAGGTCTATTCCTGCTACGATCCCAGCATCCAGCAGGCGATCGACGACGTTTATACCGACCTCGACAAGATGCCGCAGCGCCCGTCGGCCTCCGGCCAGCAGTTCGAGTCCGCCATCGTCATCATGGACCCCTACACCGGCGAGATCAAGGGCCTGTCCGGCGGCACGGACAAAAAGACCATCAACTTCGGCACGAACCGGGCCACGCAGTCCAAGCGCCCGCCCGGATCGTCCATCAAGCCGATCGCGACCTACGGCCCGGCCATGGAGCTCGGCCTCATCACGCAGTACACGCAGGTCAACGATTCGCCGGACATCAAGCTCTCCGGCACGAGCTGGTATCCGAAAAACTCCGGCGGCGGCAACTACGGCGTCATCACCATCCGCGAGGCGCTGCAGCGCTCGCTCAACACCGTGTCCGCGCAGATCCTCGACAAGCTCACGCCGCGCGCGTCGTATGAATTTTTGAAGGACAAGCTCGGCGTCACGAGCCTTGCCGAGTCCGACTGCGACTACGCGCCGCTCGCCCTCGGCCAGCTCACGAACGGCATCACCGTCCGCGAGATGACGCAGGCGTACTCCGCCTTCGTCAACGACGGCGTGTTCACCTACGGCCGCACGTATTCGTATGTCAAGGATTCCAGCGGTGAGGTCGTGCTCGAAAACCCCGCGCGCACGATCGTGGCCTTCAAGGCCAACACCGCGTGGAACATGGCCGACATGCTCTGCAACGCCGTCAACAGCGGCACCGGCACCGAGGCCCGCCTGACCGGCATGCCCGTCGGCGGCAAGACCGGTACGACCACGAACAACTGCGACCGCTGGTTCGTCGGCTTCACGCCGTACTATGTGGCCGCCGTCTGGACCGGCTACGATATGCCCGAGTATATGAACTTCTCCGGCAACCCCGCCGCCCAGATCTGGAAGCTCGTCATGGAGTCGATCCACAAGGATCTGCCGACCAAGAGCTTCCCGACGCCGACCATCGGCTCGCCGACCGGTATCTTCGGCAATTTCTCCGGCCAGTCGCAGGACACCGGCGGCGATGCCGATGACGCCGGCTGAGCCGCGCAAATGTCTGCCCCATCGCGTGTCCCCGCGCCGAAACGACAGCGCGGGGCATGCGGTGTTGACAAAAAGATTGAAATGTGTTACAATTCGAAAACAGTGGTATCGGAGGTGTATCTCATTGGCAGCAAAATCGACCGAACTGTGCTACAAAGGCCATCCGCTGCGCCGGAAAGACAACCTGCTCTATTACGGCAGCATGGCTGACAAGTACATCATTATGATGCAGATCCTCGACACGAAAAAGATCAAGGACCTCGACGTGGCGACGCGGGTCTCCGTGCAGCTTCAGCTCACCGACCCGGATCTGAAATCCCGCGACCGTGTGGTCAAAAAGACAGAAAAGGACGGCCTGTACAACGCCATGGATGTGGCGGCTGTGTGGCTGGACCGCGCGCTTGCGAATAACTAAGCAAAGGATGATTCTATGGCGAAACGATTTCTGAAAACAGCCGTTGTTTCCGCGCTCTTCGCGCTCACGCTGGCCGTTTCGGCTTCCGCGGCGAGCGCCGGCGGTGCGACGACGACGACGGCCGTCAACTTCCGAACGGGCGCCGGAACGAATTACGGCATTATCTCCACGCTCCCGGCAGGCACCCACGTCGTGGTGTCCACGCGCTCGAGCGGCGGCTGGGCCACGGTGGTCTACAACGGCACCGTCGGCTACATATCTTCCGATTACCTCAAACGCGCCAATGAAATGGATGCCAGCTTCGGTACCGGCACGATCAACGGCAGCTACGTGCGTATGCGCTCGGGTGCGAGCACGAGCAGCTCCATCCTCGGCACCTACAACTCCGGCACGACCATGACGATCACCGGCGTCAACGGCGCCTGGTACAAGGTCAGCTACAACGGCACCACCGGCTATGTCCACTCGGACTATGTCTCGCTCTCGGGCGTGACGAACGGCGGCAGCAGCACGGGCAGCTCCAACGGTTCGGTCAAGGGCAGCGATGTGCGCATGCGCTCCGGCCCGAGCACGAACTACTCCATCCTCGGTACCTACCAGAACGGCACGCCCCTGACCATCACCGGCACGGAAAACGGCTGGACGAAGGTCACCATCGGCGGCGTGAGCGGCTACATCCGCTCGGACTATGTCTCCGGCGGCGGGGCCGACAGCAAGGCCGGCTACATCAAGGGCACCGGCGTGCGTATGCGCTCGGGTGCGAGTACGACCAGCTCCATCCTCGGCGTGTATAACACCGGCACGAAGATGACCATCACCGGCGAGAGCGGCAACTGGTACAAAGTCAGCTACAGCGGCAGGGACGGTTATGTCAGCAAGGACTACATGACCACGACCAAGCCTGATAACGGCGGCGGCTCTACGAGCCAGACCGGCTACATCAAGGGCAACGACGTGCGTCTGCGTTCCGGTGCCGGCACGAATTATTCCATCCTCGGCACGTATAACAACGGCACGCCGCTGACGATCACCGGCACGAGCGGCAACTGGACGGCTGTCACCATCAACGGCGTCAAGGGCTATGTCAACAGCGCCTACGTCACCACCACGAAGTCGGACGGCGGCAGCAAGCCCAGCGGCTCCATCGGTGAGACCATCGTCGCCACGGCCAAGCAGTACATGGGCGCGCCGTATGTCTACGGCGGCATGAGCCCCTCGGGCTTTGACTGCTCCGGCTTTGTCAACTACGTGTACAAGCTCTGCGGCTATTCCATGAGCCGTGTGGCCAGCAGCATCTACAATAACAACGGCACCTATGTCGAGAAGGCCAACCTCCAGCTCGGCGACCTGGTGTTCTTTGCGAGCAACAGCTCCAGCATCGGCCACGTCGGTATCTATATCGGCAACGGCCAGTTCATCCACAGCAGCTCCGGCGCAGGCTGCGTCGTCATCAGCGACCTGAGCTCGAGCTACTACCTGAAGAATTACGTGGGCGCCAAGCGCATCGCGGGTTAACAGGCTTTTCTTTGTCCCCCGGCGAACCACCGGGGGACATTTTTTATCTTGTGGTATGGCCGGGAATATGGTACATTGAGGAAAACGATTTGTGTGTGTGAAAGGGCAGGTGAAGCCAATGCAGTGTCCCTACTGTGGACGAGACATCCCGGATGATGCGCGCTGGTGCCCCTACTGCGGGGGCGAGCAGACGCCGCCGGAAGATGATTTACAGAATGAAATCCTCCCGCCGGAGGATCAGCAGGATGCATCCGCGCCGCCGGATGATGGAAACGGGGAGCATTTCCCTTCCGGCTGGCAGGACAGCGCCCCCGCCGACGACTGGGACGATGAAGCCGAGCCGCAGGACGATCCCTGGGCAGACGACCCGCCCGTGCCCGGCTGGGAGGACGATGCGCCGTATGAGCCCGCGCCGGAGGACCGGGACGCGCCGCGCAGCAAGGCGCTGCTCATCGCCATCTTTGCCGCGCTCGGCGTGGCACTGATCGTGCTGCTCATTGCGCTCAACGTCAAGCCCAAGCCAAAAGACCCGGTCGTGGCCGCGACCCCGGCCGTGACGGCGACGGTAGAGCCGTCCGCCGCGCCGACACCGACGCCCACCCCGACCCCGACGCCGAGCCCCACGCCGACGCCTTCCGCCGGCAGCTACATCCTGCCGGACAGCGCCGCGCGCCGGCTCACGCAGGCGGACGTGGCGAACCTCACCTGGGAGCAGTGCTGCCTTGCCCGCAACGAGATTTTTGCACGCCACGGCCGCATCTTCCAGACGCCGCAGATCGCGGCCTATTTCGAGGCCCAGAGCTGGTATCACGGCACGGTGCCCGGCGCGTCGTTCGATAACAATTCGCTCTCGCCGACCGAGCGCGCGAACGCCGACTTCCTCGCAAATTACGAAAACGCCACCTGGGGGCACTCGTACTATTGAGCATATGCTCCATAGAGAACCGCCTCGCCGGTTCACGAATGAATATGAAAAAACCTCCGCAGCCGAAGCTGCGGAGGTTTTTCATGCGGTTTGAATCACACGTTCGTCTCGGCGACGGCGGCGCGCAGGGCGTCGGTGCGGTCGGTGTCCTCCCAGCGGACGCCGAGCTCCTCGCGGCCCATGTGGCCGTAGGCGGCGAGCTGGCGGTAGATCGGGCGGCGCAGGTCGAGGTCGCGGATGATGGCCGTCGGCCGCAGGTCGAACACCTGCTGCACGGCAGCGGCGATCTGTGCATCCGGCACAGTGCCCGTGCCCTGCGTGTCGACGAGCACGCTCACGGGCTCTGCCACGCCGATGGCATACGCCAGCTGCACGAGGCAGCGGCGGGCAAGCCCGGCCGCCACGATGTTCTTGGCCACGTAGCGCGCGGCGTAGGCGGCGCTGCGGTCGACCTTCGTCGGGTCTTTGCCGGAGAACGCGCCGCCGCCGTGCGGGGCGCTGCCGCCGTAAGTATCGACGATGATCTTGCGGCCGGTCAGGCCGGAGTCCGCCTGCGGGCCGCCGACGACGAAGCGGCCGGTGGGGTTGATGAGGTAGCGGGTGTCGTCATCGAGCAGCTCGGCCGGGATGGTCGGGCGGATGACGAGCTCGATCATGTCCTTGCGCAGCTGCTCCATGTCCACCTCCGGGGCGTGCTGCGTGCTGAGCACGACGGTGTGCACGCGCACGGGGCGATTCTGCTCGTCGTACTCGACCGTGACCTGCGTCTTGCCGTCGGGCCGCAGATAGTCGACCAGACCCTGCTTGCGCACGGCGGTCAGGCGCTTGGCCAGCTTGTGGGCCAGCGAAACGGGCAGCGGCATGAGCTCAGGCGTCTCGTCGCAGGCGAAGCCGAACATCATGCCCTGATCGCCCGCGCCGTTGTCGAGCGCGCTGTCGCCGGTCTCCTTGCTCTCGAGCGACTGGTCGACGCCGAGGGCGATGTCCGCGCTCTGCTCGTCGATGTTCGTGATGACGGCGCAGGTCTCGCAGTCAAAGCCGTATTTTGCGCGGTCGTAGCCGATCTCGCGCACGGTCTGGCGCACGACCTTCGGGATGTCGACGTAGCAGTCGGTCGTGATCTCACCCATGACGTTCACGACGCCGGTCGTGACCGTGCATTCGCAGGCGACGCGGCCGTTCGGGTCCTGCGCCAGAATGGCGTCGAGGATCGCGTCGGAGATCTGGTCGCAGATCTTGTCGGGATGTCCTTCCGTCACGGATTCGGATGTAAAAAGATGATGAGCCATTGCTATTCCTCGCTTTCTGTTGTGCCGGGCAAAGAAACAAGCGCCCCGACAGCCGACGGAGCGCTTGGAAAAGGCGAAGATCCTCATCTCTCGATTTGCACCGCCGGATTTGGCACCTTGCAGGTCTCTGCAGGTTGTCGGGCTTCACAGGGCCGGTCCCTCCGCCACTCTTGATAAGGCTGTGAAATTGTAAGGCACATTATACGCGCTTTTGCGCGCTTGTCAAGTCCAAAATTCCGAATTTCGTCAATTATTTTTCAGCCAGATCCACAGCCGCCGCCACCACGGGAGCTTTTTTCGTGGCTGGGGCGGGGCAGGGGGCGCGGGCTTTTCGACGGTGCGCCCGGCAAAGTACGTGTGCAGATACGCCTGACTGACAAACGGCTCGCCCGCGCCCTCGGGACGGAGGTAGCTGCCGTCCGGCTGCATGATCCACGCCTGCCGGTTGTCGCGCCGCATGGCGCTGAGCACCTCGAGCACCTCCGCGCGCGCGTTGGGGTCGGTCACGGCGGTAAAAGCCTCGATCCGGCGCATGGTGTTGCGCTCGAGCAGGTCGCCCGAGCCGATGAACACCTCCTGTGCCTCCCCGCGGCCAAAGACGAAAATACGCTCGTGCTCCAGATACCGCCCGATGATGCTGCGCACCGAGATGTGTTCCGTCCGCCCGGGCACGCCCGGCCGCAGGCAGCAGATGCCGCGCACGAACAGTTCCACCTCCGTGCCCGCCTCGCTCGCGCGCACGAGCCGCGCCATAACGTCCGCGTCGTTCATGGAGTTGACCTTGATGCCGATGTATCCCGCCGGGCCGAGGCGCGTCTGCGCCTCGATGTGCGCCATCAGCTGCGGCTTGTAGCCCTCCGGCGCGAGCCAGAGCGCCTCCGTCTCGCCGACGGTCTCGCCGCGCGCGAGCCGGTCGAACGTTTTCGCCGCGTCGCGCCCGATGGCCGGGTCGCTCGTCAGCAGCATGAGGTCGGTGTACTGTTCGGCAGTCTTTTCGTTGTAGTTGCCGGTGCCGACCTGCGTGTAGTAGCAGATGCCGCCGGGACACCGCCGCGTGATGAGGCACAGCTTCGTGTGCACCTTGTATTTCGTCAGGCCGTAGAGGATGCCGCACCCCGCGTCCTCGAGCATGCGCGAGTAGTCGATGTTGCTCTGCTCGTCAAAGCGGGCGCGCAGCTCGAGCAGGCACTGCACCTGCTTGCCGTGCTCGGCCGCGTAGGCCAGCGCCGCCGCGATGCGGCTGCTGCCGGCGAGCCGGTAGAGCGTGATCTTGATCGACACGACGTCCGGGTCGTCCGCCGCCTCGTACAGCAGGTCGACGAACGGGTTGATGCTCTGGTACGGCAGCGCGAGCAGCAGGTCGTGCTGCGCGAGATAGGCAAAGTAGTCGCCCTTTTGCAGCGCCACGTTTTTGGCCGGCGGGATCTCGGGACACGTCAGCCCCGCGAGGTCAAACTCCCCCGGCATCGTGAGCACGAACGACAGATCCGTCGGCGCGCTCGTCACGAACAGCTGCCGCTTCGGCAGCCCGAGCAGCTCGCGCGCGAGCGCGCGCATCTCGTCCGAGATGCGGCCCTGCACCTGCGCGCGCACCGGCTCGAGCCGGCGGCGCCGCCGCAGCAGCCGCTCCATCACGGCGCGCAGATCCGCGTCGCACCCGTCCATGATGTCACGCACGGAAATGTCGGCGCTGCGCGTCACGCGCACGATAGCCGTCTCGCGCACGCGCCGCTCGCCGAAGAGCAGGGGCGCAAAGTGCGCTACCAGCGGCGCCGTGAGCGCGAGCTTCTGCACGCCGTCGACCGTGAGCTTAAAAAACTTCGGCAGCTGCGTCGTCGGCACGAGCCCCGCGCCGCCGCGCTTGCCCGCAAAGCGCACGAGCACATACTGCTCGCGGTTGCGCAGAAACGGCAGCGGGTGCTCGGCGTCGAGCACCTGCGGGCTCAGCAGCGGGCGCAGCGCGTCGAACCGCCGCCGCAGCAGCACCTCGTCCGCCTCGTCGAGCCGGTCAAAGTCCAGGATCTCCACGTGCTGCTTTGCCAGCGCCGCCGTCACTTTGCGCCAGAGCGCTTCAAAATCTTTTTGCTGCCGCGCCGTCTCGTCATAGATCGCGCGCAGCTGCTCGCGCGGCGTCAGGCCCGTGATGGTCTCCGTGTGCCACGGCTGCAGCAGCGCCCGGTCGAGCAGCCCGCCGACGCGCACCATATAAAATTCATCGAGATTCGAGCAGTAGATGGACAGAAACTTCAGCCGCTCATAGCCCGGCAGCGTCTCGTCGGCTGCCTCGGCCAGCACGCGGCGGTTGAATTGCAGCCAGCTCAGCTCGCGGTTCAAAAACAGGCCGGCATAGGCCGGGTCGGGCGCGCGGTCGGAAAACAGGCCGCGGCTGTCGCTCTGCGCGGCCATCTGCCGCAGCGCCTGCGCGCCCGGCAGCTCGGCGCCGGAATGGTGGGGCATACCATCGCCTCCTTGGGTTTCGCACGATATTAAACCATTATACCCGAACTGTCCAACATTGGCAATCCCCGCGCAAAAAGGTTGCAAAACCGGGGCGAGACTGCTATAATTTTGGCATACAAAACCCCGTGAACATTCTGGAGGTAAGATCATGGATGCATTCCGCGTGCTCGAAATCAAAAAGAGCGTTTTTGAAAACAACGACCGGCAGGCAGATCTGCTGCGCGAAGAACTCAAGCGCAATCACACCTTCCTGCTCAATCTCATGTCCTCGCCCGGCAGCGGCAAGACCACGACCCTCATGGCGACCATCAACGCCCTGAAGGACGATCTGCGCATCGGCGTCATGGAGGCCGATATCGACTCCGACGTTGACGCCGCGACCATCTCCACCAGCGGTGCGAAGGTTATCCAGCTGCACACCGGCGGCATGTGCCACCTCGACGCGGGCATGACGCGCCAGGGCCTCGAGGGCCTCGGCACCGAGAACATCGACCTCGCCATCCTCGAGAACGTCGGCAACCTCGTCTGCCCGGCGGAGTTTGACACCGGCGCCGTGAAAAACGCCATGATCCTCTCCGTGCCGGAGGGCGACGACAAGCCGCTGAAGTACCCGCTCATGTTCTCGATCTGCGACGTGCTGCTCGTCAACAAGATCGACGTTGCGCCGTACTTCAACTTCGACCTCGACAAGTGCGTCGAGCGCGTCAAGAAGCTCAACCCGAACATTCAGGTGTTCCCGATCTCCGCGCTCAAGGGAGAGGGCATCGAGCCGTGGGCCGACTGGCTGCGTGAGCAGACAAAGACCTGGAACGCATAAGCGCCAGAAACAAAAACCGGGACGCTCCCGTCGGAGCGCCCCGGTTTTTTTATATGGGCCGGGTCGTTTCCCGTCACGGGTTGGCCTGCGCCCACGCGCGCACAAAGGCGGCGAACGTGCGCACGAGCGGCTTGCCCTCGCTCTCCGGCGGGATGGCCATGGCGATCGTGCGGTGCGCCGGGGGATCGAGCGGGCGCACGACGACGTTGTGGTGGTCCGAGCGCAGCACGAGCTCGTGCGCGATGCAGATGCCCAGCCCGCTCTCGACCATGGAGATCATGGCGTAATCGTCCGCCGTCTGAAAGCGGATGTCGGGGTGCACGTGCGCGGCGTCGAGCACGCGCAGCGCGTCGCGGTTCGTGCTGTCGATCAGGCTCACGACCGGTTCCGTGCCGAAGGCCGCGACGGGCACGGCCTCGCACGCCGCCAGCGGGTGGCCCGCCGGCAGCACGGCCAGCAGCCGGTCGCTGCACACGGGCACGATCTCGCCCGGCAGCTCGCTCGGCAGCGAGATGAAGCCCATGTCCACCGTGCCGCTGCGCACGTAGGCGTCCACCTCGGCGTACGCCCCGTCGAACAGGCGGAAGCGCGCCTCCGGATGCTGCACCTGAAACTGCTTGATCATCGGCGGCAGCCAGTTGACCGCCACGCTCTTGAACGTCGCAATGCGGATCGTGCCGCCGGCGCGCTCGCGCACCTCCTGGATGCGGCCGCGCAGGTGCGCATCCGCCGCGCACACCTGCTGCACGGCCGGCAGCAGCGCCTTGCCCGCCGGGGTCAGGTGCACGCCGCCGCGGTTGCGTACCAGCAGGGGAAAGCCGCAGTCGCGCTCGAGCCCCGCCAGCAGCTGCGTCAGCGCCGACTGGGACACGCCCAGCGCCTGTGCCGCGGCCGACACGCTCGCGCACTCCACCGTTTTTAAAAACGCCTCATATTGCCGCAGTGTCACACGTACCCGCTCCTTGTCCGAACTTTATCGCTTAAAATAAGATTATCTTATATTATACGCGCGGTTTCCAAAAAGTCAAGCGCAGAAATTTTCCCTGATATTGCAGCGGAAACGCCGCTTTTTTCCCGAAAAGTATGAAGAAATTGTTGACACGGCGGGGAAAGTGGCGTATCATACACACATATTGTTTTTACGGGAATTATATAAGGTTTCCTAATGAAAGGGGCAAAACATCATGGGTACTGCTTCGAGCGGTGAATGGATCGCCATATTACTGTATTTCGCGCTGGTCATCGGCGTCGGCGTGTATTTCTTCTTCCGTGACCGCCATCAGGAGGGCGAGAAGGAGTACTTCCTCGGCGGCCGCAGCATGGGCGGCTGGGTCGCGGCGCTGTCTGCCGGCGCGTCGGACATGAGCGCATGGGTGCTCATGGGCCTGCCCGGCTCGATCTATCTGTACGGCATCGGCAAGGTGTGGATCTCCGTCGGCCTGCTCATCGGCACGGTCTGCGCGTGGATCTTCGTCGCGCCGCGTCTGCGCCGGTACTCCATCCGCGCGAACGACTCGATCACCATCCCGCAGTTTCTCACCAACCGCTTCCTGTCCAAGAACAAGGGCCTGCAGATCATCTCGGCCATCGTGTTCGTCGTGGTCTACTGCGTTTACAGCGCCTCGAGCATTTCGGCCTGCGGCACGCTGTTCAACACCGTCACGGGCATGAGCGCCAAGACGGCCATGATCATCGCCACGGCCATCATCCTCGTGTACGTGTTCCTCGGCGGCTTCAACGCCGTGTGCTGGACGGACTTCTTCCAGGGCATGCTCATGCTTGCCGCGCTCATGCTCACGCCGATCCTCGCGCTGTTCGTCATGAAGGGTGCAGACTTTGTCGCACCGGTCATGGCCGTTCCGGAAAACTACTATAATGTGCTCTCCGGCGGCGGCTTCAACTGGAAGAGCATTTCGGACATTCTCTCCGGCCTCGGCTGGGGCCTCGGCTACTTCGGCATGCCGCACATCCTTGTGCGCTATCTGTCCATCAAGTCCGAGCACGAGATGCGCAAGAGCCAGATCATCGGCTGCAGCTGGATCCTGGTCATCCTGGCCATGTCCGCCGTCGTCGGCGTGATCGGCCGCCAGTTCCTCGGCGAGATCGACAACGAGAACCTCGTGTTCGTGCACATGGTGCGCCGTCTGTTCCCGGCGTTTATCTCCGGCGTGCTGCTCTCGGCCATTCTGGCCGCGGCCATGAGCACGGCCGACTCCCAGCTGCTGGCGAGCAGCAGCGCCTTCGCGTCCGATATCTATAAGCCGGTCATCCGCAAGGACGCCACCGACCACGAGATGCAGTGGGCGGGCCGCATCATCGTCATCCTCATCTCCGTCGTCGCGTACTTCATCGCGGCTGACCCGAACTGCGGCGGCATCATGGCGCTCGTCGAGTGCGCATGGGCTGGCTTCGGTTCCGCGTTCGGCCCGGTCATCCTGCTCTCGCTCTACTGGCGCCGCCTGACGTATTCCGGCGCGGTCGCGGGCGTGTGCGTGGGCTTTGCGGTCGACGCTTTGTGGTATGCGTTCCTGTCCACGCCGACCGGCCTGTATGAGATCATCCCCGGCTTCCTGTGCGGCCTGATCGCGGCGGTCGTCGTGTCGCTGTGCAGCAAGGCCCCGTCGAAAGAGGTCACGGACCTGTTCGACCGCGCCTTCGAGCCCACGGACTGAAACAAAATCGTGCCTGACAGCCGTCCCTCTCCGGAGGGACGGCTTTTTGCACATTTTCGCCAAAATGTCCTGCGTGATACTTGACATCGGGACAGGGAATCTGTATTATCTAATGGTAAAAGGAAACGGTATTAGTGAAATATCCATTTTTCACCCGGCCGCGGCCGGAGAAACGGAGCGAACCGATCATGGATTTTTTTGAACAGATCGCGCGCGAACAGGTGCGCGCGATGATCCTCAACCACGCGCGCCGCGAGGACCTCAGCCAGATCTTTTCGCAGGGCGAGATGCGCCTGCTCGGCTGCCTCAATGCCGGGGCGGACGGCCGTACGGCCGGCGAGCTGAGCACGCTGCTCGACCTGAGCACGGCGCGCATCGCGGCCATGCTCAACAATCTCGAGCGCAAGGGCGCGATCACCCGCGCGCGCGACACGGCCGACCGCCGGCGCGTCGTCGTGCGCCTGACCGAGCAGGGGCGGCACGAGGTGCAGACGTCGCTCGACGAGGCAGTCGCGTGCCTGTCGGAGGTCTACCGCCGCATGGGCGAGGCGGACACGCGCGAGCTGCTGCGCCTGAGCGACCGGGCGGGGGAGATCGCCCAGCAGATCTATGAAGAGCAGAAGGAGGACGCGCCATGCGGGTGCTGAAATACCTGCGCGGGCACATCCCGGCCGTGGCGCTGATCGTGCTGCTGCTCGTGGCGCAGTCGTTTTGCGAGCTGTCGCTGCCGGCGTACACGAGCCGCATCGTGGACACCGGCATCCAGAGCGGCGGCATCGAATATGCCGCGCCCCTCGCGCTCACGGACAAGACCATGGACGGCGTGCGCCTGTTTTTGTCGGATGACGACGCCGCCGCGGTCAGCGCCGCCTACACGGATGCCGACGGCGTCTGGACGATCAACGACACGGCGCAGCTGCCGGAGCTGGAGGGCATCTTCATCCGGCCGCTGGTCATGTATGCCCGCCTGTCGGAGCAGGGGGCGAACACCGTGCTCGCCCTGCGCCAGCAGATGCAGGGCGGCCTCATCACGCACGAGGAGATCCTCGCGCGCGGCGAGGAAGCGCTCAGCGGCATGGGCACGCTCACCGACAGCGTCCTGCACAGCGCGGCCGTGCAGTTTCTCAAGACGGAGTACGCCGTCGCGGGCCTGAATGTCAACCACATCCGCAACAGCTACCTGCTGCGCACCGGCGGGAAAATGCTCCTGCTCACGCTCGGCATGATCGCGGCGGCCGTGCTCTGCAATTTTGTCGGCGCGCGGATGTCTGCCGCCATCGGGCGCGACCTGCGCGCGCAGGTGTTCCGCAAGGTGCTGTCGTTCTCGTCCGCCGAGATGGACAAGTTCTCGACGGCCTCGCTCATCACGCGCACCACGAACGACGTCACGCAGATCCAGGCGGTGTGCGTGCTGATCGTGCGCGTCGTGCTCTATGCGCCGGTCATCGGCCTCGGCGGCATTATCATGGTCGCGCGTACGAAAACCGGCCTCGGCTGGATCATCGCGCTGGCCGTCGCGGCGATGCTGCTGCTCGTCGGCGTGCTCATGAAGATCGCCATGCCGCAGTTTCGCACCATGCAGCAGCGCGTGGACGACGTCAACCTCGTCAGCCGCGAGGTGCTGACCGGTCTGCCGGTCATCCGCGCGTTCCACCGCGAGCGGCACGAGGAGGAACGCTTCGACACCGCGAGCGCGGCGCTCATGAAAACGCAGCTGTTCGTCAACCGGACCATGGCGTTCATGGGCCCGGTCATGACGCTCATCATGTACGGCGTCACGGTCATGATCGAGTGGTTCGGCGCGAAAAGTATCAACGCCGGCAATATGCAGATCGGCGACATGATCGCCTTTTCGACCTACGCCTCGCTCATCATCATGGCCTTCATGATGATCACGATCGTGGCGGTGCTCCTGCCGCGCGCCGAGGTCTCGGCCACGCGCGTGGACGAGATCCTGCGCACGCGCGCGAGCGTGCGCGACCCGCGCAGCCCCGAGCCCGTGCCCGCGGACGCGACCGTCACGTTCGACCACGTGTCGTTCCGCTATCCCGGCGCGGAGGACGACGTGCTGCACGACATCAGCTTCACGGCGCGGCCCGGCGAGGTCACGGCCATCGTCGGCTCGACTGGCTGCGGCAAATCGACGCTGCTGAATCTCATTCCGCGCTTTTACGATGCGACCGGCGGCACGGTCAGCATCGGCGGCGTGAACGTGCGCCGCCTGCACCAGACCGACCTGCGCGCCATGCTCGGCTACGTGCCGCAAAAGGGCGTGCTCTTCACGGGCGACATTCTCTCGAACCTCGAGTTTGGCGGCGACGTCTCGGAGGCCGACGCCATCCGCGCCGCCGCCACGGCGCAGGCCGAGGACTTCATCTGGTCGCGGCCGCACCACTTCCTCACGCCGGTGGCGCAGGGCGGGGCGAACGTGTCCGGCGGGCAGCGGCAGCGCCTGTCCATCGCGCGCGCCATCGCCAGACACCCGCAGGTGTACCTGTTTGACGACAGCTTTTCCGCGCTCGACTATCAGACGGATGCCGCGCTGCGTCAGGCGCTGGCCAAACAGACGCACGACGCTACGGTCATCATCGTGGCGCAGCGCCTGAGCACGATCCTGCACGCGGATCAGATCCTCGTGCTCGACGGCGGGCGCATCGTCGGCCGCGGCACGCACAGCGCGCTGCTGCGCAGTTGCGAGACCTACCGCGAGATCGCGCTCAGCCAGCTCAGCGCCGCGGAACTCGGAGAGGAGGGGTGACCATGGCGGGTCCCAGACGCGGACCGGGCCGCATCCCGGAAAAACCGAAAAACTTCAAAGGCACGATCACGAAGCTCTTCCGCTGCCTCGGCCGCTACCGGCTGCCGCTTGTGCTTGTGCTCGTGCTCGCACTGGCGAGCACGGCCTTCGGCATCGTCGGGCCGAAGATCCTCTCGACGGCCACGACGGAGCTGGCCACCGGCCTTGGGCGCAAGCTCTCGGGCCTCGGCGGCATTGACTTCGGCAAGATCGGCAAGATCCTGCTGACCGTGCTCGCGCTCTATCTCGTCAGCGCGGCGTGCAGCTTCTTCCAGTCGTGGATCCTCGCCGGCATCACGCAGAAGCTCGCCTACCGCCTGCGCGGCGAGATCAGCGCCAAGATCCACCGCATGCCCATGCGCTACTTCGAGCGCAACACCGTCGGCGACGTGCTCTCGCGCATCACCAACGACGTCGACACCATGTCCTCCGGCATGGCGCAGTCGGTCACGCAGCTTGTCACGAACGTCACCATGCTCGTCGGCGTGCTGGTCATGATGCTGCGCATCAGCTGGCTCATGACGCTCATCGCGCTCATCGTGCTGCCGGTCACGGGCGTGCTCACGGGCCGGATCGTCAAGCGCAGCCAGCGCTATTTTGTCGCCCAGCAGAAGAACCTCGGCGATATCAACGGCAAGGTCGAGGAGACTTACGCCGGGCACAACGTCATCTGCGCCTTCAACCGCGAGGGCGCGACACAAAAGGAGTTTGACGCCATCAACGCGCGGCTCTACCGCTCGGCGTGGAAGAGCCAGTTCCTGTCCGGGCTCATGTCGCCGGTGACGACGTTTGTCAGCAAGCTCGGCTACGTGTGCGTGGTCGTGCTCGGCGGCTCGCTCGCCGCGCGCGGCACCATCACGATCGGCGACATTCAGGCATTTCTCAACTACATGGCGAACTTCACGCAGCCGATCACGCAGCTGGCGCAGATCAGCACTCAACTGCAGACCATGGCGGCCGCGGCTGAGCGCGTGTTCGCCTTCCTCGACGAGGCGGAAGAGCCGGCCGACCCCGCGCTGCCCGCCCCGGCGGAGCACATCCGCGGCGACGTGTCGTTCCGGCACGTGCGCTTCGGCTACGATCCCGCGCAGCCGGTCATCCATGACTGGAGCTGCGACGTGCCGGCAGGCAGGACCGTTGCCATCGTCGGCCCGACCGGCGCCGGCAAGACCACGATGGTCAAGCTGCTCATGCGCTTTTACGATGTCGACGCCGGCGCGATCTTCGTCGACGGGCGCGACGTGCGCGACTATGCGCGCGGCGACCTGCGGCGCGCCTTCGGCATGGTGCTGCAGGACACGTGGCTCTTTAAGGGCACAATCATGGAAAACATCCGCTACGGCCGCCCCGAGGCGACGGACGCCGAGGTCATCGCGGCGGCAAAGGCCGCGCGCGCCGACGCCTTCATCCGCACGCTGCCCGGCGGCTACCAGATGGAGCTCAACGAGGAGGCGACGAACGTCTCCCAGGGACAAAAGCAGCTGCTGACGATCGCACGCGCCGTGCTGGCAAACGCCCCCATTCTCATTCTCGATGAGGCGACCAGCTCGGTCGACACCCGCACCGAGCAGCTCATCCAGGAGGCGATGGATCACCTCATGCGCGGCCGCACGAGCTTTGTCATCGCGCACCGCCTGAGCACCATCCGCAATGCCGACTGTATCCTCGTCATGCGCGACGGCAACATCGTCGAGCAGGGCACGCACAGCGAACTGCTCGCGCGCGGCGGGTTCTATGCCGCGCTCTACAACAGCCAGTTCGAGGACGTGGTCGCGTAAAATATTCGGTGTTATGACAACCAAAACCGCGCAGGAATGCTGATTCCTGCGCGGTTTTCCCATTCAAATACGATGTTATGTAAACAGAAAAGCAAAATATACAGTTATGGTAACTGCATTATGAAAACCAAATACTTAGAAAATGCTTATAATTTCAGCAAGAATGATGAAATATAATTGAATTATGTAAACTGAATTATGTAAATGCAACGGAGCGACATGGGTGCTTGCGCTATTTCAGTTATGGAAACAGGATTATGACAACCAAAATTAAGAAAAAATATTGATATTTCAGTATATTTTTATATTTATTTATCATTTATGTAAATATCATTATGTAAACATATCGCATAATAACCAGCCCCGCGCAAAGATTCTCGCGCGGGGCTGGGGAGCCTGGTGTATTTTCCGGTGGCTTTCCGGCGCGCTCGACTGCGGCGCGCCAAGGCCGCCCCTTCGGTGCGGCGCGCTGCGGCTGTCCGGCCGGCCTTGGCGCGGCCGTGTGCCGGGGTGCGCTGCGTACCCGCCGCACACCCCGGCAGCCTTATGCGTACTCGACCTTGATGGTGTTCGTGTTGCCGCTGCGGCCGTTGATGATGCCGCCGGTGATGATGACCTTGTCGCCCTTTTCGAGCTGCATCACCTGCCGGCTGACCTGCAGCGCGTGGTAAAACAGCACGTCGGTGCTCTCGTACACCTCGCTCATGACGGGCGTGATGCCCCATGAGAGGGCGAGCTTGCGGTAGGCGCGCTCGTTCGTGGTCAGGCCGATGATGTCCGTCGGGCCGCGGAAGCGCGAGATCAGCCGCGCGGTGCGCCCCGTGATGGAGCAGACGGTGATGACCTTCGCGCCGATGTCGATGGCCATGCCGCACGTGGCGTGGCTGATGGCGTCGAGCGTGTCGTGGATCTCAAACTGCGTCTTGGGGAAACGTTTGGCGTAGTTGATGTGCGCCTCGGTGTATTCGGCGATGCGGGCCATGGCGCTCAGCGCCTCGACGGGGTGCTCGCCCGCGGCCGTCTCGCCGGAGAGCATGATGGCGCTCGTGCCGTCGTAGACGGCGTTGGCCACGTCGGCGATCTCGGCGCGGGTGGGGCGGATGTTGTGCGTCATGCTCTCGAGCATTTCGGTCGCGGTGATGACGCGCTTGCCAAGCAGGCGGCACTTGCCGATGAGCTCCTTCTGGATGCTCGGCAGCTCCTCATACGGCACCTCGACGCCCATGTCGCCGCGGGCGATCATGATGCCGGTGCACTCGGTGAAGATCTCCTCGATGTTGTCGATGCCGGGCTGATTCTCGATCTTGGCGATGACGGAGATGTCCTCGCCGCCGTTGGCGCGCAGGAAGGCGTTGAGGTCGGCCAGGTCCTGCTTGCGCGACACGAAGGACGCGGCCACGAAGTCCACGTCGTTTTCGATGCCGAAGAGCAGGTCGCTCTTGTCCTGCTCGCTCAAAAACGTCTGCTTGAGCACCTTGTTCGGGAAGCTCATGCTCTTGCGGTCCGAGAGCACGCCGCCGGCGGTGACGCGGCAGATGACGTCCGTGTCGGTCGTGGCGGTGACGGTCAGGGCGATGAGCCCGTCGTTGACGAGCACGGTGTCGCCCGGCTCGAGATCCTGCGCAAGCCCGGCGTAGCTCACGGACACGCGCTCGGCGCTGCCGGTGACAGGTTCGGTCGTGAATGTGAACGTGTCGCCGTTGTGCAGCTCGATCTTCCCGCCCTCGAACGTGCCGATGCGGTACTCCGGGCCCTTCGTGTCGAGCATGATGGCGATGGGCAGGTCGAGCTCCGCGCGCAGCTTTTTGATCCGGTCAATGCGCACCTGGTGCTCGGCGTGCGTGCCGTGGGAAAAGTTCAGGCGCGCGACGTTCATGCCCGCGAGCATCATGGCGCGCAGCGTCTCCTCGCTGTCGCAGGCGGGGCCGATGGTGCAGACGATCTTCGTTTTTCTCATATCCGACTCCCTCTCCGCATGTTGCGGTTTACTTTTTCTTCTTGCCGAACCAGCGGCGCTCCTTGCGGTTGCGGCCCTCGGGCTCGTCAGCGGCGGTGATGTTCCGGGCGGCCTCGGCCACGGCGTCGGCGTCAAAGTCGACGCCCATTTCGGCCGCGGTGTTGCGCATCTGATCAAAGAACTCGAGCTGGGCCTTGAGCGTCTGGAGCATTTCGCGCGTGAGCGCAAGGCCGCTGCCGACGCCGGGGTCGATGATGATGCCGGTGTCGTTCGAGGAGAGCACGAGCGGGGCGTAGTCCTTCACGCCGAGCTCGACGCTGCCCATGTTGCGCCACTGCAGCAGGCGCGCGCGGTCGGTGAACGCGCAGAAGAACGTGCGCCCGTCGTCGGTGCGCACCTTGCCGAACTGCAGGTGCTGCTGGCCGTCGGCCGGGGCAGCTTCGCCCTCGGGCCGCTGGGCGGGGAAGAACAGCGGCGCCGCGATCATGGTCGCGGCCAGGCGCTGGAAGTTCTCCTTCGAGGCGTTGATCTTGCACGCGTCGAGCGCGTCGCGCAGATCCTCGGCCAGCGCGGCGCGCATGGCCTGCTCGGGCGTGCGCTCGCTGAGCTCGATGTGGAAATCGGGGTAGGCCACGCGCAGCATGTCCAGCGCGGTGCTCAGGCCCTGCACGTCTTCGTCGGGGCGGTCGTTGGCGGCCACGACGAACAGGCGCGGGCGGTGATTGGCGCTGCGGTCGACGATGCCGGAGGCGTAGAGCTCCTCGAGCTTCGTCTGGATGCACAGGGCGATGCAGTTGGGGCGCTCGCTCGTGGCGGTCACGGCGATGGCGTAGGTCTCGTCGCCGTCCTGCACGGGCATTTTCGCCGCTTCGAGAATGTGCGGGCGGCCGAGACCGTAGGCGGCCTCGGCCTTGTGCTGCTCGCGCTCGGCGTCGGTCATGTCGTCGATGTTGTCCGGCTCCGTGTAGGCGCCGGCGGCCAGCAGCTCCGCCACGGCCTTGCGGCGGATGTCCTGAATGCCGAGCAGCTGCATGGCGCGCGAGCGGTCGGCGGCGACGTGGTCGTACAGATCGTTAAAATTACTCATATGCTTCCTTCCCGGGGCCCTGGGCGCCCCTTGGTTTTCTTTGCCGCCATTATAACACACCCCGCGCCAAATGCAAAGCGCCGATTCACCGCGGCAGATTGCACAAACATTGCCGTAGGGCGCAAAAAAATTTTCTTGCCGCAGATCGCCGGTTTCTCTTTGCAAGCGGCAAAAATGTTGCTATAATGATTTTGTATGAAAACTTGGGTTTTGGCGTCCGCACGCAGGACGCGGAGATTTTCAAAAAGAGAGGAAGTTACGATATGATTCCACACGGCAAAGAGATCAAGGTGTTCACCGGCTCGTCCAACCCCGACCTGGCGGACATGATCTGCAAGAACCTCGGCATCTCCCTGGGCAAGAGCACGGTCACGGCGTTTGCCGACGGCGAGTGCTCCATCTCCATCAACGAGCCCGTCCGCGGCGTGGACGTGTTCATCGTGCAGAGCACCTGCAAGCCGGTCAATGACAGCCTCATGGAGCTGCTGGTCATGATCGACGCAATGAAGCGTGCCTCCGCCGGCCGCATCACCGCCGTCATCCCGTATTTCGGCTATGCCCGGCAGGACCGCAAGGCCAAGGCCCGCGACCCGATCTCGGCCAAGCTCGTGGCGAACCTGCTCACCGTCGCCGGGGCCGACCGTGTGCTGACCATGGACCTGCACGCAGCGCAGATCCAGGGCTTCTTTGATATCCCGGTGGACAACCTTTACGGTGCGCCGCTGTTTGCCACGCACTACCTGCGCCGCTTCGGCTACGGCCGCGAGGACATGGTCGTCGTCTCGCCGGACGTCGGCAGCGTGGCGCGCGCGCGTTCCTTCGCCATGAAGATGGGCCTCGGCCTCGCCATCGTGGATAAGCGCCGCGAAAAGGCCAACAGCTCCGAGGTCATGAACATCATCGGCAGCGTCGAGGGCAAGACCTGCCTGCTGCTCGACGACATGGTCGACACGGCCGGCAGCCTGTGCGGCGCGGCCAAGGCCATCGTTGAGGTCGGCGGCGCGAAGGAAGTGTATGCCTGCGCGTCCCACGGCGTGCTCTCCGGCCCGGCCATCGACCGCATCAACGACAGCGTCATCGACGAGCTGCTCCTGCTCGATTCCATTCCGTATCCGAAGGACAAGCCGGCCTGCGACAAGATCCACTATCTGCCCGTCGCACCGATGTTCGCCGAGGCCATCAACCGCATCTATGAAGAGATGAGCATCTCCTCGCTGTTCGAGTGATGTTTTTTTCCGATCACGGCGGCGTGCAGTGGCTGGTCGTGTTTCTCGGCAACCCGGGGCTGAAGTATCAGAATACACGGCACAACGCGGGCTTTCTCACGGCGAACGTCGTGGAAAAGGACTGCGGCGTGCACATCGACCGGCTGCGCTTTCACGCGCTCACGGCACAGGCGGAGCTCGGCGGGCAGAAGGTCCTGCTCATGAAGCCGCAGACGTTTATGAACAACTCCGGCGAGGCCGTGGCGCCGGCGGCAAAGTTTTATAAAGTGCCGCCGGAGCATATCCTGGTCGTGTCGGACGAGATCCACCTGCAGCCGGGCCGCCTGCGCATCCGCACGAAGGGCTCGGCCGGCGGGCACAACGGGCTCAAGAGCATCATTGCCTGCCTCGGCACGGACGCCTTTCCCCGCATCCGCATCGGCGTCGGCGCGCCCCCGCACCCGGACTATGACATGCCCGACTGGGTGCTTGGCACGTTCCGCGGCGAGGACAAGACCGCCATGGACGACGCGGCCGTGCGCGCGGCCGAGGCCTGCGCGGTCTACATCCGCGACGGGGCGGACCGCGCCATGAGCCGCTTTAACTGAACACCTGTCAGGGGTTTCCCACGTCCACTGGAACCGCCGCAGCCGACCGTGGGGGCATTGCCGCCGGGCCGCACGCGAAACCGGTCGAGGCGCGGGAGGCCCCTGATCTATTCGCAACTGGAGAAAAGGAGGAGCGCATCCCTTGAAAAAACACTGTATCGCCATGCTGCTCGCGGGCGGGCAGGGCTCGCGGCTGTATGCCCTCACGGCGAAGGTCGCCAAGCCCAGTCTCCCGTTCGGCGGCAAGTACCGCATCATCGACTTCCCGCTGTCCAACTGCGCCAACTCCGGCATCGACACCGTCGGCGTACTCACGCAGTACCAGCCCCTGCTGCTCAACCGCTACATCGGCAGCGGCCAGGCATGGGACCTCGACAGCATCGACGGCGGCGTGTACATCCTGCCCCCGTATCAGAGCGCGGGGGAGCGCGGGTCGTGGTTTTCCGGCACGGCCAACGCCATCTATCAGAACATGGACTTCATCGAGATGTATGACCCCGACTGCGTGCTCATCCTCTCGGGCGACCATGTGTACAAAATGGACTATGACAGGATGCTCCGCGCGCATGAGCAGGCCGGCGCGGCCTGCACGATCTCGGTCATCCAGGTGTCGATGGACGAGGCCTCGCGCTTCGGCATCATGAACGTCGGGCCGGACGGCTTCATCGAGGAATTTGAGGAAAAGCCCGCCCACCCGAAGAGCGACCTTGCGAGCATGGGCATCTACATCTTCGACTGGAAGGTGCTGCGCAGGTATTTGATCGAGGACGAGGCCGACCCCAACTCCGACAAGGACTTCGGCAAGAACATCATCCCCAAGATGCTCGCCGCCGGGGAAAAGCTCCTGCCGTACCGGTTCGAGGGCTACTGGCGCGACGTCGGCACGATCGTCAGCCTCTGGGACGCGAACATGGATATGCTCTCGCCCACGCTCATCAATCTCTATGACCCGAAGTGGCCCATCCGCGCCAAGAGCCCCATCCGCCCGCCGCACAGCATCGGTCGGCAGGCGGAGGTCGTGCACTCGATCATCACCGAGGGCTGCACGATCGAGGGCCATGTGGAAAACTCCGTGCTCTCCAACTCCGTCACCGTGGGCGCGGGCGCGCGTGTGCTCTACAGCATCCTGCACCCCGGCGTCGTCGTGGAGCCGGGCGCCGTGGTGGAGTATGCCATCCTCGGCGAGGGCACGGTCGTCGGCGCGGGCGCGCACGTCGGCGCGCAGCCGGACGGGACGGACGCCTGGTGCGTCGCCACGGTCGGCCCGGACGTGGCGGTGCCCGCCGGGGCAACGGTCCCGGCCGGGGCCATGATCTATGACGGAGCGGAGGTGCACGCATGAGCAAGGTACACGGCATCGTTTACGCATATCACAGCTCCCCGCGGCTTGGGGACCTGACACGCTACCGCACGAACGCATCGCTGCCGTTTTGCGGGCGCTACCGGCTGATCGACTTTGCGCTCTCGTCGCTCTCGAACGCGGGCGTGCACAGCGTCGGCGTCATCATGCAGCGGGACTATCAGTCCCTGCTCGACCACCTCGGCAGTGGCAAGGCGTGGGATCTGTCGCGCCGCAGCGGCGGGCTGCACCTGCTGCCGCCGTTCGGCGTCAATACGCGCGGCGACTATACCGGCACGGCCGAGGCGCTCAACGCGGTCATTTCCTACGTGCGCAATATTCCGGAGTCGGAGATCGTGCTCATGCCGGCGGACATCGTCTGCAATCTCGACCTTGCCGCCGCCATCGCGCAGCATGACGCCTCCGGCTGCGGCATCACGGCCATCTGCCGCGGCGGCGCCGTAACGGGAGAGCACCACCGCTACCTCACGGACGCGCACGGCCGCGTCACGAAGCTCATCACGAGCGCGTCGGCCGGCGCGGGCGTCGCCGCCATGGAGATCTACATCGTCAATAAGGACGTTCTGCTCTCGATCCTCGATTTCTGCGCGCAGGAAAACCGCTTCCACTTCCACCGCGACGGGCTGTTTGAATACCTCGGCCGCGGCGGCACGATGGACGTATTCCTGCACACGGGCTACGCCGTGCGCGTGGACGCGGTCGCGGACTATTTTGCTGCCAGCATGGATATGCTCGATCCGGACGCGCGCGCATCGCTCTTCCCGGCTGACCGCCCGGTGCGCACGAAGGAGCGCGCGGACGTGAGCACGTACTACGGCGAGCACGCGCACGTGGAAAACTGCCTTGTGGCCGACGGCTGCTTCATCGAGGGCACGGTCACGGACTGCATCCTGTTTCGCGGCGTGCGCGTCGCGCGCGGGGCGCATCTGAGCCGCTGCATCGTCATGCAGGACACCTGCATCGCGGCGGACGCCATTTTGCAGTACGCCATCGCGGACAAAAACGTCCGCATCGGCCCGGCCGTCACGCTCACCGGCTGCGAGGCCCTGCCGATCGTGATCCCCAAGGGCAGCGAGCTCTGACCCGAACGAACCCAGAAAAGGAAGATTCGATTTTATGCCAATGACCAATCAGATTTCCCGCGATGAGCTGCGCGGCGCCATTGCCGACAAGCTCAGCGCACACTTCGGCGTCACGGCCGAGAACGCGACCGATGAGCAGGTCTTTCAGGCTGCGGCCATCGTCATCCGCGAGATCCTCTCGCGCCTGCACACGTTCGACAGCCGCACCGCGCCCGAGCGCGAGGTGCACTACCTGTCGATGGAGTTTCTCATGGGGCGCTCCCTGATGAAGGACGCGTTCAACCTCGGCATCGGCGACGCGCTCATCGGCGCGCTCGAGGATCTCGGCCGCAGCGCTGCCGACATCTTTGAGACCGAGCCGGACGCCGGCCTCGGCAACGGCGGCCTCGGCCGCCTCGCCGCGTGCTATATGGACAGCCTCGCCACCGAGGGCATCCCCGCCACGGGCTATTCGCTGTGCTACGAGCTGGGCATCTTCCGGCAGCGCATCGTCGACGGCCGCCAGACCGAGGTCGCGGACAACTGGCGCACGGCCGCGTCGAGTTGGCTCGTGCCGTGCCATGAGGACACGGTCGAGGTGCGCTTCGGCGGCCGCGTCGAGCCGCACTGGGACGCCTACGGCCACTACCACGGCGAGCTGCACGGCTATGAGAGCGTGCTGGCCGTGCCGCGCGATATGCTCATCGCCCCGTATGGCGACGGGCGCGTCAACACCCTCCGCCTCTGGGAGGCGCACAGCCCGAACGACCTCGACATGTATCTCTTCGCCGCCGGCAGCTATGTCCAGAGCCTCGAGCAGCGCACGATGGCCGAGGTCATCACGAAGGTGCTCTACCCGGCGGACGACCACATCGAGGGCAAGACCCTGCGCATCCGCCAGCAGTATTTCTTCGTCTCCGCGACGGCGCAGAGCATCCTGCGCGCCCACCGCGCGCGCTACGGCACGGTGCGCAACTTTGCCGAGCACCACGTCATCCAGATCAACGACACGCACCCGACGCTCATCATCCCCGAGCTCATGCGCCTGCTGCTCGATGACGACGGCCTCGGCTGGGACGAGGCGTGGGATATCGTCACCGCCTGCGTCAACTATACGAACCATACCGTCATGTCCGAGGCGCTCGAGACGTGGCCGCAGGGCCTCATCCAGAGCCAGCTGCCGCGCGTGTGGGAGATCATCTGCGAGATCAACCGCCGCTGGTGCGACGAGCTGCGCGCCCGCTTCGGCGACGATGTGCGCGTGGGGCGAAACCTCATCATCGCGGACGGCTGCGTGCACATGGCAAACCTCTGCCTTGCCGCGTGTAAGACCATCAACGGCGTTTCTGCCCTGCATGGGGAGATTTTGCGCCGCGACCTCTTCCGCGATGTCTGCGCGCTCAACCCCAGCCGCTTCACCTATGTCACAAACGGCATCGACCACCGCCGCTGGCTCGCCCAGTGCAACCCCGGCCTGCACGCGCTCGTGTGCGACGTGCTCGGCAGCGATCGCTACCTCCTGCACCCAGAGGAGCTCGCGGGTCTGGAGCGCGCGGCGGACGACCCCGCCGTGCTCGCCCGTCTCGAGGAGATCAAGGCGCTCAACAAGCAGCGGCTGGCCGCGTGGGTGTTCCGCACCGACGGCTTCTCGCTCAACAGCGACGCGATCCTCGACGTGCAGGTCAAGCGCCTGCACGAGTATAAGCGCCAGCTTCTGTGCGCCATGCGCATCACGCAGCTGCAGCTCATGCTGCACGACGACCCGGATCAGCCCTTCCAGCCGCGCACGTTCCTGTTTGCGGCCAAGGCCGCGCCCGGCTACGCGACGGCCAAGCGCATCATCCAGCTGCTGTGCTCGCTCGCGGCCGATGTGAATGCCGACCCCGTCTGCCGCGGGAAGCTGCAGGTGTATTTCCTGCCGAACTACCGTGTCTCCGCCGCCGAGATGCTCATGCCCGCCGCGCAGGTGTCCGAGCAGATCTCGACCGCCGGCAAGGAGGCCAGCGGCACCGGCAACATGAAGCTCATGATGAACGGCGCCGTCACGATCGGCACGCTCGACGGTGCGAACGTCGAGATGTTCGAGCAGCTCGGCGCGGACAATATGTTCCTCTTCGGCCTGCATGCCGACGAGGCCGAGGCCCTGCGCGCCGCGGGCTACGACCCGCAGGCGTACGTCCGCCGCAGCCCGTGGCTGGGCCGCGTGCTCGAGCGCATGAGCCGCGGCTATGCCGACGGCGAGAGTTATGCCGACCTCGTCAGCAGCCTGCTCTACGGCGGCGACCCGTACCTGCTCCTCGCCGACTTTGATGATTACGCCGCCACGCATGAGCGGCTGTACGCCGCGATCGCAGACTCCGCCGCGCGCGCGCGTCTGTCGCTCGTCAACATTGCCCGCAGCGGCATTTTCGCCGCCGACCGCGCCGTGCGCGAATATGCCGAGCGCATCTGGGAGGTGCACGCATGAAGCCCTATGTCTGTGTTGTCGGCGCCGTGAATCTGGACATTTGCGGCCGCCCGGAAAAGAAGCTCATCTTCCGCGACTCCAACCCCGGCGCCGTCACGCTCACGCCCGGCGGCGTCGGGCGCAACATCGCGCACGACCTGCGCCTGCTCGGCGTGGAGGTCAAGTTCCTCACCGCCTTCGGCGGCGATTCACACGCCCAGCTCCTGCGCAACGACTGCGTGGAGCTCGGCATGGATCTCAGCTGCGCGCTCGACGTGCCCGGCGGGCGCACGTCGACGTATCTCTACATCACGGACGAGCGCGGTGAGATGCAGCTCGGCCTGTGCGATACGGACATCTCCGCCGCCATCACGCCGGCGTATCTCCAGCGCCATCTCGATGTGCTCAACAGCGCGGCCGCCGTCGTGCTCGACGGCAACCTGACGGCCGAGACCATCACCTGGCTCGGCACGCACTGCAGCGCCCCGCTCTTTGCCGACCCCGTCTCCGTCACGAAGGCGGAGCGGATGCGCGCGGCGCTCGGTGCGCTGCACACGTTCAAGCCCAACCTCACCGAGGGTCAGAACCTCACGGGCGAGTCCACGCCCGAGGGCATCGTCGCGGCGCTGCTGGCGCAGGGCGTGCAGCGCGTGTTTCTCAGCATGGGGGCCGACGGCATCCTCGCCGGTACGCGCGAGGAGCTGGTGCACCTGCCGTGCCTGCCCACCTGCATGGTCAACACGACCGGCGGGGGCGACGCGGTCATGGCGGCGCTCGTCTGGGCGTATCTGCAGGGGCTCGACCTGCGCGAGAGCGCGGCGGCCGCCCTGCGCGCCGGCAAGGCCACGGTCGAATACCCCGGCACGAACAATCCCGACCTCGGTGCGCTCGTCCACGGCTGAGGCAGGTCAAAAACGGCAAAAACAGCAGGCTTCCGGTTTTGGAAGCCTGCTGTTTTCTCATATCAGGATGGCGATGCGGTAAACGACCGCCGCCGCGCACCATGCCGCGGCGCACGACCCGGCCGCCGCGGCCAGCGTGCCGAGCCTGCTGCCAAGCTCCTGCCGCATGGCCGCCTGCGCCGCCACACACGGCGCGTACAGCGCCGTGAACACGAGGTAGCTTGCCGCCGCGGCTGGGGAGAACACGCCCGGCAGCGCCGCCGTCAGGTCGCCGCCGAGCAGCACGCCGAGCGTGGACAGCACCGTCTCCTTGGCCAGCAGCCCGGTCACGAGCGCGGTTGCGGCGCGCCAGTCGCCGAAGCCCAGCGGCGCGAACACCGGCGCGAGCGCCTGTCCCACTACGGCCAGCAGGCTCTCGCCGGCATTTGCCGCCACGCGCCACGCGGGTGTGAACGTCCGCAGCACCCACACGCCCACGCTCGCCGCGAGGATGATCGTGAACGCCCGCGTGAGAAATTCGCGTGTCCGCACCCACATCCGCCGCAGCACGCTGCGCGCGTTCGGCCAGCGGTAGTCCGGCAGCTCCATGACGAAGGACGCCGCCTCCCCGCGCAGGGCCGTCCGGCCGAGGAGCCGGGCTGCGACGGCGGCCGCCAAGATGCCGAGCGCGTACAGCGCCAGAAACACGACGGCGCTCCGCCCCGGAAAGAACGCGGCCGCGAAGGCGGCGTAGACCGGCGCTTTCGCGCTGCAGCTCATGCACGGCGTGAGCACGATCGTCAGCGCCCGGTCGCGCCGCGTGGGCAGCGTGCGCGCGGCCAGCACCCCCGGCACGCTGCACCCGAAGCCCAGCAGCAGCGGCACGGCGCTCTGCCCGCTCAGCCCCAGCCGCCGCAGCGGCCGGTCCATTACGAAGGCCACGCGCGCGAGATAGCCCGTGTCCTCGAGCAGGGAGAGGAAGAAAAACAGCGCCAAAATCACCGGCAGAAACGCCGCCACGCTCCCCACGCCTGCAAACACGCCCTCGCGCACCAGACTGTGCAGCAGCGGCCCCGCGTCCAGCGCCGTGAGCGCGCCGTCGGCCGCGTCCGCCAGCCAGGCGATGCCGCGCGCGAGCAGGCGGCTCAGGCACGGGCCAATGATATGAAACGTGAGATAAAACACCCCGCCGAGCAGCCCCGCCATCGCGGGGTAGGCCGTGTACCGTCCCGTGAGCACGCGGTCGATGTACGTGCTGCGCCGGCTGGCCGGCAGTGCCCGCGGCAGGGTGAAAAACCGCGTCAGCCTGTCCACCTGCGCAAAGCGCGCCGTGGGCAGCGCCTCGTCGCGGGGCATGCCGCTCTCGCGCACCATGCGCGCCGCCGCCGTTTCGGCCGCCGGCGCGTGCAGAGTGCTGCCGCCGTCGAGCCACTGCGTCGCCGCAAACACCGGCGGCAGCCCCGCCGCGTGCGCCGCCGGGGCGAGCAGCCGCGCGATCGTCCGCACGCAGGTCTGCACTGGGCCGGACACCAGCGCGCGCCACGGGTCGGGCGGCGGGCCGTGTGCTGCCTGCACAGCCGCGTCCAGCAGTGCGTCGAGCCCCTCGCCCAGTGCCGCGCTCACCGGCACGACCGGGATGCCCAGCGCCCGCGCCAGCCCCGCCGTGTCCACCGACCCGCCGCCTGCGCGCAGCGCGTCCATCACGTTCAGCGCCAGCACGACCGGCACGCCCAGCTCCAGCAGCTGCAGCGTCAGATACAGGCTGCGCGCCGGGCACGTCGCGTCTGCGATGCTGATGACCGCGTCCGCCGCGCCGCCGAGCAGATAGCTGCGCGTGACGCGCTCCTCGTCCGAGTACGGCCGCAGCGCGTAAACGCCCGGCAGATCGACGAGCGTGATCTCCGGCCGCGCGCGGCACACGCTCTCGCTGCGCGTGACGGTCACGCCCGGGAAGTTGCCCGTGCGCGCGTTTGCCCCCGTGAGGGCGTTGAAAAGCGTCGTTTTGCCGCAGTTGGGGTTGCCCGCGAGCGCGAGGATCATGGCCGTGCCTCCTTTTTTCGGATAGCACAGCCTATGCGCAGACAAAATGCGGTAGACTTGTACACGCGCGGGATGGTAAAATAAAGCCGCGGCAAATGAAAATGCCGCCCGAAAGGGCGGCGTGCCGTTTGCTGAGAGGATTCGATCCCGGGCAGGATGACAGAGCGGCGGGGGCGCTCGAGGGGGCGAAGGGCCCGCCTCGAATGAGATCTGATTGCTGCCTGTGCGCGGATCTATCCGGGCACAGGCAGCAAAAAAGCCGCCCTTTCGGGCGGCTTGATTCGGCTTTGACCTCAGCGGAAGGTGGCGGCGCAGTCGCAGATGTGCACGTCGATGCCTTTGCCGGCGGCGTACTCATTGAGCTTGCGCATGAGCTTCTCGCGGTTGGCGTTGACGATCTTCGTGGCCAGACGCTGCTTCTGATCCTGCGACATGGTGCGCAGGATGCCCTTGACGATGCGCGACGAGGCCTCGGGCGTGTTGCAGGCGAGCTTGAGCACGGGGTTGATATTGCCGCTCTGGCTCAGCGCCTCGAGCACGAGCGGGAGCTGGGAATCCAGCTTGTCGGTATAATCCAGACTTTCGATCCGGAAAGTAACTTCGATCATGATAAAAACTCCTTTGATATATACGTGAATGGGCAGCATTATAGCAGAAACTTTTTGCGATTTCCACCGTTGCGGCACAAAAAAGCTGACAACATTTCCACAATCACACGCGGGAGGTGACCCGGATGTACGATAACGATCACTTGGATGAGCAATGGCTGCGTCAAACGCCGCCGCCGCGCCGCCGCGGTGCGGGCTGCGGGCTGACGCTACTGCTGGTGCTGCTGCTTGTGCTGGCGGGCGCGGTGTTTTATCCGCGCATCCGCGCACGGCTCACGCCGGTGCCGGCCGTGCAGATCCGGGTGGAGTCGTCCGTCCTGCCGGACACGGCACCGAACTGCACGGCCAACCCGCGCACGGCCGCCGTGCTGCGCTCAGCGATGCGCGACCAGACGGACGCCGCGGTCTACGACTGCGACGCCGCCACGCTCGAGGCCTGCATGGCAGAGCTGCTCGATGACCCGGAGCTCTGGGTGCGCTCCTATCAGTACACGGTCCACGGCGGGCTGAACGCGCACATCACTGTTACCTTCGACTGGGTCTATCCCGACGACGGCCCGGCGCGCCGCGCGCAGCTTGCCCGGACGGCGGACGGCCTGCTCGCCGCCGCCCCGGCGGGGGACTATCCCCGCGCGCTGTATCTCTACGACTGGCTGCTTACGCACGTGCGCTACGTCGCGCGCGAGACGTATGACCAGACGGCCTACGCCGCCGTCTGCGAGGGGGAGGCCGTCTGCGGCGGCATCGCCGACGCCTACGTCTACCTGCTCGAGCGCGGCGGCATCCCGGCGCGCGTCATCACGGGCACGTCCCGATCGGCTGACGGCACGGCCGACAGCCACGCCTGGGTCGCGGCGGAGCTCGACGGCGCGGTCTATTACTTCGACCCCACCTGGGATCTGCAGGACGACGAGAGCGAGACGGCGCTGCCGGGCTACCTCAGCCACACGTGGTTCGCCCTCACGGCCGAGCGCATGGCCGTGCGCCACACGGCCGACGATCCCGCCCTCTGGCCGGACAGCCGCGCAAACGCCGATAATTACTACGTCCGCAGCGGCTACACGGCGGCGGAGGCCACCGTCGCCGCCGCGGCTGCCGCCGTGCGCAGCCAGTGGGACGACGGGCGCGCCGTGCTGGAGTTTCGCTGCGAGACGCCGGAGGTCTACGCCGGCATGCAGTCCCTGCTCTTCGAACGCGACCGGCTCTGGGATGTCTACCGCGCGCTCGGCAGCTACGTGTCCTCGTCCGGCTACCAGTGCGCGGACGACCAGCAGATCATCCGCCTTATCCCCGCGCGATGAGCCTGCCGCCTGCGGGCGGCAAACGCTGCGAGGCTTTTTGATGCACAAAGCGCCGCAGCCTGTCCGGCTGCGGCGCTGTTACGTCGATAGATTATTTGTTCTCCTTGTCGGCGTTCATGCTCAGGTAGGCGTTGATGAAGCCGTCAATGTCGCCGTCCATGACGGCCTGAATGTTGCCGTTTTCATAGCCAGTGCGGTGGTCCTTGGCCAGCGTGTACGGCATGAACACGTACGAGCGGATTTGGCTGCCCCACTCGATCTTGAGCTGCACGCCCTTGATGTCGGAGATTTTCTCGAGGTGCTCGCGCTCCTTGATCTCGGCCAGGCGCGCGCGGAGCATGTTCTTGCAGTTTTCGAGGTTCTGGAAGTGGCTGCGCTCGACCTGGCTGGACACGACGATACCGGTCGGGATGTGCGTCAGACGCACGGCGGACGAGGTCTTGTTGACCTTCTGGCCGCCCGCGCCGGACGAGCGGTACACGTCCATCTTGATGTCCTCGTCGCGCAGCTCGATCTCGCTGTCCTCGGTGATCTCGGGCATGACCTCCACGGCGGCGAACGACGTGTGCCGGCGGCCGGAGGCGTCAAACGGGCTGATGCGCACGAGGCGGTGGATGCCGTTTTCGCTCTTGAGGAAGCCGTAGGCGTTCTCGCCTTCGATCATGATCGTCGCGCTCTTGATGCCGGCCTCGTCGCCGTCGAGATAGTCCATGAGCTTGACGGTGTAGCCGTGGCGCTCGGCCCACATGTTGTACATGCGGTAGAGCATGCTCGTCCAGTCCTGCGCCTCGGTGCCGCCCGCGCCGGCGTGGAAGGTGAGGATGGCGTTGTTCGCGTCATACTCGCCGGTCAGCAGCGTCTCGAGCCGCATGGATTCGAGCGTCTCCTCGAAGCTGTGAAATTCGCTCTCAAGGTCGGGCAGCATCGAGTCGTCGTCCTCTTCGATGGCCATCTCGCACATGGTCAGCATATCCTCCCACGCGCCGGAGAGCTTGGCGTAGCGATCGAGCTTGTGCTGGAGCGTCTTGATGCGCTTTTGCACGCGCTGGCTGTTTTCGGTGTCGTTCCAGAAGCCGTCCTGCGCGCTCTCTTCCTCGAGCTTTTCGACCTCGTTGCGCGCCTCGTCGAGATGCAGCGCGCCGCCCAGATCGTCCAGCGCCGGGCGGAGGTTGTTGAGCT
This sequence comes from Clostridiales bacterium, assembly GCA_025757645.1. Classification (NCBI taxonomy): domain Bacteria; kingdom Bacillati; phylum Bacillota; class Clostridia; order Eubacteriales; species Clostridiales bacterium. Next base: position 868,844 of record CP107216.1, read on the forward strand.
TGTTTTTATACTCTTCAAATGCAATGGATGCCATACGTTGAATCCTGCCTTTTTTCAGTCTAACTTACTTATTATAATCAAAATCGCCGCGCTTGTAAAGCAAAACCGCGCTCATTCGGCCTCAGCCTTCGGCTGGATGGACTCGTCGTTGACGATCCAGTTCTGCACGTCGATGATCTCAATGCCGTCGTCGCCGATGCGGTTGACGACGCGCGTGATGCCGGAGTTGATGATCATGCGCCGGCACATGGCGCACGAGGTCGTGTCGTGCAGCAGCTCGCCGCTGGCGGCGTCGCGCCCGACGAGGTAGAGCGTGCCGCCGATCATGTCGCGCCGGGCGGCGGAGATGATGGCGTTGGCCTCAGCGTGCACGCTGCGGCACAGCTCGTACCGCTGGCCGCTGGGAATGCGCAGCTGCTCGCGGTTGCAGTAGCCGAGCTCGGAGCAGTTGACGCGCCCGCGCGGCGCGCCGTTGTAGCCGGTGGAGAGGATCTCGTCGTTCTTGACGATGATCGCGCCGTATTTGCGCCGCAGGCAGGTCGAGCGGTCGAGCACCGCGTCGGCGATGTTGAGATAATATTTGTCCTTACTCATGCGCTGGTCCATGACGGACGCGCCTCCTTTGCATAATTTCCTACTTTATATCATATCGGAAATGCCCCGCCGCGTCAAGGCCCGCACTGGTATTCTGCGCGCGGGTGTGCTATACTGTCCGGCAGGTGACGCTTATGAAAGAAAACTATCAAAAACAGCTCGATGCGCTGCTCGCTGCCCTCCCGCCGGAGGGCAAGCCGCGCCTGCTGCTGCAGAGCTGCTGCGGCCCGTGCAGCAGCTACGTGCTCGAGTACCTCACGCGGTATTTTCGCGTGACCGTGCTGTATTATAACCCGAACATCCAGCCGCGGGACGAATATGACCGCCGCCTCTACTGGCAGCGGGAGCTCATCCGTCAGCTCCCGACGCCGGAGCCGGTGGACCTGCTCGCGTGCGATTATGACGGGCAGCGCTACATCGACGCCGTCCGCGGCCTCGAGCGCGAGCCGGAGGGCGGCGCGCGCTGCACGGTGTGCTTCCGCCTGCGTCTGGAGGAGACGGCGCGGCAGGCGCGCGCGCACGGGTTCGACTTTTTCGGCACGACGCTCACCGTCTCGCCGCACAAGGACGCGCAGCGGCTCAACGCCATCGGCGCGGAGCTGGCGCAGCAATACGGCGTGCGCTGGCTGCCGTCGGACTTCAAAAAGCGCGAGGGCTATAAGCGCAGCATCGAGCTGTCCAAACAGTACGGCCTCTACCGGCAGGAATACTGCGGCTGTCTGTACAGCAAACCGGTTGACAACGCGGCGGCGGGGGAGTAAAATAGCCGCCGTCACAATTCATCATGCGCAGGTGCCATACCCCTGCGCGCACAACGTGTGCAACGAAAAAAATGGGAGGAATTGAATTATGCACATCACCACGAGAAAGCTGACCGCCGCGGCGGTCACGGGCGCGGCCTATGCCGCATTGACGATGCTTCTGGCGCCGATCAGTTACGGAGCGATCCAGTGCCGGGTCTCGGAGGTGCTGTGCATTTTGCCGTTTTTCATCCCCTGCACGGCGTGGGGGCTGTTCGTCGGCTGCGCGATCGCCAATCTGCTGAGCGCGGCGGGCATTTTTGACGTGGTTTTCGGCTCGCTCGCAACGCTGCTGGCGGCGCTGTGCACGGCGTGGCTCGGCCGCGGCCGCGGTGCGCAGTCGTGGGTGCGGTGCATCCTCGCCGCGCTCATGCCGGTCGTGTTCAATTTCCTGCTGGTCGGCGCGGTGCTCACGTGGTCGCTCACGGACGCCGTGTTTCCGCACCTGAATGCATCGTTCTGGGTCTTCGGCGGCCAGGTCGCGCTCGGTGAGGTCATCGTGCTCGGCGTGCTGGGCCTGCCGCTCATGCGCCTGCTGCCGCGCAATCCGAAGTTCCGCGAGATCATCCGCAGCTATCAAAAGGAGTGACGGAGCATGGACCGTTCCAGCGGTATCCTGCTGCCGGTGTCGGCCCTGCCGGGGCCGTGCGGCATCGGCGACCTGGGTGCAGACGCCCGGGATTTTATCGACTTTCTCGCTGCCGCCGGGCAGCGCTATTGGCAGATCCTGCCCCTCAACCCGCCGGACGGTGCGCACTCGCCGTACCTGTCGGCCTCGACGTTTGCCGGCAGCACCGACCTGCTCTCGCCAGAGCCGTTTCTGGCGCGCGGCGCGCTCACGGCCGGCGAGGTGCGCGCCATCGACTGGGGCGCAGACCCCATGCGCGTGGACTATGATCGCGTGTACGCGGGCAGGACCGCGCTCTGGGACGCGGCGTTCGCGCGCGAAAAGGCATCCGCCGCGCCCGCGCTGCGCGCCGCGCTCGCGGCTGAGCCGTGGCTGCGCGACTACTGCCTGTACATGGCCGTGAAGGAAGAGCAGGGCGGCGCGCCGTGGTATGCCTGGCCGCAGCCCCTGCGCGACCGCTCATCCGCCGCGCTCGCGGCCGCGCTCGAGCGGCTCGACGACCGCGTGCTCCTGCACGCTTATCTCCAGACGGAGTTCACCCGCCAGTGGGACGCGGTGCGCGCCTACGCGCACGCGCACGGCGTGCGCATCATCGGCGACCTGCCCATGTACGTCGCGCCCGACAGCGCGGACGTCTGGGCGCAGCCGGCGCAGTTTCGCCTCGACCCCGACGGGCAGCCGAGCGCCGTCGCCGGTGTCCCGCCGGACTATTTCAGCGCCGACGGCCAGCTCTGGGGCAACCCGCTCTATGATTGGGATGCCATGCGTGCGGACGGCTTCCAGTGGTGGAAAGACCGCATTCGCGGCGCTGCAAAGCGCTATGATGTGGTGCGCCTTGACCATTTTCGCGCCATTTCAAGCTATTGGGTGGTGCCACGTGGCGAACTGACCGCCCGCGGCGGCCACTGGGCGCCTGGCCCCGGCCCGGCGCTGCTGCAGGCGCTGCACACGGCAGCGCCGGAACTGGAGCTGATCGCCGAGGATCTCGGCACGATCGACGACGACGTGCGCCGCCTCGTCGCGCGCTCCGGCTGCCCCGGCATGCGCGTGCTGCTGTTCGGCTTTGACCCCAGCGGCACGTCCGAGCACCGGCCCGACCGCGTGCGCGCGCACAGCGTCTGTTACGTCGGCACGCACGACAATGCGCCCGCCGCCGCATGGGCGGCGCTCGGCGGCGCGGACGCGGACTATGCCATGCGCTGCCTCGGCGTGTACGACGTTGCGCGCCTGCCGGAGGCGCTGCTGCGTGCCGGCATGGGCTCGCGCGCGGAGCTGTTCATCGCGCAGATGCAGGACGTGCTCGGCCTCGGCGCGGAGAGCCGCATGAACACGCCCGGCACGGCCTCCGGCAACTGGGTCTGGCGGCTGCTGCCCGGTCAGGCGGACGCGCAGACGGCCGCGCGCCTGCTCGCGCGCACGCAGGCGGCCTGCCGCGCATAAGAACGAAAAAGGAGCGGACACCGTGATCGGTGTCCGCTCCTTTTCTATGGATCTCAGATGATTGCGCGCACCTGCTCGATGAGCGCGCCGTAAAACAGCCGGTATCCTTCCTCCGACAGGTGGATGCCGTCGTCCGCGTTGAGCGCGTGGGGGTCGCCCCCGTCGAGAAAGCGCTCGCGCGGGTCGGCGCACGGCACGTCCAGCTCGGCGGCGATGGTGCGCACGAGCCCGGAATAGCGCTCCTGCGTGCGGTAGATGCGCCGCACGTCGCCCAGCCACTGCATCACGCCCGCGGCGCTCGCGCCGTTGTGGTCGATGCAGGCGAGGTACTTCACCTCGTCGATGGGCGGCAGGGTCGTGAAGATCGGGCGGATGCCGGCCTCGCGCAGCATCTGCACGATGGCGGTCATGTTCGCGCGAAATTCGTCCGCCAGCACCACGGGGTCGTGGTCCTGCTCCGGGTGCGCGGCCACGTCGGGCCAGTCATAGTTGCAGTCGTTGCCGCCGTATTCCACGAGCGCCCAGTCATAGCGGTGGCCGCGGGCGAGGTCGCGTTGCACGAGCGTGACGCCCTTGCGCGAGGTCGCGCCGAAGACGGACTTGTTCGTCACCTCGGCGTGCAGGCCGGCGAGTGGCGCCTCGAACAGGTCGGTGTGAAAATGATACCGCAGCTGCTCGTCCGGCAGCGTGCCCTTCATCAGCGAGTCGCCGAATACGGCGATGCGCAGCATCTCGTCCATCGCGGGTGCCTCCTGAAACTTTGGTTACTTTATCATACCGGGAGACACTTAAAAAACCATTAGAAATTTGTAAAGAAATCGCGGCGATCGGACAGATCGCCGCGATTGGCAGTTTCGGCAGATTTACTTCCACAGCGCCGGGGGATACGTCCCGTCGGCGTGCAGGGCGCGCAGCGCCGCGACGACGCCGGGCTTGTCGTCCTGATACGTCAGGCCGAACCAGCGTTCGCTGGTCTGCAGCACGCGCGTGTTTACGCGCCCCTGCGCCGTGAGCGCGTCCATCATCACGGGCAGCAGACACTCGCGCTTCTCGTCGCCGGGGGCAAGATCGCGCACAAAGGCGTCAAAATACTGCGCCATCACGTCCAGCATCGCCGGGTGATAGCCCCACATGTTCATGCTCACGAGCGCCTCGGGGTCGAGCGCGACGCCCGCGCCCGCGCCGGACGTGTCGCGGATCGTGCCGTCGGGGCACAGCTGGATCTTGTACGTCTCGTGCACCTTGCGCAGCAGGCCGTTTTCGGTCGCGCACACGCCGCGCGTGACGGTGCCGAAGGGGCTCACGGTGTTTTTCAGCCGGTAGCCGACCATGGCGGCGTCCTGCGCGCCGCGCAGCTCCGGCAGCGCGGCGGCAATGGCGTCGATTGCGCCGCGGCCGTAAAAATCATCGGCGTTGATGACGGCGAACGGCGTTTCGATCGCATCGCGCGCGCACAGCACGGCGTGCACCGTACCGAGCGGCTTCTGCCGCTGCGCCAGCTCCGGCCGCGCCGCGGTGAAGCGCTCCGGCGTCTGAAACGCATAGTCGATCCGGATGCCGGTGCGCTGCTCGATGCGGTCGCCGAAGAGGGCGCGCACGTCCTGCAGCATCTGCGGCTTGATGATGAGCACGATGCGGTCAAACCCGGCGCGCAGCGCGTCGTAGATCGCGTATTCCATGAGGATCTCGCCGTCGGGGCCGAGACGCTCGATCTGCTTGACGCCGCCATAGCGCGAGCCGAGCCCGGCCGCCATCACTACCAGAGTCATATCCATGTATGCAACCTCATTTTGTCATAGAGTATTACACAGCATAGCACAACCCGGCGGGAAATGTCAAACTTTGCTGATTGCCTTAAATTTCTGCCGCTGACATTCTATGCCCTTGCAAAAGCGGGAAGGATGGGGTACAATCAGCTTCGACAAAGGTTGTCATAATTCCCAAGAAGGAGGGCGGACGCGCACGCGGCGCGTCCGGAGAAGCGATGAAACGAATCCTATCTATCTTTCTCTCGCTGGTGCTGACGGCGGCGCTGCTGTGCCCGGCGGCTGCGGCGGCGAACGAGACGGACGACAATGACACCGGCTGGCTGTACATCACGCTCGACCCCGGCCACGGCGGCGACGGCGCGGGCGGCAACGACTCCGGCGCGATCAGCAACACCTATGGTTATCACGAGGCGGATCTTGTGCTCAAGATCGGCCTGTACTTAAAAGAGGAGCTCGAGACCTACCGCAATGTCCACGTGGACATGACGCGCTCGGACCGCTACGGCACGAGCGCCACCGCGCCGCTGAGCAAGGTGGAAAACCGCGTGCTCTTTGCAGCAGGTCAGCACTCCGATCTGCTCGTGAGCCTGCATCTGAATTCCTCGCCCAGCCAGTCGGCGCGCGGCGCTGAGGTGCTCGTCAGTAACGGCAACTACCGGCCCGAGATCGCCAATGTGCTCGACAGTATCGGCGGGAATATCCTCGTACAGCTCGAAAAGCTCGGCATTTATAATCGCGGCCTGGTCAAAAAGAGTTCGCAGGACAACACGCTCTATCCCAACGGCAAGCTCGCCGATTACTACGGCATCGTCCGCTACGGTGTGGAGAACAATGTCCCGTCCATGATCGTGGAGCACTGCTTTATCAGCAGCAACAGCGAGTGTGAGCAGTTCCTGTCGAGTGACGCCAAGCTCCGGGCCATCGCGCAGGCGGACGCGCGCGGCATCGCGGCCTATTATGGTCTTCAGAAGAAAGCCCCCGGCGAGGTTGATGTCGAGCCGACGTTCTATGACTGCCGCCATCACTGGGCCAAGACGTCCATTGAGGCCGCGGCGAGCGCCGGCTGGGTCAACGGCGTGAGCGCAGGGGAGTTCCAGCCGAACGGCACGCTCACGCGCGCCGCGTTTGTGACGATGCTCGGCCGCATGGCGGGCGTCAAGGATACGGACTATACCACCAGCGTGTTTCGGGACGTCCCGGACGGGGAGTGGTACACGTCGTTTGTGGCCTGGGCCACGGAAAACGGGATCGTGGACGGCTACGGCGACGGGATATTCCTCCCGCAAAACAACATCACCCGTCAGGAAATGGCGAAGATCATGGCAAAATACCTGAACTGGAAGGGACTGGACACCACGCCGTCGTCCGAGATCTCGTCGTATCCGATCAACGACCTGAACACCATCGGCGGTTGGGCGATCGAGCCGGTCTGCTTCTGCTATGAGCAGGGCCTGCTCAACGGCCGCGGTTCCAATTTTGCCCCGCAGGCCAACGCCACGCGCGCCGAGGCGTGTGTGGTGCTCTGCCGCCTTCAGAAGTATGTGGACGCACAGTCCGCGCAGCCGGCCGCAGCAGAGCCGGCAGCGCTTGCCGGTTGACTTCCTGCACTTTCAGGGTATAATAAGATTAACATACTGTTGAAATGGAGGAATCCACCACAATGAGTGACAATCACAACGAAGCACCCGAAAACTGCACGCACGACTGTTCGACCTGCGGCGAGGCCTGTGCCCAGCACGAGCCGGAGTCCCTGCAGCAGCCGCTGCGTCCCGGTTCCCGCGTCGATAAGGTCATCGCGGTCGTGTCCGGCAAGGGCGGCGTCGGCAAGAGCCTCGTGACGAGCCTGCTCGCCTGCGAGATGCAGCGCCGCGGCCATCAGGCCGCTGTGCTCGATGCCGACATCACCGGCCCGTCGATCCCGCAGGCTTTCGGCGTCCACGGCGGCGCCATGGGCGGCGAGGACTTCCTGTATGCCAACCGTACCCGCACCGGCATCGAGATCATGTCCATCAACCTCCTGCTTCCGAACGAGACCGACCCCGTCGTCTGGCGCGGCCCGGTCATCGCCGGCGCCGTGACCCAGTTCTGGACCGACGTGCAGTGGGACAACGTGAACTATATGTTCGTCGACATGCCTCCCGGAACGGGCGATGTGCCGCTGACGGTGTTCCAGTCCCTGCCCGTGGCGGGCGTGGTCGTCGTCACGTCCCCGCAGGAGCTCGTCGGCATGATCGTCGACAAGGCCGTCAACATGGCCGACATGATGCACGTGCCCGTGCTCGGCATCGTCGAGAACATGGCCTACTACACCTGCCCGGACTGCGGCAAGCAGCACGCCATCTTCGGTGAGAGCCACATTGAGGCCATTGCCGCCAAGCACGGCATCCCCAACACGGCCAAGCTGCCCATCGACCCCGCCATCGCGGCGGCGTGCGACGCGGGCCGGATCGAGGACGTGCAGGGCGACTGGCTCAGCAGCCTCGCCGATGCCATCGAGGGCAAGTAATTGTCTGCATAACAAAAACCGCTCTGCATTTTGCAGAGCGGTTTTTCTGCGCAGCCCCAAAGCCCCGCAGAGTTTCGCCGCCGGCGCGGCGAAAGAAAGTGAAATCATTTTCTCCGGCGACATGTGCGGCGGAGAAAATACTGCTCAGGCTGCAAGTGTGGAATTTGCGTGCCGCCGGCACACAAATTATGCGCGCAGCAGGCTGCAGGCCTTTTGTCGGAAAACCCGGAGGTTTTCCGACAGACTCAAAAACCGCTCTGCCGTCGGCAGAGCGGTTTTTGACTTTACCATTTGTTGATGACCTTCTCGGCAAAGCCGGGGAGGTCTTTCACGTTCAGCACCGTGCCGTCGTCGAGCACGGCGCGGCCGTTGAACACGCCAAACACCTGGTGCTGGTCGGACTTGATGAGGCCCACGTCCGAACAGCTCGCGCGGTCGAGCACGGGGGTGTAGTCCATCTCGAAGCGGCCGTCGTCGCTCGTGAAGGTCCAGGGCCGCATATAGTCCGGCGTGGCCTTGCCGCCGTCGCCGGGGATGTGGAAGATGACCTGGCTGAGCTTGTGCGCCCGGCCCTTGTAAAAGAGCATGTTCTCGCTCGCGGCGCTCGTGTTGCCGAAGCCGTAGCCGATGTTGAAGCCGAACCGCTCCCCGTCCACGAGACCGGAGGCGCTGCCCCAGTACCACGTGTTTTTATACGTCCACACGCCGCGGCCCCAGTCGAGCACGGCGAAGCTGTCCGCCGGGTCAAAGGTGTACGTGCGGTTGTGGTAGCCGTAAGTCACAGTACCCTCGGCGCGCATGCAGTTGATCTTCTGGTTGTAGTAAAAGTGCTTGTCCTTGTCAAAGGGCGTGGCGATGACCATGGACTCGGCCGGGATGTCCGTGAGCGTCACCTTCGCGTACAGCGAGCCCTCCGGGCCGAAGTTTTTCATCTGCGCGATGAGCACGCGGCGGTCTCCCTCATTCTTGAAGAGGATGCTGTAGTTGCGCCCGGCGCTGTGCACATCGCCGCGTTCACTGCTCTCGGGCAGGCAGACCTTGCCGTTCGTGAAGGCCTTCATCGGGCTTTTCGTGATCTCCCACCCCTCGTCGAGGTTGAGCAGGGAGATGGAGTCGAGCCCCATGTAGCTGTTGTCCGCGATGGTCAGGGCGAGGGCGAAGTGGCCGTTGTTGATGCAGTAGTAGTCCCATTCCTTGATGCGCAGCTTGTTGGCCTTGATGTCGCCCCGGCGGTAGACGGGCAGCAGGGACTTCGCATAGCCGGGTTCCGTCAGGTTGCCGCTCGCATCGAGCAGGGGGCGGCGCTCGGTGATCTCGTGCTGATTCATGCTTCGCGCTCCTTTTTGATCTGCCGGATGTCCCGCCCCACGAACGGGAGCGTCTGGTATTCGCCCTCGATGCGCGACAGGATCTGCGGCGTGTATTTTTTCTGCAGCTCCTCGTTGGAGCAGTTCGTGCTGATGATGGTGGCCTTGGCGCGCGTCAGGCGCGTGTTGATGAGCGTGTAGAGCGCGCTCGTGGAGTAGGCCGTGATCATCTCGGTGCCGAGATCGTCGAGGATCATCAGATCACAGCCGAGATACTGTTCCACGCGCTGCGCGGCGGCCTCGCCGTCGGCGCTGCCGCGCTGGAACTTCGCGCACTCGAACGCATCGAATGCGCTCGCGGCCGTCTCATAGGCGACGGCGTAGCCCGCGCCCGCGACGACGCGCGCGATGCACGCCGACAGATACGTCTTGCCCAGCCCCGTGCCGCCCTGCAGCAGCAGGTTCATCGTGCCGGGGCGGAACGTCTGCGCAAACGAGCGGCAGACCTGAAACACGCGCTCCATCTTCGGCCGCGCGTTCTCGTCGTAGAGCGTCAGGTCGAAGTGCTCGAACGACTCGTCGCCGTGCTGCAGCAGGCGGCTGAGGTCGCGCGTGAGCTCGGCGTTGTAGCGCCGCAGCAGGCACTCGCACGGCTGCCCCTGCACATAGCCCGTGTCATGGCAGCGGGGGCAGGTGTAAATGTCGTCGGTATAATCCACCGGCAGGTGGTACGCCGTCAGCAGTTCGGCGCGCTGCGCCTGCGTGTCGAGATTCGCGCGCTCGAGCGCGCGCAGCTCCTCCGTCGGGTCGCTGCCGTGGCGCATCGTCAGGCCGACGAGCGCGATCATCTGCTGCTGCAGCGTCTGATCGAGCGCGCGCAGGCCGGGCACGCGGCGGTAGGCGTCGTCCACGCGGCGGCGGTGCTCGCGCTCATTTTCCGCGCGCTGCTGCGCGATCTGCTCGCGGGCGCGCGCCAGATAGATCCCATTGCGGGCCATGCCGGTCCCTCCTTAGGTGTTGGTCTGCTCCATCTTGCGGAGCAGCTGCTCCACGCGGTCGAGATCGTCGCGCTCGGCCGCCGGCGCAGCCGGATTGGCCGCGCGGCGCTTGCCCGCTGCGCGCGGGTCGCCGGTCTCGATCTCCTCGGGCGTGTGCAGCCCTTTTTCGTGCCAGCTCATGAGGATGCGGTTGAGGTACGCCCACTTGCGCGCCCCGGTCGCCACGACCGTGCGGTCGTATGCCTCGGCGATGGCGTCGCAGCCGAAGCCCATATCCAGCCAGCTCGTGATGTAGCCGCGCTCGGTGCGGCTCGGCGCGCGGTCCTGGATCTGCAGCACCTGCAGCACCTGCTGCGCCAGCTCCCGCCGCGCCTGTCTGCGTTGTAAATATTCCTCCGCCTGCGCCGTCGTGTGGATCTCCTGATCGGCCCACGCATAGGCCTCCTTTTCGATCCGGCGCATCGTCGGCGTGCCGGCGTGGCCGCGCTCGGCGCGGTATTCCTGAAACACGTAGTGGATCAGCTCCATGAGCACGTCGGCCGGGAGACCCAGATAGTCGCGCAGGCCCAGGAGCATATTCATCTCGGGCGTCGTGAGCTTGCGGCCGTAGAGCTGCTCGGCCTCGCGGCGCACGGTCTGCATCGGCTCGTCGCTGAGCATCCGGCTGGCGATGTCCTCGGCCGTGTACTGCGGCAGCTCGGCCGCCGGCACGAGCTTCGGCTCGGCCGCGCCCGGCTTGTCTGCCGCGGGCGCTGTACGGCCGGCCGGGGCAGGGGACGACTTCCCGGCGGCGGAGACGAGCCCGAGCGCGCACAGCCGCTCCATCGTCTGGCGCAGTTCGCGCTCGGTCAGGCCAATGCTTTCGGCGGGAAACGGCTTTCCGCCGGCGCGCAGCAGCGCCAGATATACCAGGGCGCAGCGCCCGTCTTTTTCCCGCAGCAGCTTGTCCACTTCCTCGACCGGCAGCGACAGACACACCGGCCGCGACAGCGTAAATTCGGCTCGATCCATGCAATTACCCCTCGGGTCACTAGAAATTCATGATAGGTTCACATTATAGCATGAAAATTGACTTGTAGCAAGAGCACCTGCTGTGCTATAATGCTATATGTATGACTATAACTGGGAGTGGGTCTATGCTGGAATTGCTGGCGCCCGCGGGCAACCTCGACGCCGTCATCGCGGCGGTGCAAAACGGGGCGGACGCGGTGTATATGGGCTTTGGCGACGGATTCAACGCGCGCCGGAGCGCCGATAATTTCACACGGGAGTCGTTTGCCAAGGCCGTGCGCTACTGTCACATCCGCGGCTGCAAGGTCTACGTCACGCTCAACACCCTCGTGGGCGACCGCGAGATGGACGCCGCCGCCGCGCTCGCGCAGCAGGCGTCGGACGCCGGGGCGGACGCGATCCTTGTGCAGGATCTGGGCCTCGCGCGCGTGCTGCGCGCCGCCCTGCCGGACATTCCGCTGCACGCCAGCACGCAGATGAGCATCCACAATCTCGCCGGGGTCGAGGCCGCGGCCGAGATGGGCATCACCCGCGCCGTGCTCGCGCGCGAGCTCTCGCTCGAGCAGATCCGCTTCATCTCGCAGCACGTGAGCATCGAGACCGAGGTGTTCGTGCACGGGGCGCTGTGCTTCTGTTATTCCGGCCAGTGCTATATGAGCGCGCTCATCGGCCGCCGCAGCGGCAACCGCGGCGCGTGCGCGCAGCCGTGCCGCATGCAGTACAGCATGGGCGGCCGCATGGATGAGTATCCGCTGAGCCTGCGCGACAACTGTCTGGCTGACTATCTGCAGCAGCTCGAGGACGCGGGCGTTGCCTGCGTGAAGATCGAGGGCCGCATGAAGCGGCCGGAGTACGTCGCCGTGGTCACGGACGTGTATGCCCGCTGCATCCATGAGCACCGCGTGCCCACGCAGGAGGAAAACGACCGGCTCGCGCTGGCGTTCTCGCGTCAGGGCTTCACGCAGGGCTACCTGCTCGGGGAAAAAGGGCCGGACATGCTCGGCACACGCGCCGCTGAGCCCGACCGCGAGGCGGAAAAAATGTTCACCGCCGCGCGCAAGGCGTATGCCGACGGCGAGCGCCGCCGCGTGCCCGTGAAGTTTTATGCCAAGGTGCAGACCGGCGAGCCGGTCATGGCCGCCGTCATGGACGAGGAAGGCCACCGCGCCGTGCTCACCGGCCCCGTGCCGGAGCCCGCGCAGCGCGCGCCGCTGACCGCGCAGAGCCTCGCCGACCAGTTTGCCAAAACGGGCGGCACGCCCTATTATTCCACCGGCACCGAGAGCCGCATCGACCCGGATCTCTATCTTCCGGCGGCCGCCGTCAACGACCTGCGCCGCCGGCTCATCACCGGCCTGAAGGAGGAGCGCGCGGCCCTGCCCGAGCGGCGGAGCCTGCCGCTGCCGCTGCGTCCGGAGGGCAAGCGCTATTTTGCCGACCCCGCGCTCATCGTGCAGGTGCATCAGGCCGAGCAGCTCACGCAGGAGCTTGCCGCGCTGCACCCGGCGTATGTATATGTGCCGGTCGAGATCCTCGACAGTGATTTTCCGCGTCTCGCCCCGTTTCTGGAGCAGGGGGCGCAGGTCGTGGCGGTGCTGCCGCGCGTCATCACGGACGATCAGGCCGAGGACATGCACGCCATGCTCTCTCGCGCCGCCGAAAACGGCGTGCAGGAAGCGCTCGTCGGCAACATGGGCCATATCTTCTTCGCCCGCCGCGCGGGGATGCGCGTGCGCGGCGACTTTGGACTCAATGTCTTTAACTCCTTCACGGAGGAAGTGCTGCAGCAGGCCGGTCTCGTGAGCGCGACGGCGTCGTTCGAGCTGCGCGTGGCGCAGATCCGCGACCTTGCCAAAAGCATCGACACGGAGATGATCGTCTACGGCCGCCTGCCGTGCATGATCACCGAGCAGTGCATCATCCGCAACAGCGCGGGCCGCTGCAACTGCAGCGTGCCCAACAATCTGGCCGACCGGCGCGGGGCGCTGTTCCCGGTGCTGCCGGCGTTCGGTCACCGCAACCAGATCTTCAACGCGCACAAGCTCTACCTCGCCGACAAGCATGAGGACTATGAAACGGCGGGCCTCTGGGGCGTGCGCCTCATGTTCACGACCGAGACGCCGCGTGAGTGCGTCGCGGTCACGCAGAGCTATCTGGGCCTGACGGATTATCGCCCGAACGGGCTGACCCGCGGCCTGTATTATCGGGGCGTGGAATGACCCGCCCGGGAGGAACGACCATGAACTGGATTCTAGCCTCCGGCTCCCCGCGCCGGCGGGAGCTGCTGGAGATGCTCGGCGTGCCGGACCTGACGATCCGGCCGGCAAAGGGACCTGAGCGCGCGACGCCGGGCGCCGGCCCGGAGCAGACCGTGCGCGAGCTGGCGCTGCACAAGGCGCAGGAGGTCGCACAGACCTGCGCGCCGGAGGACATCATTATCGCGGCGGACACGATCGTCTATCTCGACGGCGCCATCCTCGGCAAGCCGCGAGATCATGACGACGCCGTGCGCATGCTCACGGCCCTGTCCGGGCGCGAGCACATCGTCTACACCGGCGTCGCCGTGCTGCGCGGCGGCGAGCTGCGGCAGGCGGCCGAGCGCACGGCCGTGCGCTTTCGCCCTCTCACGTCCGGGGAGATCGAGCGCTACATCGCCACCGGCGAGCCGATGGACAAGGCCGGCGCTTACGGCATTCAGGGCCGCGGCGCGCTGTTCATCGCGCATCTGGACGGCGATTATTTCAACGTGATGGGCCTGCCGCTGTGCAGGCTGGGACAACTGCTGAACGAACTGGGAGTCGAGCTGCTTTGAACTGGAAAACGTATCTGAAAAAGAAAGGCGCGCGCGTCGGCGCGATCGTGGTCGCGGTCGTGCTCGTGCTCGCGCTGATCGCCGGGGCGCTCGGCGGCAAGGCGGGATTCCTCACGAATCTCGACGGCATCGTGCGCGCGCCGCTGCAGAAGGCCGCGACCGTCACGGCGCAGTGGCTCGAGAGCATCTACGGCTACATTTATAAATATGACCAGCTCCGGGCCGAAAACGAGCAGCTACGCACGCAGCTGGCCGAGGCTCAGGCGCAGGCGCGTGAAGGGCAGGAGGCGATCGCGGAAAACGAGCGCTATCGTGACCTGCTGGGCTTCACGCAGCGGCACACGGACTTCGAGCTCGAGCCCGCGAACGTCGTGTCCTACGGCGCGTCGAACTGGTCGAGCACGCTCACGCTCAGCAAGGGCAGCGACAGCGGCATCGAGGTCGGCGACTGCGTCATGAACGAGTCCGGCGCGCTCGTCGGTCAGGTCATCGAGACCGGCAGCACCTGGGCGACCGTGCGCACGGTCATCGACGTGGATATGAGCGTCGGCGGCTATGTCAGCGGCAGCGGCGCGACGGCCATGGTCCTCGGCGACTTCACGCTCATGCAGCAGGGCTGCGCCCGCTTCGGCTATCTGGCCGAGGGCATGAGCATCTTCACCGGCGACACCGTGCTCACGTCCGGCAAGGGAGGCGCGTTCCCGGCGGGCCTCGTTGTCGGCACGATCACGGACGTGCGCACCGAGGCCGGCGGCCAGCAGACCTACGGCGTCATCACGCCTGCGTGTGACCTCGGCGAGCTGCTGCAGGTGTTCGTCATCAAAGACTTTGACGTGGTGAGCTGACATGTGGGCCGATCTCATCAACAAGGATAAGGTACACCGCGTGCTCTGGTGCGCGCTGTACATGGCCGTGACGCTCCTGCTGCAGAACACGGTCTTTGCGCACATTGCGCTCTTCGGCGTGCACGCCATGTTCGTGCCGGCAGTCGTTGTGGCGGTCGGCGTGTTCGAGGGCGGCACGTGGGGCGCGGTGTTCGGCCTCATCGCGGGCTATTTTGGCGCCATGGGCTACCCCGGCACGGGGATGCTCTTCGCCGTGCTCTTCGCGGTCATCGGCTTCGGCGCCGGTATGCTCGCGCAGTATCTCATCAACAACAGCCTGCTGCCGTTTCTCGTGACGTGCCTGGCTGCGTTTCTGCTCACGGCCTTTTGCCAGATGTTCCGCCTGTGGATCTTCCACGGCGCGTCGTTCTGGCGGCTGCTGGCCGTGGCGCTGGGGCAGAGCGTGTTTTCGCTGCCGCTCGCCATCCCGTATTACTATATCAGCCGTGCGTTTCACCGCCGGCGTGCCCTGCGCTGAGCCTGCCAGCGCGCCCGACCCCCGAAAGGATCTTCGCCATGGAAAAACCCATCAAACCCGGCCGCGTCACCGCGCTCGCGTGCATCCTTATGCTGCTCGTGATCGTGTTCGTCGTCGCGCTCTATAAGCTGCAGATCGTCGACGGCAAGGCGTATTATGAGGAAAACCGCAACAGCGTCGCCAGCTCCCAGACCGTGGAGGCCGCGCGCGGCAGCATCCTCGACCGCTACGGCCACGTGCTCGTGTCGAACACGAGCTGCAATAACCTCGTCTTCAATCCCGACGACCTCTTCGAGCAGGACGATCCGAACGGCATCCTCCTGCAGATGGCGCGCACCGTCGCCGCCTGCGGCGACACGTATGTCGACGAGCTGCCGATCACGGCCGAGCCCCCGTTCGAGTACACGGACATGAACGACACGCAGCGCACCCAGCTCAAGGGCTTCCTCAAATACGCCGGCCTCGACGAGGAGGCCACGGCCGTGGAGCTCATGAGCTACTGCCGCGAAAAGTTTGAGATCAACAACAACTATTCCGCGGCCGATATGCGCATCATCGCCGGCCTGCGCTACTCGATCAAGACGCGCTATATCGACAAGCTCTACCTGCCGGACTATGTCTTCGTTCAGGGCGCGAGCATGGAGCTCATCACGTCGCTGAAGGAAAATAACGTCCCCGGCTTCGAGGTCACGGTGTCCTATACGCGCCAGTACCACACGAATCTCGCGGCGCACCTGCTCGGCTACACGGGCAAGATGAACGCCGAGGAATACACGACCTATAAGACCCAGGGCTACCCCATGAGCGCGACCGTCGGCAAGGACGGGGCCGAGCTCGCCTTTGAGAAATACCTCCACGGCACGAACGGCACGGCCATCGTGACGAAAAACGCATCCGGCACCGTCACCGGCACGACGTACACCAAAGAGCCGGAGCCGGGCGATCAGGTCAGCCTCACGATCGACCTCGATCTGCAGGCGGCGGCCGAGCAGTCGCTGACCAGAGGCATCGAGAACATGAAGTCCAAGTCGACGGAAACCAGCGATGCCGTCGGCGGCGGCGCGCTCGTGGCGGTCGATGTCGCCACCGGCCAGCCGCTGGCCATCGCCAACTATCCGACGTTCGACCTGCAGACGCTCTTTCAGAGTCAGGAGAGCTACGACGCCGTCAAGGACGCCGAGAACGAGCCGCTGTTCAACCGTGCGCTGCTCGGCCAGTATTCTCCCGGCTCGACGTTCAAGCCCTGCACGGCCATCGCCGGCCTGACCGAGGGTGTCATCACCACCGGCACGCGCATCCAGTGCACCGGCACGTTCCGCAAGTATGAGGACACCGGCTACGCCCCCAAGTGCTGGATCGCCTCGTCCGGCGCGACGCACGGCAATGACAATGTCACCGAGGCCATCCGCGACTCGTGCAACATCTTCTTCTACACCGTCGGCGACAGTCTGCCGATCGACACGCTCGCGCGCTATGCCGCGGCCTTCGGTCTCGGCGAGCACACCGGCATCGAGCTGCCGGAGAGCACCGGCCAGATGGCCACGGAGGCCGTGAAGAAAAAGCTCGAGAACACGAACTGGTACGTCGGCGACTCGCTGCAGGCGGCCATCGGCCAGTCGTACAGCCTGTTCACGCCGCTGCAGTTGGCGGAGTACTGCGCCACGATCGCAAACGGCGGCACGCGCCACAGCGCGTCCATCCTGAAGTCCGTGCGCAGCTACGACGGCAGCGAGCTCATTTACGAAAATCAGGCCGAGGTGCTCAGCGCCGTCGAGACCAGCGACTATAACTGGGCCGCTGTGCAAAAGGGCATGTACCTCGTCGCCAATGACCGCGCCGGCAGCGCGTATGAGACCTTCGGCGACTACGGCGTGAAGGTCGCCGCCAAGACCGGCACCGCCCAGCTCGGCGACAACCAGGTCAACAACGCCATTTTCATCTGCTACGCACCGTATGACAATCCCAAGGTCGCCGTGGCGGTCGTCGTGGAGCACGGCAGCGCCGGCGCTTCCATCGCGTCCATCGCGCGCGATTTTCTCGACGCATATTTCACCGTCAAGACCGTCGACACCGCCCCCGAGAGCGAGCTCTCGCTGCTGCAGTGACGGCCCCTGACCAGACAGAGAGGAGTTATCCATATGAACATTGCACTCATCGCTGACGACGGCAAGAAGGAACTCATGGTCCAGTTCTGCATCGCATACTGCGGCATTTTGGCCAAGCACGACCTGAGCTCGACGTTTACGACTGGGCGGCTCATCTCCGAAGCCACCGGCCTGAAGGTCCGCACCTACCTGCACTCGGCGCAGGGCTGCCAGCAGCTCGACGCGCGCATCAGCTATAACGAGATCGACCTCGTGCTGTTTTTCTGCGACGCCGAGAGCGGCCATTTTGACGAGGTCAACCGCATGGCGCGCCTGTGCGACCAGCGGCAGATCCCGTTTGCCAGCAACGTGGCCACGGCCGAGGTGCTCATTCTGGGCCTGAGCCGCGGCGACCTCGACTGGCGCGACATCGTCAACCCGAAAAAGAAATTGTAAGCCCGAAAGGAATCATCATCACCATGGACAAGATCAAACCCCGCACCCTGTCCGGCTTCATGGAGCTGCCGCCGGACAAGCAGGTGCAGATGGACAAAATGCGCGCCGTTCTGGCCGAGACCTACGCCCGCTACGGCTTCACCCCGCTCGACACGCCCGCCATCGAGGCGGCCGAGGTGCTGCTGGCCAAGGGCGGCGGCGAGACGGAAAAGCAGATCTACCGTTTCACGAAGGGCGACAGCGACCTCGCCCTGCGTTTTGACCTCACGGTGCCGCTGGCGAAGTACGTCGCGGCCAATTACGGCCAGCTCACGTTCCCGTTCCGCCGCTATCAGATCGGCAAGGTCTGGCGCGGCGAGCGCGCGCAGCGCGGCCGCTTCCGCGAGTTTTATCAGGCGGATATCGACATCATCGGCGACGGTGCGCTCGATATTTTGAACGAGGCCGAGATCCCGGCCATCATCTACGACACATTCACGCGCCTGGGCCTGCACCGCTTTCGCATCCGCGTGAACAACCGCAAGGTGCTCAACGGCTTTTTCGCCATCCTCGGCCTGAGCGAGCAGGCGGGCGATGTGCTGCGCACCATCGACAAGCTCGACAAGATCGGCGCGGACAAGGTGCGCGAGCTGCTCACCGACACCTGCGGCGTCACGGGCGAAAACGCGGACGAGATCCTGCGCTTCATCGCCTGCCCGGGCACGAGCGCGGACAAGCTCGCCTTTCTCGAGCAGTACCGCGGCCGGAACGAGACATTCGATACCGGCCTCGACGAGCTGCGCACCGTCGTGGGCTACCTGCCCGCGTTCGGCGTCCCGGAGGAGAACTTCGAGCTCGACCTCACGATCGCGCGCGGCCTCGATTACTACACCGGCACGGTGTACGAGACCGTTCTGCTCGACCATCCCGAGGTCGGCAGCATCTGCTCCGGCGGGCGCTACGACGACCTCGCGGGGTACTATACGAACAAGTCCCTGCCCGGCGTCGGCATCTCCATCGGCCTGACGCGCCTGTTTTACATCCTGCAGGAGCAGAACATGATCTCCGACGCCGTGCTCACCGCGCCGGCGGATGTGCTCATCCTGCCGATGACGGACGACCTGTCCGCGGCCGTGGCGCTGGCGTCCGAACTGCGCGCCGGCGGCCTTCGCGTGCAGATCTACAGCGAGAAGAAGAAGTTCAAGGCCAAGATCGGCTATGCCGACAAGCTCGGCATCCCGTTTGTGATCTTCCTCGGTGAGGATGAGGTCGCGCAGCACGTTTGCGCGCTCAAGAACATGGCCACCGGCGTGCAGGAGGCCGTGACGCAGGAGACTGCGCTCGAGACCATCCGCGCGGAGATCGCCCGCCGCAGCGCCGGCGCAATTTTGCGCGAGCCGTGACCCGGTAAACCCACCGCCGCCGCACCGCCGGAGGCGATATTCGATAGAAAGAAAGGGAATCAGGAGTATGTTTCAGTCCCGCACACACACTTGCAACGAGCTGCGGCTCGAAAACGCCGGCGAGCAGGTCCGCATCGTCGGCTGGATGGAAAATGTCCGCGAGGTCGGGCAGAATTTTGCCTTCGTCGTCGTCCGCGATTTTTACGGCACGACCCAGGTCGTCATTGAGACCGAGGACATGATGAAGGTCGTCAAGTCGCTCAACAAGGAGTCCACCATCGCCGTGGAGGGCACCGTGCGCGAGCGCGCGAGCAAAAACCCCAAGCTGCCCACCGGCGACATTGAGGTCGTGCCCACGAAGATCGAGGCGCTCGGCCGCTGCCGCTACAACGAGCTGCCGTTCGAGATCAACCGCAGCCGCGACGCCGACGAGGCGCTGCGCCTGAAGTACCGCTATCTCGACCTGCGCAACCCCGCCGTGAAGAAAAACATCATCCTCCGCTGCCAGGTGGTGGCCGCGCTGCGCGCCGCCATGACCGAGCACGGCTTCCTCGAGATCACGACGCCCATCCTCACGGCCTCCAGCCCCGAGGGCGCGCGCGACTATCTCGTGCCCGCGCGCAAGCACCCCGGCAAGTTCTACGCGCTGCCGCAGGCGCCGCAGCAGTTCAAGCAGCTGCTCATGACGGCGGGCTTTGACCGCTATTTCCAGATCGCCCCGTGCTTCCGCGACGAGGACGCCCGCGGCGACCGCAGCCCCGGCGAATTCTATCAGCTCGACATGGAGATGGCCTTCGCCACGCAGGACGACGTCTTTGCCGTGCTCGAGGACGTGCTCCCGCCGATCTTCGCCAAGTACGGCAAGTATGACATTGCGTCCGAGGCGCCCTTCCGCCGCATCTCCTATCGTGATGCGATGGAGACCTACGGCTCTGATAAGCCCGACCTGCGCATCGACCTCACCGTGCAGGACATGACGGCGCTCGTCGCCGGCAGCGAGTTTGCGCCCTTTGCCGCGGGCAACACGGTCAAGGCCGTCGTCGTGCCCGACTGCGCCATGGCGCGCAAGGCCATTGACAAGCTCTGCGCCGACGTGGAGGTACAGGCCGGCAGCAAGCCTTACTGGTTCAAGGTTGACGAGCAGGGCAGCTTCGCCGGCGGCATCGCCAAATTCCTCACGGACAAGACGGCGGAGATCACCGCGGCCCTCGGCCTGAAGCCGGGCTGCTTCGTCGGCGTGACGGCCGGCAAAAAGACCGCCGCGCAGAAGGCGGCGGGCGTGCTGCGCACAAAGCTCGGCACGGCCGTGCCGGGCCACATGGACACCGAGCGGTACGAATTTTGCTGGATCGTCGACTTCCCGATGTACGAGATCGGCGAGGAATCCGGCGAGCTGGAGTTCTGCCACAACCCGTTCTCGATGCCGAACGGCGGCCTCGAGATCCTCGAAAAGGCCGAGCGCGGCGAGGTCGATCCGCTCGACATCTACGCCTACCAGTACGACCTCGTGTGCAACGGCGTCGAGCTCAGCTCCGGCGCGGTGCGCAATCACGACCCCGAGATCATGGTCAAGGCGTTCGAGCTCGTGCGCCTCGGCGAGGACGATGTCAAGGCCAAGTTCCCGGCCATGTACAACGCCTTCTGCTACGGTGCGCCCCCGCACGCCGGCATCGCCCCGGGCGTGGACCGCATGGTCATGCTCCTTGCGGGCGAGGACTGCATCCGCGAGATCATTCCGTTCCCGATGAACAAGAACGCGCAGGACGTCATGATGGGCGCGCCCGGCACCGTCGAGCCGCACCAGCTTGAGGAGCTGCACATCGCCGTCGTCGGCGACACGGAGCCCGATACCGAAGCGTGACCCAAAACGATGCGACGGTGCCCCGGCGTTCGGCCGGGGCTCGTCCGTGAAAGAAGGCGAGCGGCTTGCTGTCCAAAATCCAGTCCCTCGGCTGCCGGGGCGTGACCGGCTACGCGGTCAGCGTAGAGTGCCACGTGTCCAACGGCCTGCCGGGGTTTGATATCGTCGGCCTGCCGGATGCGGCCGTCAAGGAGGCGCGCGAGCGCGTGCGCAGTGCCATCAAGACCAACGGCATGAAGTTCCCGGTCAGCCGCCTGACGGTGAACCTCGCCCCGGCGGACACGCGCAAGGCCGGCACGCTCTATGACCTGCCGGTGCTGCTGGGCATCCTGTGCGCCACGGGGGAGATCCGCCAGCCGCCGGCCACGGCGGCGTTTCTCGGCGAGGTCAGCCTCGCGGGAGACATCCGCCCCGTCACCGGCGCGCTCACGATGGCGCTCGCGGCCGAGCAGATCGGCCTCAAGGAGCTCTACGTCCCGGCGGGCAACGCGGCCGAGGCCGCTTTTGCCGACCGCGTGACCGTCTACCCGGTCGAGAACATCGCCCAACTCGTGCACCATCTGCGCGGGGACAGGCGCATCGCGCCAAAGACAGCGCCGCGGCTCGAGACCGAGCCGCGCTTCCCGGTCGATTTTGCCGAGGTCAAGGCGCAGGAGAACGTCAAGCGCGCGCTCGAGGTGGCCGCCGCCGGCGGGCACAACATCCTGCTCATCGGCCCGCCGGGCGCGGGCAAGTCCATGCTCGCCAAGCGCCTGCCGACCATTCTGCCCGCGATGAACCGCGCCGAAATGATCGAGACCACGCAGGTCTATTCCGTCCTCGGCCTCACGACGCCGGATGACCCCGTCGTGCGTACCCGGCCGTTTCGCGCGCCGCACCACACGGTGTCGAACGTCGCCATGTCCGGCGGCGGCAGCGCGCTGCAGCCGGGCGAGATGAGTCTGGCGGACAACGGCGTGCTCTTTCTCGACGAGCTGCCGGAGTTTTCGCCCGCCGTGCTCGAGACGATGCGCCAGCCGCTCGAGGACGGCAGCATCACCATCTCGCGCGCGAACGGCTCCGTGACGTATCCGAGCCGCTTCATGCTCGTGTGCGCCATGAACCCCTGCAAGTGCGGCTGGTATGGGCATCCTTCTGGCCGCTGCCGCTGCTCGCCGCGCGACGTGCGCCGTTACCATGCGCGCGTGTCCGGCCCGCTGCTCGACCGCATCGACATCATTGTCGAGGTCCCGGCGCTGGAGTTTGACGAGCTCACCGAGCCGTCGGCCGGAGAGCCGTCGCGCGCCATCCGCGCGCGCGTCAACGCCGCCCGCGCCGTGCAGCGCGCCCGCTACGGGGACGACACCACCACGACGAACGCCCACATGGGCCCGCGTGCGCTCGCGGAGTTCTGCGCGCTCTCGCCCGAGTGCGAGCAGCTCATGCACCAGGCGTTTGACAGCATGGCCCTCACCGCCCGCAGCTATGACCGCATCCTGCGCGTCGCGCGCACGATCGCCGATCTCGACGGGGCGCAGACCATCGGCCTTGCGCACCTGGCCGAGGCCATCCAGTACCGCACGTATGACTTTTCCGTCGCCGAGCCGTGAGCCCGGCCCGACAGAAGGGAGCTTCCTCATGTACAACAATAACTACAACTACAACCCCAACTGGTATCAGCCGCCCGGCCCGCAGCCCGGCAAGCATGAGGCCACCGTCGCCATGGTGCTCGGCATCGTCTCGTGCGCGCTGCTCATCTTCGGCTACACGGCGCTCGGCTCGATCGTCACGGGCATCATCGGCCTGATCTATGCCTCCCGCGCCAAGAGCCTCGGCTTCAACGGCACGCCGCGCACCGTCGGCTATGTCTGCTCGCTCATCGGGCTCATCCTCGGCGTGCTCGTGTGCCTGCTGCTCGTGTGGCTCGGCGCGTGGTCGATCGGCATGTTCATCACGCTCATCGAGCGCTGCCTGTGATATCCTGAAAGAAAAGGAACGAACGATTTATGAAGGATCTGCTGCTCTGTAAGCCCGGGGAGATCTTCCTCAAGGGGCTCAACAAGCACTATTTTGAAGAGAGGCTGGTCGCAAACGTCAAGCGCCGGCTCAAACCCATCGGCCACTTCCGCGTGACGTATCTGCAGTCGGCGCTGTACATCGAGGCCGCCGACGACGCGGCTGACCTCGACGCGGCGTATGACGCCGTGCGCAAGGTATTCGGCATTGCAACGATCACGCGCGCGGCCGCCTGCGAGAAGGACAAGGACGCCATCACGGCGCTTGCCAAGTCGTACCTGCACGACGCGATGACGGCGGCGCACAGCTTCAAGGTGGAGACCAAGCGCTCGGACAAGCGCTTTCCCATGACGAGCATCGAGCTGTCGCAGTATGTCGGCGGCGAGCTCGCCGAGGCGTTTCCCAATACGGCCGTCGACGTGCACGACCCGGAGCTGACCGTGCGCCTTGAGGTGCGCGAGCAGGCGGCGTATGTCCACGCGCAGGCCGTCGAGGCGGCGGGCGGCATGCCCGTCGGCTGCAACGGCGCGGCCGTGACGCTGCTGTCCGGCGGCATCGACAGCCCCGTGTCCTCGTACATGATCGCAAAGCGCGGCGTGCGCCTCGTCCCCGTGCACTTTTTCTCCTTCCCGTACACGTCGGAGCTCGCCAAGGAGAAGGTCCTCTCGCTGGCCAAAGAGCTCACGGCCTACACCGGCCGCATGACGCTGCAGATTGTGCCCTTCACGCACATCCAGGAGGAGATCCGCCGCGCCTGCCCGGAGGAATACTTCACGCTCATCATGCGCCGGTTCATGATGCGCATCGCCGAGGACATCGCCGCGCACAACGAGTGCAAGGCCATCGTCACCGGTGAAAATCTCGGCCAGGTCGCCAGCCAGACCATGGAGGCCATGGCCTGCACGCAGGACGTGACGCACTTGCCCGTGCTCCAGCCGCTCATCGGCATGGACAAGCGCGATATCGTGAAGATCGCGCGCGAGATCGGCACATTTGACACATCCATCCTCCCGTATGAGGATTGCTGCACGGTCTTCACCCCGCGCCACCCCAAGACCCGCCCGACCGTGGCGGAGGTCGCGGAGGCGGAGTCCGCGCTCGACATCGACGCGCTCGTGCACGAGGCAGTGGACGGAATTGAAAGGATCCGGATCGATTTATGAATGCAGAACTCATTGCCGTCGGCACCGAACTGCTCCTCGGCGACACCATCAATACCGACGCGGCCGCGGTCGCGCGCCTGCTCTCGGAGCTGGGCATCAACGTCTACTGGCAGACCGTCGTCGGCGATAACCGCGCGCGGCTCGAGCAGGCGGTGCAGCTTGCCCGCACGCGCGCCGACCTCATCATCACGACCGGCGGCCTCGGCCCGACGTGCGACGACCTGACCAAGGAGGTCGTGGCCGGCGCGTTCGGTATCCCGCTTGAACTCAACAAGGCCGAGGAGGAGCGCCTGCGCGGCCTGTACCGCGAGCGTCACACCTACATGACGGAAAATCACCTGCAGCAGGTCATGCTGCCGCGCGGCTGCACCGTGCTGCAAAACGACTGGGGCACAGCCCCGGCCTGCGCGTTTGAGGCCGACGGCTGTCTCGTCATCATGCTGCCCGGCCCGCCGCTGGAGTGTGAGCCGCTGCTGCGCTACCGCGTGCGCCCGCTGCTCGCCGCGCGCGGGGACGGCATCATTGTCTCGCACAGCGTCAAGATCTTCGGCATCGGCGAGGGCACGATGGAGTACCAGCTGCGCGATCTCATGAACGAGATGCAAAATCCGACGCTCGCGCCCTATGCCAAGGAGGGCGAGTGCCTCGTGCGCGTCACGGCCAAGGCCGCCACGGAGGCCGAGGCCGAGACCATGATCGCCCCGTGCCTCGCGCGCGTGCAGCGCGAGCTCGGCGCTTTTGCCTACGGCGTCGACACGCCGAATATCGAGACGTGCGCGGCTGAGCTCCTGCTCGCGCAGCACAAGACCATTGCCGTGGCCGACAGCTGCACCGGCGGCCTGCTCGGCGACCTGCTCACGAATGTGCCGGGTGCGTCGGCCGTGTTTGCCGGCGGCATCATCGCCTATAACGACGAGACCAAGACCCGCCTGCTCGGTGTCGACCCCGCGCTCATCGCGCGCTGCGGCGCCGTCAGCCCCGAGGTCGCGGCCGCGATGGCCGAGCATGTGCGCGCCGCTTTCGGCACGGACCTCGGCCTGAGCATCACGGGTCTTGCCGGCCCGGACGGCGACGGTGTGCACACCGTCGGCACGCTCTTCGTGGCCCTCGCCACGCCGGACGGCACGTTCCACCGCACGCTGCACAAGGACAAGTGGGGGCGCGTGCGCATCAAGCACGCGGCGGCCAACCACGCCTTCGACATGCTGCGGCGCTACCTCACCGGTCTGCCGGTGGAGATGGAGGAAAACCGCTGATGCGATCATCTGCTTTTTTCTGCGGCCGGGGCAGCTGTCCCGGCCGCGTTGTGACCCATGCATGATTTGAGAAACCGGAGAATGCCTATGAACATCACCGTAGCCGGTGTGGGCTATGTCGGCCTGGCGCAGGCGGTGCTGCTCGCGCAGCACAACGCCGTCACCGCCGTGACCACGACCCCCGCCAAAGCCGAACAGATCAACCGCGGCGTCTCGCCGATCGTCGACGCCGAGATCACAGACTTCCTGCGCACGAAGCCGCTGACGCTCACGGCGACCGTGGACGCCGAGCAGGCCTACCGCACGGCCGACGTAGTCGTCATTGCCACGCCGACGGACTATGACCCCGAGCGCAACCTCTTCAACACCTCGACCGTCGAGGCAGTGCTCACGCTCGTCGGCCGGGTCAACCCCGGCGCGCTCGTGGTCATCAAGTCCACGGTGCCGGTCGGCTATACGGAGCGCATCGTGGGCAGGTTTTGCTGCGCACGGCTGCTGTTCTCGCCGGAGTTTCTGCGCGAGGGCAGGGCGCTGTATGATAACCTGCACCCGAGCCGCATCGTGGTCGGCCGCCCGCACGGCGGCACGGCGACGGAGGCGGACGCGCGCCGGTTCGCGTCTCTGCTGCAGCAGGGCGCGGCGGAGCGCGACATCCCCACGCTCTACCCGAACGCGACGGAGGCCGAGGCCATCAAGCTCTTTGCCAACACGTACCTCGCCGTGCGCGTGAGCTATTTTAACGAGCTCGACACCTACTGCGAGCTCAAGGGACTCGACACGCGCCAGGTCATCGACGGCGTGTGCCTTGACCCGCGCATCGGCGCACATTACAACAATCCGTCGTTCGGCTACGGCGGCTACTGTCTGCCGAAGGACACGCGCCAGCTGGTGGCGAACTTCGGCGACATTCCGAACCGCATCATCAGCGCCGCCGTCACGGCCAATGACGAGCGCAAGGATCACATCGCCCGTCAGATCCTGCAAAGGGCGGCGGGCGGCGTCGTCGGCGTGTACCGCCTGACGATGAAGGCGGACTCCGACAATTTCCGCGAGTCGAGCATCCGCGGCGTTATCGAGCGGCTGCGCCGCGCGGGCGCGAGCGTCGTCATCTATGAGCCGACGCTCAAGGCGGCCGCCTTCGACGGCCTGCCGGTGATCGCGTCGCTCGCGGAGTTCAAGCGCATGGCGGCCGTGATCGTTGCCAACCGCACCGAGTCCGCGCTCGACGACGTGCCGGAGAAGGTATACACCCGCGACCTGTACCGCAGAGACTGAAAAGGGAGGCACAGACGATGAAAGGCATCATCCTCGCCGGTGGCTCCGGCACGCGGCTGTACCCGCTCACGCGGGTCACGTCCAAGCAGCTGCTGCCCGTGTACGACAAGCCCATGATCTATTACCCGCTCTCGACGCTCATGCTCGCGGGCATCCGCGACATTCTCATCATCTCCACGCCGGAGGACACGCCGCGTTTCGAGCGCCTGCTCGGCGACGGGAGCCAGTTCGGCATCCGCCTGTCCTACGCGGTGCAGCCGCACCCGGACGGGCTCGCGCAGGCGTTTCTGATCGGGGCAGACTTCATCGGCGGCGACACGTGCGCCATGATCCTCGGCGACAATATTTTCTACGGCAACCGCTTTCGCAGCAACCTGTGCGAGGCGGTCGCAAATGCCGAGGCGGGCTATGCCACGATCTTCGGCTACCACGTCAAAGACCCGGAGCGCTTCGGCGTTGTGGAGTTTGACCAGGACAAGCGCGTGCTGTCCGTGGAGGAAAAGCCGGCGCACCCGCGCTCGAACTACTGCGTCACGGGCCTGTATTTTTACGACAACCGCGTCGTGGACATGGCACGGCAGGTGCGCCCGTCCGCCCGCGGCGAGCTGGAGATCACGGATCTCAACCGGCTCTATCTTGATGCCGACCGGCTGAAGGTGCAGCTGCTCGGCCGCGGGTTTGCCTGGCTCGACACCGGTACGGTCGAGAGCCTCATGGACGCGGCGGTCTTTGTCCAGACGGTGCAGAACCGCCAGGACGTGATCATTTCCGCGCCGGAAGAGGTGGCCTATCACATGGGCTGGCTCACGAAGGCGCAGCTGCTGGCCGCCGCTGCGCGCTATGACCACTCGCCCTACGGCACGCACCTGCGCGCGGTCGCGGAGGACAAACTTGTGTTTGAGAGGGAGCTGCATGACTAGATTCGTCACGGGCGGCGCCGGCTTCATCGGCGCAAACTACCTGTTTTATCTGCGCGGGCACTACCCGGACGACCGACTCGTGTGCATCGACAAGCTCACCTATGCCGGCGACCTCTCCACGCTCGCGCCGCTGCTCGGGCAGCCGAACTTCCGCTTTGCCAAGGTGGACATCTGCGACCGGGAGGCGGTCTACGGCCTGTTTGAAGAAGAACATCCCGACGTGGTCGTGAACTTCGCGGCCGAGAGCCATGTGGATCGCTCGATCGCCGACCCGTCGCTGTTTCTGCAGACGAACATCATCGGCACGTCCGTGCTCATGGATGCCTGCCGTAAATACGGCAATGTGCGCTTTCATCAGGTCTCGACCGACGAGGTCTATGGCGACCTGCCGCTCGACCGGCCGGATCTGCTGTTCACCGAGCAGACACCGCTGCACACCAGCTCACCCTACAGCAGCTCCAAGGCCGCGGCCGATCTGCTGGCGGGGGCGTACGGGCGCACGTACGGCCTGCCGGTCACGATCTCGCGCTGCTCGAATAACTACGGGCCGTATCAGTTCCCGGAAAAGCTCATCCCGCTCATGATCGTAAATGCCCTCGCAGACCGGCCGCTGCCGGTGTACGGCCGGGGGCTGAACGTGCGCGACTGGCTGTATGTCGGCGATCACTGCCGGGCCATCGACCTTGTGGTCAACCACGGCCGCATCGGCGAGGTGTACAACATCGGCGGCCACAACGAGATGCGCAACATCGACATCGTGCGCCTGATCTGCCGCAAGCTCGGCAAGCCCGAGCGCCTCATCACCTACGTCGCCGACCGGCAGGGGCACGACCTGCGCTATGCCATCGACCCCACGAAGATCCACACGGAGCTCGGCTGGCTGCCGGAGACGCGCTTTGCCGACGGCATTGGCCGGACGATCGACTGGTATCTCGCCAACCGTCCCTGGTGGGAGGAGATCCTCAGCGGGGCTTACCGCACCGGCTATGAACGGCTGTGCGGCGGCAGCCCCACGCCGTGAGCGCCAAGATCCAAAAACCGCAGGCCCCGGAGCGCGCTCCGGGGCCTGCGGTTTTCTTTATACGGTCTCGCCGTTATGGTTCGCTGCCCATCCACTTTTCCAGGCACACGAGCGCGACGCCGTCGATGCCGTTGAACGTGCACGGTACGATCCCGGCCTCGCGGTAGCCGAGATAGGCGTAGAGCCGGCGGGCGTTGGCGTTTTTCGCGTTCGTGTCGATGCGCAGCTCCGGGCAGCCGTGCTCCCGGGCGTATTGTTCATAAAAACGCACGAACTGCGTGCCGTAGCCGTGCCCGGCGGCCGCCGGGTCAACGACGAGCGTGTGCAGCACGAGCACCTGCTCCGGCGCTGCGTCGTGCGCCCACGGCACCTCGGCATACACCGGCACCTGTTCGCGGTTGATGCGCCCGGCGGCATAGACAGTGCCGTCGCTCTCCAGCACGAACAGCTCGCCGGCGTCCAGCGCGGCCTGTGCGGTCGCGCGCGTCGGGTACACGCCGCGCACCCAGCCGATGCTGACGTTCCCGGCCTCCTCGGCCGTGTGGATCGCGTCATAGATCTCTTCAATGCGCGCAAGGTCGTGCGCAGCTGCTGGGCGGATGATCGCCCTGGGTACTGCCTCCTGTCTCATGTCACAAAGATGTCTTCCGGGATCAGCGCGGCGAGCGCCCGCTGCCCGGCCGGGGTGTGGTGCACGCCGTCGGTCGTGTAGGCCGGGACGAGCGCGTCCGGATCGTTGGGGTCGGCCAGAGCGTCGAGTGGGATGTACCCGTCGGCGGGGCAGTCCGCGCCCTGAAACCAGGCGTTGAGCTCCAGCCGCAGCGCGTCATATTCCGGCGACCACTGAATGTCGTCCCCGCGGCCGAAGAGGTTGCGCGTGTAGCCCTTCCACGGCGTGAGCTCGCAAAACCAGATGCGCATGCCCTGTGCGTGGGCCATGTCGGCAAGTGCGCGGTAGCCCGCCGTCATCTGCGCGAACGTCACCGGGGTCAGCAGCCCCTGCTTGCTCTGGCAGTGCGGGTGGATGAGATCGTTCGCGCCGAGCTTGACGAGCACCATGTCCGCGCCCGCCTGCGCGAGCACATCGCGCGCGAAGCGCTTTACGCCCGCGCCGCCGAGCAGCTTTGCCGCGCGGCCCACGCCGTCGGCCACCAGCCGGTCGCCCTTGATGGCGGCCTGCGTCACGCTTACGTTTTCAATGCCATCGGCGCGCAGGCGCGCGGCCAGCAGGCGCGGCAGCTCGTTTGCCACGGTCGAGTCGCCGAAGATGACGCACGCATGCGTCCCGGCCGCGGCCAGCACGTCGATCTCCGTGAGCGCGGGGATGACCTCATACGCGCCGGAGTCCGCCGTGTGCTGCATCGGCACGGCCATGTGCAGCAGAGTGCGGCGCGTGCAGTTGCCGAGCTCGGCATGGCTGCATCCGCCGATGAGTCCAATCGTGCGCATGGCGTTGATGCCGCGGTAAAAGACCGTCACGGCCAGCGTCTGCCCGGCGGCGACCGGCAGCGCGGCCGCGTCGGACGTGCAGCTTTCTCCCGCGCCGATGCGCACGTGCGTCTGCCCGCCGAAGGTCACGGTGCGCAGCGTGGCGGGGTCAATGCCGCGTGCATCGTCTGCGCCGATGGCGATGGTACAGGCCGCCACGTGCAGCGGCAGCACGCCGAAGATGTTCGAGAGCGTCAGGCGCACGTGCGTGCCCCCGGCCGTGAGCTGCACGGCCGTGCGCGCGGATACATCCGTCACGGCCACGCCGAGCCGGTCGAGCACGCCGGACTCGGACAGGCTCGCGTCGATGGGGCTGGTGCTCCACGCGCTGACCCAGCGGGCGGCAGTTTTGGAATCGTCCATGGCAAAACCTCCGAAAACGTAAGGATATGTAGTTACAATAGGATGGTTTTCCGTAAAAGTCAACCGTGATCGTGCTCGCGCTGGTGAACAAGATGCTCGCGCAGGTCAAGGAGG
Organism: Clostridiales bacterium; assembly: GCA_025757645.1. Lineage (NCBI taxonomy): Bacteria > Bacillati > Bacillota > Clostridia > Eubacteriales > Clostridiales bacterium. Next base: position 899,449 of record CP107216.1, read on the forward strand.
ACCCGGCGAGCGTGCTGGCAATCTATAACAACATCCGCCGCAACACGACGACGAACATCAACACCGCCATGATGGTCTATCTGGCGCAGCAGGCAAGCGGGATGCACTTCTCGGGCGATATCGTCAACGTGCCCGGCACGTCGGTCATGGGCGCGCAGAAGCACGCAGAGTATCAGGTCGATCCCGATGCGCTGTTGGAGATGGTCCTGGATATTTTCTACGAGCCGGTGGATGGTTGACTGAAAACGGTTATTTTTTGAAAATAACCCTTGCATTTTACACCGTTTCGGTGTAAAATTATGCTACTATTAGAAGCTGTAAGTTTATGAATGGAGGAGTTACACAATGAAGCGTTTTGTGGCCATTCTTCTGATACTCGTGCTTGTGTTTGCACTGTCGGCGACGGCGTTTGCTGCCAGCAATGTTACCAGCCCGGAGAAGGGCAACACGAATCCGAATGTCAATCCCGATTCCGGCAAGACCTCTCCGCAGACCGGTGAATCCTTCAGCATCCTGTGGGTAATCCTGGCGGCCGTTGCTGCGGTCGGAGCGGTGCTGTTTTGCGGCAAAAAGCTGGTTCGCGCCAAGTAAGATGGCATAACTATGATAACAAAGCTCCATGATTCGTTCATGGAGCTTTTGTTTTATGAGGTGAACGATGAAAACGAAAAAGATCCTTGTGCGCAGCGTGCTGGTGCTTGTGGCGCTCGCGGCGCTGTGCGCGTGCGCGTGGTGCGTGTGGTACATCATTCAGTACTATCAGGGCCAGTCCTTCGGCGACCGGATGCGCACCAACGCCCCGGACGACACCGGCAGCTTCCAGCTCGAGCGCGTGAAGATTCCGGTCGATTTCGACGAGCTGCAGGCCATGAACCCGGATATCTATGCCTGGGTCACGATCCCGGATACGGACATTAGCTACGCCGTGCTCCAGCGTGAAGGGGACGAGGAGTATTACTCCAAGCACAGCGAAAACGGCGCGTACTACAGCGGCGGCAGCATCTTCAGTCAGGACTACAACCAGAAGGATTTCAGCGACCCCATGACCGTGCTCTACGGGCACAACCTGCGCAACGGACGCATGTTTGCCCAGCTCAACGACTTTTCGGATGCCGAGGTCTTTGAGGCGCACCGCTACATCTATGTCTATCTCCCGGACCGGATGCTTGTCTATGAGATCTTCGCGGCCTATCCGCATTCGAACGAGCACCTGCTGCTGTGTCACGACTTTGCGGATGCGGACGATTTCACGGCGTATTTTGATGCCGAGCAGGCGCAAAAGAGCCTGCAGTCCAACTTCCGCACCGACGCCTGGCCCGAACCGGGCGACCGGGTGCTGACGCTCTCGACCTGCTTCCGTGGGGACAATCACCAGCGCTACCTCGTGCAGGGCAAGCTCGTGGCGGAGGCCCACGCCAAATAACTGCATACGAAAAGGAAAACCCGGCAGAGCAAATGCTCTGCCGGGTTTTGCGTCCGGAAGATCAGCCGTGCAGGCCGTTTTCCTGACGCTCCATGTTTTCGATGACGACGTCGTGAATGTCGCCCAGGCCCGCGCAGTATTCGAGCACCTTCCAGGGCGTGTTCGTGTGGAAGTGGATCTTGATGAGATCCTCGTCGCCAACGGCCAGCAGGCAGTCGCCCGCGATATTGCGCTGGATGTAGTCGTGGATCGCGTCCTCGTCGAGGCCGTGGCCCTCGATGAGCAGCTGGGTGTCAAACCGGAATTCGAGCATGCTTTGCTTCCTCCTTATTCATCGAGCTTGAGCACGGCGAGAAATGCCTCCGTGGGGATCTGGACCGTGCCGAGCTGGCGCATTTTCTTCTTGCCTTCCTTTTGCTTTTCGAGCAGCTTTTTCTTGCGCGTGATGTCGCCGCCGTAGCACTTGGCGAGCACGTCCTTGCGCAGGGCCTTGACGGTCTCGCGCGCGATGATCTTGCCGCCGATCGCGGCCTGCACCGGGATCTCGAACAGCTGCCGCGGGATGTTCTCCTTGAGCTTTTCGCACAGCTTGCGCGCCCGGCCGTAGGCCTTGTCCTTGTGGGCGATGAAGCTCAGCGCGTCGACCTGGTCGCCGTTGAGCAGCATGTCCACTTTCACGAGCTCGCTCGGGTGGTAGCTGGAAAATTCATAGTCGAGCGAGGCGTACCCCTTCGTGCGTGCCTTGAGCGTGTCGAAGAAGTTGTAGACGATCTCGTTGAGCGGCATCTCGTAGTGCAGCTCCACGAGCCGGCTGTCGAGATACTGCATATTTTTGTACTCGCCGCGCAGATCCTGGCACAGCGGCATGATGTTGCCGACGAATTCCTGCGGCGTGATGATCGACACGTTCACGAACGGCTCTTCCGCGACCTCGATGGACGCGGGGTTCGGGTAGTCGTGCGGGTTGTCGATCATGAGCACCGTGCCGTCGGTCTTTGTGATGCGGTAGATGACGCTCGGCAGCGTCGTGATGAGGTCAAGGTCAAACTCGCGCTCGAGCCGCTCCTGAATGATCTCCATGTGCAGCATACCGAGAAAGCCGCACCGGAAGCCGAAGCCGAGCGCGACCGACGACTCCGGCTCGAACGAGAGCGAGGCGTCGTTGAGCTTGAGCTTTTCGAGCGCGTCGCGCAGATCGGGGTACTTCGAGCCGTCCTCGGTGTAAATGCCGCAGTAGACCATCGACCGCGCCGGGCGGTAGCCGGGCAGCGGCTCAGCGGCGGGGCGGGCCGTTTCGGTCACGGTGTCGCCCACGCGCGTGTCCTCCACGTTCTTGATGCTCGCCGTGAAGTAGCCCACGTCGCCGCAGCCGAGCTCGTCGCACGGGTCGAGACCGATGGGCCGCAGGTGGCCGACCTCCAGCACCTTGTACGACGCGCCGGTGGACATCATCGTCACCTCCATGCCGCGCCGGAGCGTGCCGGCCACGATGCGCATGAGCACGATGACGCCGCGGTAGCTGTCATACTGGCTGTCGAATACGAGCGCCTGCAGCGGGGCGTTCGGGTCGCCCTTCGGGGCGGGGACGTGGTCAACGATGTCGTCGAGCACGGCCTGGATGTTGATGCCCTGCTTGGCCGAGATCTCCGGCGCGTCCATGGCCGGGATGCCGATGATGTCCTCGATCTCGGTCTTGGTGCGCTGGGGGTCGGCGGCCGGCAGGTCGATCTTGTTGATGACCGGCAGGATCTCGAGATCGTGCTCGAGCGCCAGGTAGGTGTTGGCGAGCGTCTGCGCCTCCACGCCCTGCGAGGCGTCCACGATCAGCACGGCGCCCTCGCACGCGGCGAGCGAGCGGCTGACCTCGTAGTTGAAGTCCACATGGCCCGGCGTGTCGATGAGGTTGAGCGTGTAGGTCTTGCCGCCGCGGTGATACGTCAGGCCGACGGCGCGCGCCTTGATCGTGATGCCGCGCTCGCGCTCGAGGTCCATGTTGTCGAGCAGCTGCGGCTCCATCTCGCGCTGATCCACGGCGCCGCACAGCTCGATGAGCCGGTCGGACAACGTGGACTTGCCGTGGTCGATGTGTGCGATGATCGAAAAATTGCGGATGTCTTCTTGTGGGATCATAGGGCAATCTCCTCCAGTGCGGCCTCGGCGCGGTCGGCGGCGGTGCGCACGTCCTGCACGAGCACGCGCAGCGCCTCGAGCTGCTCGGGCGTGCACGTCGGGCTCGGCGCGCGGCCGAGCAGAAAGTCCGCGCTCACGCCGTAGTAATCGCACGCCCGGCACACGAACGCCAGCCCCGGCTCGCGCGCGCCGTTTTCATAGTGGGACAGCAGCGCCTGGCTGATCTTCAGATCGGCCGCGACCTTGCGCTGGGACAGCCCGCGCGCGTGGCGCAGCTCCGACATGACGGCAGCAAAATTGCGTTCCATGCCGCACCTCCTGTAACATTCATGATAACGGACTGTATTTTACCACGCCCACGCCCAAACGGCAACAGCCTCTTGATAAAATCGCGCGCAAGACTTGAAAAACGTCGAAGGGGGTGTTACACTATTTACTTGTGAAACCATGTTCACAGCAAACAGAAAATAGATGAACATATTGGAGGAAAACACCATGTTTGAAAATCTGGTTGAAGTTCTCAAAGCCAATCCGCGCAAGATCGTCTACACCGAGGGCACCGACGCCCGCATCCTCGAGTCCGCTGCCCGCCTGAAGCAGGGCGGCTTCCTGACGCCGATCCTCGTCGGCAACGTCGATGACGTGAAGGCTGCGGCCAAGGCCGGCAGCTTCGACATCGAGGGTCTCGAGATCATCGACCCCGCCAACTACGACAAGATGGACGAGATGGCCCAGTGCATGTTTGACCTGCGCAAGGGCAAGATGACCATGGAAGAAGTCCGCGCCAACCTGCAGAAGGGCAACTACTTCGGCACGATGCTCGTGAAGATGGGCGTGGCCGACGCGCTGCTCGGCGGTGCGACCTACTCCACCGCGGACACCGTCCGTCCGGCGCTGCAGCTCATCAAGACCAAGAAGGGCGCCCACCTCGTGAGCTCCTGCTTCATCATGGTCCGCGGCGACGAGATGCTCGCCATGGGCGACTGCGCCATCAACATCGACTATCAGGACACCGTCGACAAGGCCACCGGCGAGGTCACGTTCTCTGCCGCGCAGAAGCTGGCCGAGGTCGCCATCGAGACCGCCAAGACCGCCGAGACCTTCGGCATCGACCCGAAGGTCGCCATGCTGAGCTTCTCCACCAAGGGCTCCGGCAAGGGCGGCACGGTCGCGCTCAGCCACGACGCCACCGTCATCGCCAAGGAGCTCGCGCCCGAGCTGAAGCTCGACGGCGAGATGCAGTTCGACGCGGCCGTTTCCCCGGTCGTCGGCCAGCTGAAGTTCCCCGGCTCTCCGGTCGCGGGCCACGCCAACACCTTCATCTTCCCGTGCATCGAAGCCGGCAATATTGGCTATAAGATCGCGCAGCGCCTCGGCGGCTTCGCGGCCTACGGCCCGATCCTGCAGGGTCTGAACGCCCCGATCAACGACCTGTCCCGCGGCTGCGACGCCGAGGAAGTCTACCAGATGTCCATCATCACGGCGGCTCTGGCCTGATCGGTTTTTCGTCCAAAACGTGTTTCCGGCGCTGTTAACGATGACAGCGCCGGTTTTTTGAAAGGGGAGAGCGCTTGTGGAGCGCGAGGAATATATGCGCGCAGCGCTCGCGCTCGCGCACGAGGCGGCGGCCGACGGCGAAGTGCCGGTCGGCTGCGTGATCGCCGACGGCGCGGGCCGCATCATCGGCCGCGGGCGCAACCGCCGCGAGCGGACGCACCGGGCCGACGCCCACGCCGAGATGGAGGCCATCGCCGAGGCATGCCGCGCGCGCGGCACGTGGCGGCTTGACGCATGCACGCTCTATGTCACACTTGAGCCGTGCCCCATGTGCGCCGGGGCGATCATCAACGCCCGCGTGCCGGTCGTCGTCTACGGCGCGAGGGAGCCAAACTTCGGCTCGTGCGGCAGCGTGCTCAACCTCTTTGAGGAGCGCTACGGCCACCATCCCGCCATCTACGGCGGCGTGCTGGCAGATGACTGCACGGATGTCCTGCGCGCGTTCTTCGGCGGCCTGCGCGGATAAAAAAACATGCGTCCCGATCGTTCGGAACGCATGTTTTTTATTTCTGAATCTCTTCCATCAGCTCGTGGTAAAACACGTCGAGCACGCCGACATAGTGCGGTTTCCACGGCTTGAGCCGGCCGCAGTAGTGGATGATGACCGTGTGCGCGCGCACCCAGTCGAGGTCGACCGGGGCGTTTCGCAGCTCCGCGTTGTGCAGCGCGAGGATGCGGTCGCTGAGATTATAGACCATGCTGTCGAGCAGGTGCACTCGGTCGCCGTAGAGCGCGGTGAGTATGTCCTGATCCGGCAGCAGGAACACATCCTGCTTCTCGTCGGCGAAGGCGCGCACACGCTCCATATCCAGATCGGCCCGCAGGGCGGGGAGGTTATACAGCAGCACGCCGGTGTTGATGTACGGCGCAGCCTCGTCCATGCCCAGACGCGCGGCGTTGAGCTTTTCGAGCAGCTTGCGTGTGTGCGTGCAGGCCATGAAGTACGCATCGCCGAACGGCGTGGCATACAGCGCCGTCAGCGGGTTGATGATGACCGTGTCCGCGTCGAGATAGAGGATGCGCTCGAGCGTGTCCGGTAGCAGCAGGGGCGCCGCGATGCGGTAATAGATCTGGCGCGGGTAGCGCTTCGATTCCGGAAAGCCATCGAACATCGCGGGGTCGACGAACACGAAGTGGAAATCCACGTCCGGCAGCGCTGTGCGGATGTCCGCCTCGTCGCCGTCCGTGAGGTCGGAGTGCAGGATGAACACCTCGTAGTGGCTCGCGCCGCCGTGCAGCAGCACGCTGCGCATGCAGCCCAGAAACGTGGGGATGTAGCCCCCATTGATCGCAAAGAGCAGGTTCATGATGATCCCTCCTGAAAAAAACAGACGCGGGCGCTGCGTTGGCAGCGCCCGCGTGTCCTGTGCGTCCGGATTACGCTTTCGGCGTGCCGTCGGGGTTGAACAGCGGCAGCTTGCCGAGCACGGTGATGTCGGGGCGGTCGTTGGCGTCGCCTTCGGCGAGCACGGCCATCTTGCCGACGATGATGCCGCCGGCCTCGTTGACGAGCTCCTCCATCGCGCGCAGCGACTCGCCGGTCGAGATCACATCATCGACGATGACGATGCGCTTGCCGTGGATCAGCTCCGCGTCCGTCTGGTCGAGCACGAGCGTCTGTACGCCCTGCGTCGTGATGGACTTGACGTGTACCTGGAACACGCTGCTCATGTAGGCTTTGGCCTTTTTGCGGGCGACGAAATATTTGTCCGCGCCGCTCTGGCGGGCCATTTCGTACACCAGCGGGATGGCTTTCGCTTCGGGTGCGATCAGGTAGTCATATTCGGGCGTCAGCTTGAGAAGCTCGGCTGCGCAGTGCACGGTCAGCTCCACGTCGCCGAACATGACGAACGCGCCGATGTACAGGTCGTCCGTGACCTTGCACAGGGGCAGATCGCGCTTTAGCCCGGCGATATCCATCTCATATGTCATTTGAAATTCCTCCTAAGTAAAATAAACAGAGTAACAAAAGTATTATACATGATTGCCGGAAAAATGCAAGGCTTCCGGCGGTAGAAAATACCGGGGCGCTCGTGTCATATCGGCGGGAGTGTTTCGCATATGTTTCAGTAATAGCATCCATTCGGAAACAAAATAGCAAAATAATGGGAGTTGCCATTTTGCTAACGCCGTCAGATTATCTAAAAAGCGGTTCCCTTTTTGTGCCCTTATCCATTGCATTGGCTAAAATTGAACAGTTTGTGAACAAAATCGACGAAAAACAGTTGCGAATTTTGCGATTTTAGTGTAAATTAGCAATAACTTGATCGTGAATTTCCCGCTTGCGGTTATGGACAGCGGACGAAGCGGTTATCGTCCGGCGTCATTTGGGGGGGAGTTCCGGGAAAAGCGAATTTGAAATTGGAGGAAAAACAATGGACGAAAACAAACGTGGTTCATTTGGCAGCACAATCGGCTTTCTGCTCTCTGCCATCGGTTCTGCCGTCGGCCTCGGCAACATCTGGGGCTTCCCGTACAAGATGGGCAGATGCGGCGGCTTTACTTTCCTGATCGTTTACCTGGCTCTGGCGGCATTTGTCGGCTTTGCCATCATGCTCTCTGAGCTGGCGATCGGCCGCAGCACCGGCTTCGGCCCGGTCAACGCCTACAAGAAGGTCTCGAAGAAGTTCAAGTGGATCGGCTGGCTGGCCATCATCGCCCCGTTCCTGATCATGACCTTCTACTCGGTCCTCGGCGGCTACTGCATCTATTACATGGTCATCAACGTCGTCGGCATGTTCAGCGGCATGCCGGACAGCAGCTCCTTCGCGGCTCTGCTCACCAACCCGTGGGCCAGCATCGGCTGCATGGTTCTGTTCATGGTCATCTGCTATCTCATCAACCGCGGCGGTGTCGGCGGCGGCATTGAGAAGTTCAACACGATCGGCATGCCCGCACTGTTCGTCATGCTCGTCATCGTCATCATCCGTGCCTGGACGCTTCCGAATGCGGACGTCGGCCTCAAGTATATGTTCGTCCCCGGCTACGCTCTGAAGGCGGGCTTCTTTGACAAGGCGCCCGGCTTTATGGAAGTTCTCGCAACGGCCGGCGGCCAGATGTTCTTCTCCCTGTCTCTTGCCATGGGCGCCATGATCACCTACGGCTCCTACCTCGGCAAGAATGAGAACCTCCCGAAAAACTCCGTCATCATCGTTATCTCCGATACCCTCGTTGCCATCATGGCCGGTCTCGCCGTTATCCCGGCGGCCGTCGCCAACGGCATCGCCAAGGGCATGGCCGTCTCTGATATCAAGCTCGGCGGCCCGAACCTCCTGTTCGCCACGCTGCAGGACGTGTTCCATGACATGGGCACCATCGGCGGTATCTTCGGCCTGATCTTCTACGCCCTCGTTCTGATCGCGGCCATCTCCTCCGCCATCTCCCTGATCGAGGCGGTCTCCGTCACCTTCATCGACCACGCCAGCGCCAAGGGTCACGAGCGTGACCGCAACAAGGTGCTCGCCGTCGTCTGCCTCGCCATCACCCTGCTGGCCTGCCTCGTCGCGGTTGACGGTCTCGGCTCCAACGGCATCGCTCCGAAGGATCTGTTCCACATCAACTCCAAGGCTGACTGGTGCGCTGACTGGCTCGACTTCATGGATATGCTCTCTGAAGGCATTGCCATGCCGCTCGGCGCCCTGCTCATGTCCATCATGGTCGGCTGGGAGATCAAGCCGAAATCCCTGTACGGCGAGATCGACAGCGGCTACAACGGCCACATCCACGGCTACTACACCTTCTGCATCAAGTATCTCTGCCCCGTGATCATGTTCTTCATCCTGCTTGTGCAGATCAGCACGTTCTTCGGTCTGGGCTGGTTCAACTGATCGCAGCAGCGGAAACCTTTCGTACAACGAAACAAAACAACCGCAACCGGCAGCCTTTTTGGCTGCCGGTTTTTGTTGCGCTGTCCGCCGTGTGGCAGGGATGGCTACGTTGTTTCTCCGGGCGGGGAAGAGGAACCGCCGCTTCCGGCCGTTTGTTCTGACCGCCGCAGCGGAAGAACGGAAAAAGCGCCGTGCAGATGGCTCTGCGCGGCGCTCTTCCGCTGGGGAAAATGAAGATGGGAGAAAGAAAAAAGAGGATTGGTAAGTTTGCGGCGGCGGGGCGGTTACCCGCCGCCGATGGACGATAGAGAGGGGATGCACTTACTTCGTGCTGTCGCTGGCGCGGTCGAATGTGACGGTCAGCGTCAGCGTCTCGCCGTTGCGCGAGACGGTCAGCGTGGCGCTCTCGCCGGCGGAGTAGCCGCGCAGGGCACTGCGCAGCGCGTCGCCGGAGGAGACGGCCGTGTCGTCTATGGCGGTGATGATATCGCCCGCCTTCAGGCCGGCCTTCTCGGCGCAGCTGCCGCTGTTGACGGAATTGACATACGCGCCGTCCGGCATGTTGTAGTACTGCGCGGCGCTCGACGGGATGGCCTGCAGCGTGATGCCAAGCTGAGCGCGGTCAGTCACGGTGCCGTTTTTCATCAGGTCGTTTGCGATGGCCACGGCGTCATTGACCGGGATGGCGAAGCCCAGACCCTCCACGCCGGAGGAGCTGTATTTCGCGGTCACGATGCCGATGACCTGACCGGAGGTGTTGTACACCGGGCCGCCGGAGTTGCCGGCGTTGACGGCAGCGTCGATCTGGAACATGTTGATGCCGCTGTCGGTGCCGTCGGAGGTGGTAATGGTGCGGTCGAGCGCGCTGATCATGCCGCTCGTCATGGTGAACTCCAGCTCGCCGAGCGGGTTGCCTACAGCATACACCGTGTCGCCGACGGCCATGCTGTCGCTGTCGCCGAAGGTGACGGGCGTCACGCCGCTGGCGTCGATCTTGAGCAGGGCAATGTCGTTGTCCTCGTCCACGCCGACGATGGTCGCCTGATAGGTCGTGCCGTCGTAGGTGAGCACGGACACGCTGTAGCCGTACTGGTGCGCGGTGGAGATGACGTGGTAGTTTGTGAGCACATAGCCGTCATCCGTGATGAAAAAGCCGCTGCCGCAGCTCGCCTGGGAGCTCGTCTGGCCGAAGTAGTTGGTGTAGGTCACTTCCGTCGTGATGGCGACGACCTGCTTGCATGCCAGATCATAGATCGACGAGGCGGAGCTCGGGTCGGAGCTGACCGGCTGCGTCACGAGCGTGCCGTTGGAGCTCGAGGCGGTGCTGCCGCCGGTCCTGGCGGAGCGGGTGATGAGCCCCGCGATCGCGCCGCCGCCAAGGCCGCCGAGCAGCGCGCACACGAGACACAGGCACGCGATGCGCGTGATGAGCCGCTTTTGCTCCGGCGTGCGCACGGTCTTGGGCTTTCTCGGGTGGTGCTTGTGCTTGGGCTTCTCGGCCCAGGCGTCGTCGTTCGGCGTGTAGTAGCGCGGCGGGGTGCTGCCCGCGTCGTCGCTGGGGTGGAAGTTCGCGTCCTCGTAGCTGTGCTCGGCCTCGGGGCGGACGATGTGGTACGTCATGTCCTCGCTGTCGTCGATCTTTGCGCCGCAGCTCGTGCAGAAGCTCGCGCCCGGCTCGAGCGCCGCGCCGCACTGCGGGCACACGCGGCCCGGTGCGGTGGTGTTCTCGGCATCCGCCTGCGCGGAAGTGTTTTCAGCTTCCGGCTGTTCGTTTTCGGGGAAATTGGAAGCGTCGTTCATGTTATCTGCCTCCCGGCTGATTGGTTTTTTGAAGTGTCTATATCGTAGCCGATATTTGTAACAGAGGCATGAACAAAGGGCGAAGATTTTTCGAATATTCCCAAAAGCATTTGTGAACACTGCGTCCGATTTGTGAACGCGCGGCAAAAAACCGTCCGCACATCGTCGGATGTGCGGACGGTAGGGCTTTGCGGGTGTTACCGGCCGAAGCTGCTGTCGGTCGTTTCATAGGTGTTGATGGCCGGCTGCGTGTCGGCATCGCCGCCGTACTTGATCGAGTCACCCTCGAGCAGCGGCTCGATGCCGTGCGCGCGCAGCCACGCGAGCGTGCGCGTGGAATCGGTCAGCGGGGTGTAGTCGACGTCGGCGTAGGTCGTTTCGCCTGTTGCCGGGTCGTACTGGCTGAGCTGATAACTGATGGTCACGGCGTAGGCCGTGCTCTGCCGCGTGCCGCTGTCGGTCAGCCAGGCGCGGCCCATGGTGCCGTCCGCGCAGTCGGGCACGATGGCGTTTTCGTACAGGTCGAGCGCCTGCTCGGCCGTGAGCTCCATGTAGAGGTAGTCGCCGCTTTCGGTCTCATAGCCGATGTTTGTGTAGGTGAGGTGCTCGAGCGTCACGGCCAGCTCCGGCGTGTTGCGCGTGGTGCGCGCTTCGTCGCAGTTGAGCACCTGCTCGATCTGCGCCAGACGCGTGCTCGTGTTGGGGAGCACGTATTCGCGCATCAGCACCTTGCCGTTCGAGAGCTTGTAGGTCAGCTGCAGACTGGTGATGCTGGTGTCGTCCGTGATCTTTTCGCGCTCCGCCACGACGGCGCGGTGGATGTCCTCCACGGCCTGAATGTTCTCCGCCTCGGTGAGCGTGGAGTTGTAACCGTTGCAGATGATGCGCACGCTTTTGACCTGCGCGGTATCCGGGATGCGGCGGGCGTAGCCCGAGAGGTCGCACTTTGCGCCGACCACGACGAGGCAGCACACGACCGCCGTGATCACGCAGCCGCGCCAGACCGTGCGCGGCACGCGCAGGGACTTGCGGATGACCATCTCGCTGATGACAAAGCCGAGCGCCGCGCCAAGAACGGTCAGCAGCAGGAACGGCGCCAGATGTGCCCGGTAGGCCGGCACGTTGAGCAGCATGCCGTACACGCCGACCGGCATTGCCAGCCCGGCGAAGAGCGCCACGATGTACTTCAGCACCGGCTTGAGCACCGGGATGGCGACGGTGTCGCCCGCGCTCTCCATGCGGCGGCGGCGGTAGAGCTGACCCGCGCATACGAGCAGCAGCAGCGCGAACGCCGCCCAGACGAGCGGATAGGTCCAGCCGGAGAAGTTGGCAATGGCGACCTCCGCCCCCGTGCCGCTGATCGGACGCACCAGATCGGCGTGACCGACACTTGTGCGCCGCATGAACAGCACCAGCGGGGAGAGCCAGTCGACCGGCAGATCCACCATGCCCGACATGCCGTACACGAACATGTAGAGCACGGTCTCGACGAGCAGCTGGAAGCCCACGGCGATGAAGTTCACGAGCAGGTACAGGAACGGCAGCATGACCACGTGGCCGGTGAACATGGCGCACAGCACGGCGATGCCGTAGAATACGACCGTCTCAAGCGCGAGTATGCCCAGCCAGATGAGCAGCGGCTCGATGACGAGTTCGAAACGCGTCGCCTCGATGAGCACGGCGAGGCCGAAGATCACGGCCTCAGCCGAAAGCAGCATTAAAAGGCCCGCCAGCAGATGCGTGCGGAACATGCATCCGCGCCGGATCGGCAGGGAGGCGGCCAGTCCCGCGCCGCGCGGCGTGTACAGATAGCCGAACATGGCGGCGGCTGCGAGCAGACCCGCGCAAAACGCTGTCAGCGGCAGCAGCATCTGCGTCTCGGAGAGAATGACGTTCGAGAGATAGCTGCTCTGCTCGGCCGACACATACGGTATCGTCGAGCGCGCGTTGAGCAGCACACCCGGCAGCATGATAAACAGAATCACGCCGTATATGACCCACAGCGGCCACCAGCGCGACAGGCACTTGCGAAACTCCGTTCCGTTACAGAAGGATGTCTTTGACGGCATAGTCCGCACCTCCCAGTTCATAAATAAAGATCTCTTCAAGCGTCAGCGGCACCACGTCGAGGTACTGCGGCTGCGCGGTGGACAGGCGGTTCGTGACCTCGGCGGCGTCGCCGTGCACGATCAGCGTGTGCAGGTGGCCCTGACTGCTCTGGTGCAGGATGTCGAGCCCCTCGGGCAGCTTCGCCTCGTCCGGCAGGGCGACGAGCACCTTGACGATGTTGGCCTGCAGCTCCGCGAGCGGGTGCTCGAGCAGGACCTTGCCGTCGTTCATGATGCCCACGTGGTCGCACACGTCCTCGAGCTCGCGCAGGTTGTGCGACGAGATGAGCACGGTCGTGCCGTTTTCGGCCACGTCGGCCAGCACGAGGTTCCAGACCTGGCGGCGCATGACGGGGTCGAGCCCGTCGACCGGCTCGTCGAGGATGAGCACGTCCGGCCGCAGGCTCATCGCCAGCCAGAACGCGGCCTGCTTCTGCATGCCCTTGGACAGGCGGCGGATCTGCCGCTTCGGGTCGAGCTGAAACACCTCGCCGAGCTTCTGATAGCGCTCGGCGTCAAACTTCGGGTAGATGCCGCGGTAGTAGCGCATCATGTCCGGGATCGTCGCCTGCGGGAAATAGAACACGTCGTCCGGGATGTAGGCGATGCGCGCCTTGACGGCCGGGTTTTCGTACACGGGCTGGCCGTCGATGTCGATCGCGCCGCTGTCCGGGCGGTAGATGCCCGTCAGGTGGCGGATGAGCGTGGACTTGCCCGCGCCGTTCGGCCCGACGAGGCCGTACACCGCGCCGCGCGGCACGGTCATGGTCACGCCGTCGAGCGCGCGGAAGCCGTCAAACGTTTTGACGACATCTTTGACTTCAATCATGGTTCGTTCCTCCTTCGGGAATGCGGCGGCGCAGCTCCTCACTGCGCATGCCGAGGTACAGCAGCTCCTGCACGGCCGCGTCGAACTGCTGCAGCAGGGCGACCTGCCGCGCGGGATCGTCCGGGATCTGGGCGCAGACGTAGCTGCCGCGTCCGGCGACGGAGCAGATGTAGCCCTCCGTCTCCAGCTCGTGGTAGGCGCGCTGGATCGTGTTCGGGTTGATGGTCAGCTGCGTGGACAGCTCGCGCACCGAGGGCAGCTTTTCGCCCAGCGGCAGCGTGCCGGACACGATCAGCCGGCGCAGCCCGTCGCGCACCTGTTCGTAGATCGGCCGGGAATCGCGGTAATTGATCGAGATCGTAGTGCAACACCAACTTTCTGTAGCGTATTAACTGTATTAACCGTGTTGGTACAGTTAAGGTACCATGCGTCGGCGCATCTGTCAAGGGGTAAGATGGATTTCGGCATAAAAAGTTCCCGGACGGCGTTGCGCCGTCCGGGAACTGCTCTATTTATTTCTGCCCCTCGCGGCTTTCGAGATAGACCATCAGCGTCGCAATGTCGGCGGGGGAGACGCCGGAGATGCGGCTGGCCTGGCCGAGGCTCGCGGGGCGGATGTCGCTGAGCTTCTGCCGCGCCTCGAGCCGCAGACAGGACACCTGCCGATAGTCGAGATCCGGCGGCAGCAGCCGCTCTTCGAGCCGGGTGAACTCCGCCACCTGCCGCAGCTGGCGCTGGATGTAGCCCGCGTACTTGAGCCGGATCTCCGCCTGCTCGGTCACGACGCGCGGCAGCTCCGGCCGCGCGGGGTCGAACGGCGCGAGGTCGGCATATGTGATCTGCGGCCGGCGCAGGAGGTCGGCCAGACTCACGCCCGAGCTCGTCGGCGCGGTGCCGCGCGCGGTGAGCATCGCGGCGAGGGCGTCCGACGGGGCGAGGTGCGTTTTCTCCAGCCGGGTGCACTCGGCGTCCACCAGCCGGTATTTTTGCTGCACGGCGGCAAAGCGCTCGTCCGATACCAGCCCGATCCGGTGGCCGATGGCGCTCAGGCGCTCGTCGGCGTTGTCCTGCCGGTGCAGCAGGCGGTACTCCGAGCGGGAGGTCATGATGCGGTACGGTTCGTTCGTGCCCTTGGTCACGAGGTCGTCCACGAGCGTGCCGATGTACCCGTCCGAGCGGCGGAGGATCATCGGCTCACGCTCCAGCAGCTTCAGCGCCGCGTTCACGCCCGCGACGAAGCCCTGCACGGCCGCCTCCTCGTAGCCGGACGAACCGTTGAACTGCCCCGCGCCGTAGAGGCCGGGCACTTTCTTGGCCTCGAGCGTCGGCAGCAGCTCCGTCGGGTCTACGCAGTCATATTCGATCGCGTAGGCGCAGCGGGTCATCTCCGCGTGCTCGAGTCCCGGCAGCGTGTGCAGCATTGCGACCTGCACGTCCTCCGGCAGGGAGGAGGAGAAGCCCTGGATGTAGAGCTCTTCCGTGTCCAGCCCCATCGGCTCGATGAACAGCTGGTGCCGCGGCTTGTCGGGAAAGGTCATGATCTTCGTCTCGATGGACGGGCAGTAGCGCGGGCCGACGCCCTCGATCACGCCGGAGTAGATGGGGCTGCGGTCGAGGTTCGCGCGGATGATGGCGTGCGTGCGCTCGTTGGTATAGGTCAGGTAGCACACGGCCTTGTTCTCGACCGGGTGCGTGGTGGAAAACGAGAACGGCTCGATCTCCGCGTCGCCCGGCTGCAGCTCCATGCGCGAGAAGTCCACCGTGCGCGCGTTCACGCGCGGCGGCGTGCCGGTCTTGAACCGGCGCATGCGCAGCCCCAGCGCCTTGCAGCACTCGGCCAGCGGCCCGGCGGCCGCCAGCCCGTCCGGCCCGGAGTCGCGCAGCACATCGCCCACGATCGTGCGCCCGTGCAGATACGTGCCCGTGGCGAGCACGGCGGCGCGGCAGCGGTACACGGCGCCGTTTGCCGTCACGACGGCGCTGACGCGGCCGCCCTCCGTCTCGACGGCCACGACCTCCGCCTGCTTGACGCGCAGGTTCGGCTGCAGCTCGAGTGTGTGCTTCATCACGGCCTGATACTTCCGCCGGTCGGCCTGCGCGCGCAGCGAGTGCACGGCCGGCCCTTTGCCGCGGTTGAGCATCCGGCATTGGATGCAGGCCCGATCGGCTGCACGCGCCATCTCGCCGCCGAGCGCATCGAGCTCGCGCACGAGGTGGCCCTTGCCCGTGCCGCCGATGGCGGGGTTGCAGGGCATATTGCCGATGGCGTCCATATTGATGGTAAAGCAGACGGTGTCCAGTCCCAGCCGCGCGGCGGCCAGCGCGGCCTCAATGCCCGCGTGGCCAGCGCCGACGACGGCGACGTCACAGCTTCCGGCATCATAACGCATGACGAGATCCCTCCGGATTCTTATTAGAATAACAACAAAACTTTATTTTACCCGTTTCGCGCCCCGAATGCAAGAGCGGCGGGGCATGCGCGGGGGCAAAAACGGTTGTGCAGCATCCGCACAACAAAATTTGAAAAAGGTCTTGCTTTATCGTGCTAATGTGGTAATATAACAGCGTGCTAACAAGCAAAACAAAATTTTGAGAATATGACGAAGGAGAACCGACATGAAAAAGATGACGAAAGTGATCTCGCTGGCGCTCGCGCTGGTGATGTGCCTGGCGCTGTGCGCCTGCGGCAGCAAGACGGACGACGGCAACACCGCTGCCGACGGAAAGAGAACCTTTATTATGGGCGTCGATCCGGAATACCCGCCGTTCAGCTATCTGGGCGACGACGGCAAGTACACCGGCTTTGACGTGGAGATCGCTCAGGCCGCCTGCGATCTGCTCGGCTGGGACCTGCAGGTCTTTGGTGTGAACTGGGATCAGAAGCTGGTGCAGCTCGATGCCAAAGAGTGCGACTGTGTCTGGTCCGGCATGACCATCCTCGACAGCATGAAGGATGCCGGCTATGTGCTCTCCAAGCCCTACTACGATAACACGCAGGTCATCATGGTCAAGGAAGGCAGCGACATCAAGTCCTCCGCGGATCTGGCCGGCAAGAACGTGGCCGTGCAGCTGGGCACCTCCGGCGAGTCCCTCCTGTCCGAGGGCGGCGACCTTGAGAGCCTGGCCAAGACCTTCGGCAAGCTCACGACCTGTGACAGCTTCCTCAAGTGCTTCACCGAGCTGGGCGGCGGCGCCGTGGACGCCGTGATCGTCGACAAGCCCGTGGCGACTTCTTATGCGCAGGAAAACGCCGGCTTCACCATCCTCGACGAGGAGCTGGGCGCCGAGCAGTACGGCATTGCCTTCCGCTCCGGCGATCAGGAGCTGTGCGACGCCATCGAGGGTGCGGTGCAGCAGCTGGTTGACAACGGCACTTACGCGAAGATCGCTGCGAAGTATCCCGACATCGTCAACAACCTGACCTACCTGAACAAGTAAGCACGACAGAAATTCCATCACGTCTCCCGGAGGCTTTTGCGGCCGCCGGGAGCGTGTGCGTAACAGTGAGGATCCTTTATGACTTTACTTACGATGATCATGAAAATGAGCGAGGGCCTCGGCAAGACCTGCGCCATTTTCTTTCTGACGATCCTGTTCTCGCTCCCGCTGGGCATGCTCATCACGCTGCTGCGTATGAGCAAGAACAAGGTCGTTTCCAGCGTGACCCGTTTTGTGATCGCGGTTTTGCGCGGCACGCCGCTGATGCTGCAGCTGCTCGCCGTGACCTATGGCCCGTACTACCTCTTTGGTACGGCCGTCGCCAAGAATAAGCTCATCCCCGTCGTTATCGCCTTCGCCATCAACTACGCGGCCTATTTTGCCGAGATCTACCGCGGCGGCATCGAGTCCATCCCCGTGGGGCAGTATGAGGCGGCGAACGTCCTCGGCTACACCAGGGCGCAGACTTTCCTGCGCATCATTCTGCCGCAGGTCGTCAAGCGCATCATGCCCAGCATCACCAACGAGGTCGTCACGCTCGTCAAGGACACGTCCATGGCCTTCACCGTCTCCTATCAGGAGATGTTCACCATCGGCAAGCAGATCGCAAACTCCCAGACCAGCTTCATGCCGTTCCTTGTGGCGGGCGTGTTCTACTTCGTGTTCAATGCCATCGTTGATTTTGTCATGGGCAAGATCGAAAAGCGCATGGACTACTACAAATAAGGAGGTGCCGTCATGAGCGTATTGGAACTCAATCACGTCAAAAAGTCGTTTAATAACGGGACGCTGCACGTCCTCAAGGACATCAGCCTGAGCGTCGAAAAGGGCGAGGTCGTGGCCATCATCGGCCCGAGCGGCAGCGGCAAATCCACGCTGCTGCGCTGCGCCACGCTGCTCGAGCGCATCGACTCCGGCGAGGTCTGCTTTGACGGGCACTACGCCGCGCGCACGGGCGACGACGGCGCCGCCGTCTACGCCGACAAGGCGGAGCTCAAGCAGATCCGCAACTATTTCGGCCTCGTTTTTCAGCAGTTCAATCTCTTCCCGCACTACTCTGTACTCAAAAACGTTATGGACGCGCCCATCTGCGTGCAGAAGCGCGACCGCGCGGAGGTCGAGGCGTCCGCGCGCAAGACGCTCGAGAAGATGGGCCTCGGCGACAAGGCCGACGCCTATCCGTGCCAGCTCTCCGGCGGCCAGCAGCAGCGCGTGGCCATCGCCCGCGCGCTGGAGATGAACCCCGAGATCCTGTTTTTCGACGAGCCGACCTCCGCGCTCGACCCCGAGCTCACGGGCGAGGTGCTCAAGGTCATCCGCGCGCTCGCCGAGGAGCACATGACCATGGTCATCGTCACGCACGAGATGGCCTTTGCCCGCGCCGTGGCTGATAAGGTCATTTTCATGGACGGCGGCGTCATCGTCGAGCAGGGCGCGCCCGAGGCGGTCTTTGGCGATACGCAGCAGGAGCGCACGAAGCAGTTCCTCGCGCGCTACAATGAGCGGCCGTGACAAAAATGTAAGAGAAAATTCAGCTTTTCCCTCTTGCACCGCCGTGCAAGATTCGGTATGATAAAAAGCGCATCGGGTTCCGATGCGCTTTTTTGATTTTTCATTTGGGAGGGCTTCCCTTGAAGCATACAAAACGGATCGCGGCGCTGCTGCTTGCGCTCGCGCTGTGTTTTTCCTGCGCAGCGTGCAGCAAGACGGTCGGCAGCTACCGCGTGGTCAAGACGCTCGGCACGGAACAGTTTCGCATCGGCTTTCGGGACGGGGATCAGGCGGCGGTGTATGTCAATGCTGCGCTCAAGGTCCTCGCGGCCGACGGGACGATCCACAGCCTCGCGCTCAAGTGGTTCGGCACGGACAACACGACCTTTGACAGCGATGCCAATGCGCTCGACGCGCTCGGCGACATTCCGCAGCGCACGTTCATCATGGGCCTGAACGAGGAGCGCTTTCCCATGAGCTACGCCGACGGCGACGGTTACAGCGGCTTTGACGTCGAGCTCGCGCAGGCGGTCTGCGCCCGCCTCGGCTGGACGCTGCAGTATCAGCCGATCTCGAACCAGAACGCCTATGTCGAGCTCTCAAGCGGCAATGTCGACTGTGCCTGGGGCGGCATGGTGCTCGACCAGACCGACAGCAAGGACAGCAAGAACAAGAAAAAGCAGAAGATGACGCTCACCGCGCCGTATCTCGAAAATGAGCTGCAGCTCATCGTGCGCGGCGACTCGAAATACCGCACGGCCGGCAGCCTCAAGAGCACGACCGTCCTGCTCGGCACGGACGAGACGTACATGACCGCCCTCTCGGCCGACGAGAAGCTCATGAAAGCCTTCGGCGCGGCTCAGCGCGTCACCGGCGGGTCGAAGGCCTGCTTCGAGGCGCTCTCGGCCGGAGACTGCGCCGCCATCGTGGCCGACAGTACGGCGCTCGCTTATTATACGCACTGACCGTCTGGCCGCCCGCGCGGGGCTCTGCGCGGGCGGCTTTTTGTGCGGCGGAGTGCGCTTTTTCGCCGCGATCCGCAAAAAGAGCTCCCGCTTTCGCGTCAACTGTGCTATACTGGCTATGTCCGCGCCTGCCAGACCGGCGGAAATTTTTTACTCGCGCGGGCAGAAACACAGGTACGCCTATG
Source organism: Clostridiales bacterium (assembly GCA_025757645.1). Lineage (NCBI taxonomy): Bacteria > Bacillati > Bacillota > Clostridia > Eubacteriales > Clostridiales bacterium. The sequence goes on from CP107216.1 coordinate 919,202, forward strand.
TCGAACAGCAACAATAAATATAAAACCCTCGTGTCCAACACCATGCTCATCAGCCTCGGCACCTTCGGCAGCAAGCTGCTGGTGTTTTTCATGGTGCGCTTTTACACGAGCTATCTCACCCCCGCGGACTACGGCACCGCCGACCTCATCACGCAGACGGCCAATCTGCTCTTCCCGCTCATCAGCCTCGGCATCACGGACGGCGTGTTCCGCTTCGCCGTGGACCACACCGAGCAGCGGCGCAACATTTTCTCCGTCGGCGTGTATACGATCCTGGCGGGCGCTGTGCTGCTCGTGGCCATTTTGCCGCTGCTGGGGCTCTTCCCGCAGTTTGACGGGTTCCTCTGGCTGATCGCGCTCTATACGATGTGCTCGTGCTTCCACTCGCTGTGCGCGCAGTTTGTGCGCGCCGAGGGACACACGGCGCTCTACGCCGTGCAGGGCATGATCAATACCGTGCTCGTCATCGGACTGAATGTGCTCTTCCTCGTCGGCCTGCGCATGGGCATCACGGGCTATGTGCTCTCCGTCGCGCTGGCGGATCTGGCGTGCACGCTGCTTTTGTTCGTGCGCGAGCGGCTCTGGCGTCAGCTCATGCTCCGCCCGGGCTGGGCGGCCGCGCGCGAGATGCTGGCCTACAGCATCCCCATGATCCCGACGACGGTGTTCTGGTGGATCACGAGCGTGTCCGACCGCTACATGGTCACGGCCTACCTCGGCGTGGACGCCAACGGTATTTACGCCGTGTCGTACAAGATGCCGACGATCCTGTCGCTCGTGTCGAGCATTTTCATGGAGGCGTGGCAGTTTTCCGCCGTGTCCGAGGCGCAGGGCAGCCGGCGCGAGCACATCCGCTTCTTCTCGAAGGTCTGGTGCTCGTTCCAGTCGGTGATGTTCCTCGCCGGCGCGTGCATCATCGCCTTCGCCGTGCCGGAGATCCACGTGCTCACGACCGAGCAGTATTACGGCGCGTGGCTGTATGTGCCGGTGCTCGGCATGGCCATGGTCTTTTCCGCGTTCGTGAGCTATCTCGGCAGCGTCTACATGGTCGAAAAGTGCAGCAAGCGCACGTTCGTCACGTCCATGATCGGCGCGCTGCTCAACATCGCGCTCAACTTCCTGCTCATCCCGTCGAAGCTCGGCGTGCAGGGCGCGGCCATTGCCACGTGCGTGAGCTATTTTGTCGTGTTTGTCATCCGGGCGGTGGATGCGCGCAAGTTCATCCCGTTCCGGTTTTACGTTGTCGGCGTCACGGAAAACTGCATCCTGCTGACGGTGCAGACGCTCTTCATCGTCCTGCAGCTTCCGGGCTGGAAGATCGCGCAGGCAGTGTGCATTTTGCTGCTGCTCCTGCTCAACCGCAAGCCGCTTCTGGACGGCGCGGGCAAGATCGTCCGCTTCCGCCGCTGACGCAACTTTTTGGA